>JABAYF010000027.1:2847-13569 GCA_018609125.1 Candidatus Nanopelagicales bacterium | reverse complement strand
TTCGCCACCTTCGTCACCACCTGGATGGACGATTCCGCGGATCGGCTCTACGCGGAAACCTATGACAAAAACATGATCGACAAGGACGAGTACCCCAAGACCGCTGAGATCGAGCAACGCTGCTGGCAGCTGCTCGGCGATCTGTGGAACGCGCCCGATGTCGATGACTTGATCGGTACCTCAACTGTTGGTTCGTCTGAGGCCTGCATGCTGGGTGGCCTGGCCATGAAGCGACGCTGGCAGCAGGCGCGCAAGAAGGCTGGCAAGGACACATCCAAGCCCAACATGGTAATGAGTTCAGCGGTTCAGGTGGTGTGGGAGAAGTTTTGCAACTACTGGGACGTAGAGGCGCGATTCGTTCCCATCAGTGCCGAACACCCGTGCCTCAGCGGAGCACAACTGGCCAGCGTGGTGGACGAAAACACCATCGGGGTTGTGGCCATCATGGGTGTCACCTACACCGGTGTTTACGAACCCGTAGCCGAGATATGCAGCGCGCTAGACGCCATCAAGGCTGACACCGGCCTCGACATTCCCGTTCACGTTGATGCCGCATCAGGTGGATTCATCACGCCATTTTTGCAACCCGACATTGTTTGGGATTTTCGGCTAGAGCGAGTGCATTCCATTTCCGCTTCAGGACACAAATACGGGCTCGTCTACCCCGGTGTGGGCTGGGTTGTGTGGCGTTCGCAAGATCTACTGCCCGAAGACCTCATCTTCAAAGTTTCCTACCTCGGCGGCAGTATGCCCACCTTTGCCTTGAACTTCTCGCGCCCCGGTGCCCAAGTGCTGCTGCAGTACTTCAACTTTCTTCACCTTGGGCGCGCGGGCTACACCGCGGTGCAGCAGTCCAGCAGTGACGTAGCCAAGCATCTGGCCGATGGGATCGCTGCCATGCCCGACTTCACCGTGATCGCTGATGGAAGCGATATTCCACTGGTCGCATGGCAACTCAAGGGCACCAAAAACTGGACCCTGCGAGAGTTGTCGAGTCAATTGCGGGCTGCTGGCTTCCTGGTGCCCGCCTATCCCCTGCCCGACAATCTGAGCGATCAGTGGGTGATGCGGGTCGTTGTTCGTAATGGTGTCACTACCGAGATGATGGACGACCTGCTCATCGGCATGGCCCAGGCGGTGCAATGGTTGAACAAACTAGAACATCCCCTTCCGCCTACCGAGGAAGTCCACTACCACCACTAACTCTTGCGGTATCGTCCGCGTGTGACACCCGAAGACGCGGTGCTCGACGCATGTGCTGCGGCTCTCAACGAGCACGACATCGTCACCGACCCCGATCGCCTGCCTACTTATGCACGCGACCGCTCCACCGGGTCACCTGCGGGCGAACCATGTGCGGTGGTGTTTCCACGCACCACCGAACAGGTCGCTGCCATCATGACCGCAGCCCACGCCCATCGCGTTCCGGTGGTGCCGCGCGGGGCTGGCTCAGGGCTATCGGGAGGATCAAACGCCACTGATGGCGCTTTGGTGGTGTGCGTGGAAAAGATGAGGACTGTCCTCAACGTTGATGCCGCCAACGGTTATGTCGAAACACAGCCCGGAATTTTCAACACCGAACTACGCGAACATGTTGCCCAGCACAGACTTTGGTATGCCCCAGACCCCGCTTCCAAGGACTTTTGTTCGATCGGTGGCAACGTGAACACCAACGCCGGCGGATTATGCTGCGTGAAATACGGAGTGACCCGCGATGCCGTTCTGGGGCTTGAGGTCGTGATGGCCGATGGGCGCATCACCCGCATGGGTCGACGCACCATCAAGGGAGTGGCCGGCTACGACCTCACCGGACTCATGGTGGGTAGCGAAGGCACCTTGGGCATCGTCACGATGGCACGGCTACGGCTACGTCCCCTCCCGCTCCCACCTAGCACGGCTGTTGCGGTCTTTGCCGACATTGGCGATGCGGGCAGAGCAGTGAGCGCGATCATGCAAGAACTCACCCCGTCCATGCTGGAAATCATGGACAACGCATCCATCAAGGCTGTCGAAGGTTGGCAGCGAATGGGGCTGGACACCACGGCCGGTGCCCTCTTGATCGCCCAATTCGATTCTGGTGCACAGGCGAATGCTGCGGATGCATCCGCGTTCGTGCGTCACTGCGAAGCACACAACGCCCATGAGGCGTACCTTTCTGAAGATCCCACCGAGGCCCAGATGCTGGTGATGGCTCGCCGGCTGGTGATCCCGGCGCTTGAATCAACCGGTGATTGGCTGCTCGACGATGTGGCGGTTCCTCGCTCAGCGCTTGCTCAAGCCATGCTCGACATTGAAGTTGTTGCACAACGCAATGACGTTATAATTGCCACCTTCGGTCATGCCGGGGACGGCAACCTGCATCCCACCATCGTCACACCGCGAGGCGACCTCGATGCTGCCGCGCGAGCCATGGTGGCGTTCAACGAAATCTTGGAAGTGGCTCGAGTTCACGGAGGAACCGTGACCGGAGAACACGGCATCGGCTCGCTAAAAAATGCGGCACTCTTTGCCGAGCTTGATGCCGTTCAACGTGACCTGCACACGCGCATCAAAGCAGCGTTTGATCCCCTGGGTATTTTGAACCCGGGTAAGGCACTACCCCGCTGGTAAACACTGCGGGACCGCATCAAAGAAATGCAGCCCCGCAGTATCTTTCGAGTCAATCAATCGGCCCATGTTGTCGTTCAACTACCTAGTGCATGCCTTGTTCTTGCACTTAGCAGTGGTCACCGTCTTGGTCACCGTCTTACCCAACGCCGCATCGGCTTGCAGGAGGTCACTACCTACAAGAAGGTTGATGAGCCCAGCCTGCCCTGCATCGACAGTGAGACTTCCTCGGATAACAATGATCGTGGTGCGGGTCTTCTTTGCCTTATCGATTCTCACCTTTGGCTTGCTTGACTTGATGTTGACAACGGTGAACAGCGATGTGGCACCGATGCCCGGAACGTCAACGACAATCGTTGCCGTGGTGAGGGGCACATCGGTGGGGTACTGAATCTTGGGTTCGTTGCCCGCAGCAGTGACTGCCCCGTCGGTAATGATCTGGAGTTGGCCCCGGTGTGCAATGAAACCATCTCCAGCACCAGAGATCGGGAAGGTCAGCGTGCGACCCTTAGACTTTCCGCCCTCCCCTGCCTTGATCTGCACACCTACCGATGCCAGAGCACCTACAACGGCAGCGTCAACGGTTATTTTGGTGTTGCCCTTCACCTTCGACTTCGCTTGAGCCGGTGCGGCCACCGCCATGCTTGCACCCACGGTGAGTGCTGCCGCCGCAATAATGCTGACGGCTTTTGTACGGATGTTCATCTTTCTCCCTGACCTAAAAGGAGCCGGTTAAACCCCCCGGCGCTGCACGCTGACGCGCAGTTCCTGCACTATGCGCTCAAAACCGGACCCGCACAGCAAAAACGGATAAATTGGTTGCCTAGCCGTACCGATACTTGCCGAATCTGATCACCAGGAGCCCGCATGAGCATCCAGCCAGCTACCCGTGTGCTGACCGAGGAACAGATCGCCGACTTCCACCGCGATGGCGTGGTCGTGGTGCGCGGCCTCTTCTCCGCCGATGAGGTAGCCAGTATCGAGCGCGGCATTGAACGGAATCTGGCCGAACCCAGCGACCGCTTCAAGGTGGCTAGCCAACCAGATGATCCGGGTCGATTTGTTGAGGATTTCTGTAACTGGCAGCGCATCGCAGAATTCGAAGACATTGCCTTTACTTCCAGGGCAGCAGATGCCGCAGCCGATCTCATGAGGTCACCCGTGCGCTTTTATCACGATCACATGCTGGTGAAGGAACCCGGAACGAGGCAGGAAACGCCCTGGCATCAGGATCAGCCCTACTACAACGTGGACGGGTTCAACAACTGCTCGCTCTGGATGCCGGTCGATCCCGTAACGACCGAATCAACCCTTGAGTTCGTGGCCGGCTCACACAAAAAGGGCTGGCTCATGCCGCGGACCTTCATGAACAATGAAGCTAAATGGTTTCCCGAAGGTTCACTCACCGAGATGCCTGCCATTGAAGGGCATCGCGAAAACTTCGACATTCGGTCGTGGAGCATGCAACCGGGGGATGTTGTGTTCTTCCACATGCTCACCCTGCACCACTCCTACGGCGTACCGGGCACGCAGCGGCGACGCGCATTCTCATTGCGATTCCTCGGGGATGACATGGTGCATGCACCCCGAAACTGGATCACATCGCCGCAGTTTGATGACCTGGACGCAGACATTCCGGCAGGTGCCCCGATGGATCACCCGCTCTTTCCGCTACTTCGCGCTGGCTAAGCGGGGTCTTCGTTCCAGCGTGGGCTGGTGGTGCGCGGCGGGAAGAATCGATCAGACATCAGCACGAGGCGTGGTCCAGCCGGCGGTGAGCTGAGCTCACGAGCTAACGCTTCGGCGTCGGCTAATTTGATGAAGGCGAACCCCATGGACTCGGCCAGTTTCGCCCAATCCGGCGTAAACAGGTCAACGCCTCGCTCCGGATGACCAAACACCTGCTGATCGAAGCGCAGCATCCCGTACCCACCGTCGTCAACGATGAGCAAAGTGACGGGCAGTTGATGCTGGGCAATCGTGGCCAGTTCACCGAGGGCAAACATCGGCCCCCCATCACCGCATACCGCGAGCGTGGGAATGCCGATACTGGCCGGACCAATAGCGGCCGGTAGCGCATAGCCCAAGGTGCCCCATCCCACCGGATACTGGATCCGGCGTGGTCGTGGCTGACGGGCATAGCCACCTACCCAGTAGCCCGCCACCGCCATGTCGCACACCACAACGCCGTCACTGGGCCATTGCTCGACCGCCTCAACAAAAGCGGTGGGCTTCGCTGTGCGTTCGTCTAGGCGAAGTCGCGCCCGCACCGCATCATCAATGCCCACATAGGCCCACTCGCCCGCATCCACCTGCACCAACTCCAGGCACCTGTTGATCGTATCGACGAGGTCCGCGGCTACCAGCGCATCACATGCGAAGGTGCGTTCCAACGACGCGCCCAGCCCGATCGCGGCCACCTTTGGTGGCAGGGGCATCTGCCAGTTTCGGGTATTCATGCCGTCGGCGTCACTACCAATTATCAGTAGTAGGTCAGCTTCGGCGATGAGTTCGGCTATCTCGGGTTCGTGCACGGGCGTGGTCATGATTCGGGGGTCGTTGGCCAGTAGGCCACGGCCAGCATAGGTGGTAACAACCGGTGCAGATAGGCGCTGAGCCAGCGCCGCGACGGCCTCTTCGCCTGCCGCCCCACATTGGACGACACCGCCGCCAGCCCAGATGACAGTTTTCGGACTGGCATTGATTAGCTGAGCGAGCAGTCGAACGTGCGACTCAGGCGCAATAACTTGTTCCGTCAGTTCTGGTAGCGCTGCAGCGGCTTCAGCCGGTAACCCTAAAACATCTGCTGGCACGCCCACATAGTGTGGAGACGTAGGCGTTGTCTGGGCTGCCGCGATTGCCGCTCGCACAGCTGCGATCACCTCGGCCGGCGTGTGCGCGTTGGTCGCCACCACCCCATGGGCATCGAAAACCTTGAACATGGCCGCCTGGTCATTCATCTCATGCAGGATGCCGCGAGGTTGACCTGCCTCACCCGGCCCGCTTGACCTAAGCGCTTGAGACACGTCGCTGGAGATAAGAAGAATGGGCGATCCACTGACCGCAGCTTCACCAAATGCTCCCATGGCGTTGGCCGCACCCGGCCCGGTAGTGGTGATGGCCACGCCGAGGCGTCCGGTGGCGCGGGCATAGCCATCAGCGGCGTACACGGCCGCCTGTTCATGTCGCACGCCAACGATTTTGGGATGGTGCGGCTGGTGGTCGGACCACATGGGCAGGTTGTGCACACCAGGGAGGCCAAACACCACCTCAACCCCCGCTGCAGCTAGTTCATCGAGGATCGCGCAGGCAACGGTGGCAGCTGAGTTCACGGGTGCAGTCTGTCCGGTCGCCCGACGGTAGAGCAACCCGACGGTAGGGCAAAAGGTGCCGCGGTACTCGGCGTTCCTCGGTGAAGCCGCCTAAGCGGTGTCAGCATCTGATGAGTGCCTCGAGGGTCGCTCCTCCATTGACGCCGAATCCTAGGTCGTACGAACCGCCACTGAGTTCGTCAACGAACCTCATGCCGACGCCCTCCTTTCGCTTCTTTCCCACTGGTCCGACTCCATTGTCTGACACACGAAGTCGAAAATTGTTTGGGTCTGCAGGAGGCCAGCGTTCGAGTGACGCACTAACTTCTGTCGCCAAACCGTGCCGAACGGAATTGGTCACGCACTCTTGGATTACCAAAAAGAACAGTGTTTGTTGAACTAAAGTGAGGTTCACGGTGCTGTTGACAAAGTGCATCGTGAGAACTGGAGCCCACTCAACTTGAAGCTGTGCCATCCGATCTTCAAGCGTAGTGCTCTGCTGCTCGATGAATTCCGTCTTTGCCTCAGCAATGATGCTGAGCACTCGTTCTTCGATCTCGCCCGTGTTGAATTGCCCGCCAGCGACATAGCCCATCTTAAGAGCCAAGACTCGGTTTTGCACCGTGCTGTGGAGGTGCTGGGCCAATCGCCGCTTGACCAACGAGTCCACCGCACGGCTTATCGAACCGCCTATCGAGATGTCGGTCTGCCAAGGATCCGAGTCCGTTTCTTGGCTTGTTGGCGGTAATCGAAGCAGTGAAACAATGGAAATTACCAGGGTGAACAGCATGAGAGTCACAAGGTTTTGCGGAATTGAGATGGCCAGGGTCAAGAGAGTCGGGCCACCTAGAAGCAGGTATTGATTAACGAGCACGACTAAAACGCTCAGCGTAGTGAGAACGCCGAGGTAACTGGCGATAGCCAGCCACCCTCGCATCAACAGGCTCTTTTGGAAAAAGTTGTGCGCAATTCGCAATCCAGCAGCAAGGATGATGAAGTCAATAATTGCTGCCGGTATGACTGCTGCTATGCGGTCGGGAGCCAGAAAGAGATTCGAACCGATCAATCCAATGAAGTACAACGCTGCTGCCACGAAAGGTAGTTCGAATGGGCGGAGCACTACTGCGTCTCGCGTGGCACCGCGGAGGATCAAGTACCTGTCAGCCCATGAACGACGGGTGAATCCGCGGGCCATGAGTGGCGTTATGCATTCAGCGATGGCTTTGTCGCTGGCTTCGAATGCGGCGAGGTTGCCGGTGCTCTTGGCTAATTGATCGCTGACCGTGGCTGATAGTTCATCAAAGACGGCCGATACGCCAACTATCAGTTGCGTGGGAGTGGTGGCCGATTGTTCTGCTTCCAGTTGGAGTCTTTGCCGCGTGCGGTAGTTGTTGCGAGCGATTTCGATCAGTGACATGGCAACAATGGCAACACCGCCGAGAAGCATTGCGGTGAGAAGGGTCAGGGGAGTGAGACTGGCAGGCACCGCCCCAAGCAATCGTTCGGCGACATGCCCGACAAGGAGCACGACGATGCCCATCGCAGCGCCAAAGATGAAGACAAACATGGCGTGGACGGGTGTTTGGTGTCTGGCTCGGAAGATCGTGGCCTTCGCTGCTTCGGCGAGCACCCAGACCACCGCGAGCAGGAGGAACCCAACGAGTAATCGGGTACCGATACTCGACAGTGCTGGTGCAGGCGTGAAGACCAAACTGATTGCGATGACAGTCGGAATTCCTAAGAGCAGGAACTGATGTCTAACCAGGAGGCTAGGTCCGCCGATAGCCGAGAGATTTTCTCCGAACTTAGGCATAGTTCTCGCCGGCACGGTCCAGGTAGATCCTGGCCAGGTGAACTCGTTGGTTTCGCGTGAGATGCGAAGGAATTTCTAAGACTTTCGACAGTCGGTTGATGGAAATTGCGACGGAAGCCTCCGAGATGCCCCGTATTTTCGCAATCTCTGAATTGGAATGTCCTGCAGCTAGCAGAGCCAGGGTTTCCATTTGTTTGTCGGTGAGATTGGCGAGTGGGCCCGCTAGCTCTATCGAGTCGTCTCCTTCGTGAGCAGCCACTCGCGTGATCGCCGCTGCCAACTCGGTTCCTTCGATGACGCTTGACTTGAGGAGATACACAGAGTTTTTGGCAACCCTCGGCCATGCGCCGCCGACCACGATTCGCGGATCCTCATAACTGGTGAGGTAGACGATGCCAAGATCAGGTGTTACCTCTTGCCATGCAAGGGCGACGTCAAAACCGGTCAGCCCGTCACCTAGGTGCAGGTCGGCCACCAGGACGTCAATCTCAACGGTGCCGATGCGTTCGAGGCTGTCGCGAGCAGTCGGAGATAAGAAGCAGACGTCGAAGCCATCTCGGTCAAGGGCCTGGCCGAGTGCATGGCGTAGCAGTCCGTTGTCCTCTACCAGGCCGAGTCGAATACGTGGGATAACGCTGTCCACCCGAGGTCTCCAATTCCTGCCGTTGTCTGTGGGGTGACCGAACGCACGGTCGTGAGGGAATACCGACCGTGCGATCATAAAAATGTAATGCTAACCCATCTATTGTCATTTTGACTTTACAAAATTTCAACCCATTGCTACCGTCCTGGCATGACCTTGCGTAATGCTAACCTAACACTCTTGACCTCTGTGAGCCTCGTTTGTGCGGCGCTAGCGGCCGCTCCCGCGGCGCAGGCCGCCTTCGCATCCGACCCGCCCGGTAAGTCTTCCACGGTGACCGTGTCCGTTGACGGCGTGACCGTCGGAATCGCCAATGATGCCAAGAACAGCGCGGGTGACTCTCTCAGCAGGGCGTTCGGTGGCGGAAATTTTGATGATTCAGGAATCAATGAATTGTCCGCGATGTACACCGCAAGGCCCGATGGCGCGAGCGGCAACGCTTTGGCGTACCTGCCGGCTGAGGGCGGAGTGATCGAAAATTCCTGCGTTGGCGGGGGTTCTCAGTTCTATCAACGAGCTCAGGTGACTCTCTCTGGCTTGCCAGCGAGCAACACGAAGGTCTGGGCATTCTACGATCCCGCTGTCGGATCCGGGGAGGTCGTCAAAACCTTCCCGCACTTCGACGAGAATTCGCCAACCCCGATCGTTGACGGTAAGGGAGTTGCCATCGCCAATCAGCGTATTACCGCAACTGCAAACCTGCCCACCCTGTGTGACAACTCGACGCTGTTCGTCAATGGAGATGATTCGGGTGTGTTGGTGCTGGGGACCGGTAGCTATACGCGATCCACAGCGGGAGTGTTCAAGTCCACCTCCTCAGGGACGGTGAGTTTCGACGCTTACGTGCCCATGAACGGAGCATCAGATGACTCCACGTCAATTTTCCTGGCGTTGGGACTTGTGGTTGATGTTGGTGACAATGGAGTCGATGACACGACCGACGACGTAGCCATTGAGACTTGGCTGTCTAGTGAACCCTATTGGAGTACACCTGGTCCCTCCGGCGACGTGAATTTCGTTGTGCCACCGTGTAATTCACCACAAGCAACTGATGAAGCGTGTGTTGAATCCATCTCGGGTGTCTTTGCTGCAGATGGAACGACCCGACAGGATTCTGGTTATGCGGTCAAAATGACTTTGACCGGCGATGCAAACGATCTGTCGGCGTATGTTGATCTGGCTCCGACACAGCCGATTGGCTCCGGTGGCTACTCGGTACCGGCAAACTCAATCGCTAAGTTGGCCATTAGTTGGCCTACGGATGGGGATCCCTATTTCGGTGGAGGACTCCCCTTTGGTACCGATCCCGGTGAAGTGGACTTCACCAACGCGGTCGCCGACACCCCAATTCTTGTGGACCCGGCGACGACAGATGATACGTCGAACACGAATAGGTGGGACATCAAGACGACGGGTGGTCGAGTAGTGACCACCATGATCGGCCAAGCTCGCACCACATCCGATGCGATCTCGCGCGATACCTGGTGGCCTCAATGTGAAGTCGACATCGTTGGTGGAGCGACGCAGCAGGATAAGTGCGGCGAGGGTATGACCGGAGCCGTGACAAGCGACTACATGGTCTTCTCGCACGTACCAGCAAGAATGCACCTGAGCGTGGCTGGGGGAGAATCCAATCTCGCCGGCGGACTCGTCTCGACAAATGGTCAGAGTTTCGCCTTCGGTCCAGAGACAATGTCGGGAGTTTCGTTCCAGTTTGCTGTGGCAGGCCCGTCCTATGACTTCAACGGCAATCCACGAAGTGCTGACGGCTTCTACTTCGTGTGCATGCCGGAGGACTATCTGACAGCAGTCTTCGATGCCACAACAGATGAGGCGGTCAGTAGTTTCGTGGGTACTCGCGATAACACGCCCGTAGGAACGACTTTCTCCAGCGGCACCTGCGGTGATGGCGAGCCGGGAGCAATCGCCGCCCTCAACCCATTCGGATACTCTGCTCCGCTGTTTAGACTTGCACCGGCAGCGGCACCGGTTGTTGTTCCCCCCGCCCCGGTTGTCTATCCACCGGGAGCACCAACCGCGGTCGCGGTCGAGATCGGTGATGGCTCGGCCAACGTGACCTGGTCTGCCCCGGAATGGTCTGGTTCATTCCCGGTTACCAATTTTGAGATCTCGGCAACCCCCGGTGGCAAGAGTTGTTTAGTCCAGGCCCCAGCACTCAGTTGTCAGATCACCGGATTGACAAACGACATGCCGTACACGTTTGCCGTCAGGGCGCTTAACGCTGCCGGATGGGGAGCTTGGTCATCGGCAAGTCCTGAGGTAACGCCCGTCGAACCTGTTGTGCCGACAATCACCATCTCCGGACAGCGCGGCGAAGTTCGGGGAAA
>JABAYF010000027.1:0-2747 GCA_018609125.1 Candidatus Nanopelagicales bacterium | reverse complement strand
TGCCGCATCTCGTTCATCGCGGACAGCACCGGCAGCCGTGGATCGACTTCGCGGATGCAGTCACATCCAACCACCTGGCCAATAGGCAAGGTGGTTGGATGTGACTATGACCACCTTCGAATCACGCAACCCATCTCGCTTTACCTCTGTCGTGACGACCGTTGAATTGGCTGATGCGCCTACCTTCGTCGCCGCCTGCCGCAACGCCCACGACGCACAGCCCGAATGGGCCAGCATTCCCGCGCCAGCACGCGGGCGCGTGATCGCTCAGGTCGGTCGCCTCGTCGAGGCCAATAAAGACGCCCTCTCCCGACTAGTCACCGAAGAGATAGGCAAAGTCTTTGCCGAGGCCCTCGGTGAGGTGCAGGAAGTAGTCGATACCTGTGACTTCTTCCTCGGCGAGGGTCGTCGTCTTTACGGTCAGACCGTACCCAGCGAAATGCGGGATAAGCAGCTGTTCACCTTCCGGGTGCCGGTAGGCACAGCAGCTATCGTCACCGCCGCCAACTTCCCCGCAGCCGTCCCTTCGTGGTACCTCGTACCCGCGCTACTTTCTGGCAACACGGTGGTGTGGAAGCCGGCAGAGCATGCGGCCGGTATCGCGCTAGCGATGGCTGAATTGTTCTACGCCGGTGGAGTACCCCGCGATGTTTTGAAGGTCGTTGTCGCCGATGGCCCCACCACCTACGACGGTCTAGATACCGCTCTCACCAAAGGTTTGGTGCAAAAGCTTGGTTTCACCGGCTCCACCGACGTGGGGCGGCGCCTAGGCGAACTTGCCGGCCGTCACCTGCAATCCCCGTGCCTAGAACTTGGTGGAAAGAACCCCATGGTGGTCATGCCCGATGCCCAACTTGACCTCGTTGTGGAAGGTGCACTGTTCTCCGGGTTTGGTTCGGCCGGGCAGCGATGCACCTCCCTGGGAACCATGTGGGTGCACCGAGACATCTACGACACCGTCCGCGATCGATTCATCGCTGCCACCGAAAAAGCGATCGTTGGCGATCCCTTTGCCGACGTGCTTTTCGGCCCGGTCATCGACGAAAAGTATTTGATCAATCACGAAAAGAACCTGGCCATGATCACCGATCGTCACCGGGTGGGCGGATCCACCGGAATCGGGCGCATCACCGCGACTAATCCGCGCGCCGGGTTCATCGGCGACCCCGATGCCGGCTGGTTTGTGCACCCCACGATCGTGGAAAACATTGCGCCAGGCGATGCTTTGTACGACACCGAAACTTTCGGCCCTCTCGTCGGTATGGGTTCATTCGACACCCTTGATGAGGCCATCGAGTTGGCTAACGGACACGGTTACGGCCTCTCGAGTGCGATCTACTCCAATGACCCCCAGACCATCTGGCGGTTCCGTGAGAAGATCTCGGCAGGAATGCTCTCGGTCAACAACACCACCTCCGGTGCCGAAGCCCACCTTCCCTTCGGCGGAAATGGCCGCAGTGGCAATGGTTCTCGACAGAGCGGCATCTGGGTGCTCGACCAGTTCACCCGCTGGCAATCCATGAACTGGGACTACAGCGGCTCGTTGCAAAAAGCGCAGATGGATCTCATCGAATTGCCGTGCGATATGGACTACCGCCTGTGAAACACCCACTGCCCACCGCCGCTGACGTTGTCGTGGTGGGCGGTGGAGTCATGGGCACTTCCACCGCCTTTCACCTTGCCGAAGCTGGCGTGAATGTGGTTCTGATCGAGCGGGGAGACCTTGCCGGCGGTTCCACCTCGCGGGCTGCGGGGGGTGTTCGTGCGAATTTCTCTGACGAACTCAATATTTCCCTCGGCAAAAGATCACTCGAACTGTTTGATCAATTCCACGTCCGACCCGGGCAAGGCATTGATCTACACCGAAGTGGCTATCTCTTCGTGCTCACCGATGCAGCCGAAGTAGAACGCTTCACCGCCACTGTTGCCCTGCAAAACTCACTGGGAGTGGAAGCCCACCTGGTCGATGTGGAGCGTGCCTGCCAACTCTCACCGCTACTCAGCCCCGAGGGTGTCCTCGCCGCAGCCTGGACGCCCGGCGATGGCCACTGCGCGCCTGAATCGGTGGTCATGGGCTACGCCCGCGGCGCCCGGGCCCACGCAGCGGTGATCATCACCCAACTGCCAGTGACCGACATCGTGAGCAGCGGCGGTGAGATTACGGCGGTGGTCACGCCCGAGGGAGCCATCGCCACCTCATGCGTCATTAACTGCGCCGGTGCCTGGTCGCCACAGATCGCCGCGATGGTCGAGGTCGATCTCCCCGTGACTCCCTACCGGCGCCAGCTGCTCATTACCGAACCCATGGCGGAACCGATCGATATGACGTTCACGATCGAGTACGGCACGAGCCTGTACTGGCACCGTGAGGGCCCCGGCATCCTTACCGGTTTTTCCGACACGACCGCACCGGCTGGGTTCGGACTAGCCAGCGACCCGGAATTCCCCGCAAAACTTGCCGAACTCGCTGAACAGCGTGCACCAGCGTTGCTCGACCTCGGCGTGCAGACCGGTTGGACCGGTCTTTATGAGGTAACCCCAGACCACAATGCACTGCTTGGTGAAGCCACCACGGTCTCACGTTTTCTTTACGCGACCGGCTTTTCCGGCCACGGTTTCCTTCAAGGCCCAGCGGTTGGTGAGGTGCTGCGAGATCTCTATCTTGGAAACACACCCTTTATCGATGTATCCCCGCTGGACGTGCGACGGTTTGAATCCGGCGAACTTCGACCGGAAGCAAATATTGT
>JABAYF010000019.1:68023-70257 GCA_018609125.1 Candidatus Nanopelagicales bacterium | reverse complement strand
ACGAAGCTTGTGTGGGGCGGGTGGGGTTCGAACCCACGACCTGTCGGATTATGAGTCCGCCGCTCTGACCAGCTGAGCTACCGCCCCGGAACACCACATTGTGCCCGATGCGGGCAGCAACATGGCAGCGGCGCAAAACCTACCGTGCGGGCAAAACTTGGATCTGGGGCAGCGGGTAAAGCGGCGGCGATGGCTTATCTGCTGTTGCGGGGCCATCGGGTATCTCCCAGCGGACGACCTCGCCATTACATCGCTGAATGACTGGCACCCCGTACACCCCGGGTTCCTTCGGCCAGGAGATCTTCATGCGGAAGTAGGTCGGGGCGTTAAACGCAGGTACGGCGCCGGTCAATTTCCAGATCACCTTGCGGCCATCGGTGGTGCGCTTGGTCTTTGCGGTCCAGCCAGCAACCGCCCGAGGTTTGATCTTGCCGAATTCCTTGCCAAAGCGGGCCACAACCTTGTCGATGCCGAGTTGATTTCCCCCACACCCGTGCTGCAGTTCTATGGTGATGGTTGAGGACTTACCTGCATAGGCAGGCGCGCCGTCTAGCGCAACGATGGCGTGGGCAGATGCGGGCGCCGCGGACGTGATGATGAGCGCCGCGGCGGCGAGCACCGTCCCGGGCACGGCAAGTGAACGATGGCTCATGTCCTCAACCTATGCCACCGGTGGGCTAACCTGGCGACTTCTCGGTTGGCTCACCTGACGAGCACGGCAGTTCCGCCTATCAGGTTCGTTCTTTTCCATTCGTTCACCAATGCGCCAGGAGCACCCATGCCCACGATTTTCACCATGTCCACACGCCGACTCACGATGGCCGCTTTGAGTATTGTCGCCATCTTGGCGCTGGTGGTCGGGATCAACCTGTCCGGAGTTGGCCCGGCGCAGTCTGACCAGGGCGCAACCCTGCAATCCTCAGCAGTAACGCCGACCAAGGAACAAATCCTGGTGTTTGACTCCACCGTGTCCAGCATCGGCACCACCTTGAACACCCTGCCCGGTGGCATTACCTATGGCTGGAATCACCTTGAGGGGAAAACTCGATGGGGTAAGCGCAGTGCGAAAGTGGACTTCCTCGGCGATGTGGACTACACCAACGGTTCAGGGCCCTTCAGCGGCTATGTCACCGTCATTCGCTCCGATGGCACCAGGATCGCCTTCTCCGTCACGGGCTGGGCCGTTGCCCCCCAGGATGCCGGCACAAGTGATGCCACCTTTACCGGCATCCTTGAGGTGATCGGTGGGTCTAAGAATTTTCAAGGAGTTCAAGGCACCGGCACTATGCGGGGCAGTCGGTCGGCAGATTTGGGCGGGGCGGTCAGCCTGCGCTTCTCCCTCGCCCTGCAGCGCTAGTCGCTGGCGGCAGACTTCGCCCTGAATTCATGGCGAAATTCAGCACGAAAGGTCACGGCTTCTTGCTATTTGCGACACTACTGTTACCATTTTGGCCGACAGGGCTTCACGGCGATAGCAAATCGAAAGGGCACTTTGTGACCGATCACCAAAAACGCTGGGCCCAGGGCTTAGCGGCTGCAGCAGCCGCTGGCGCACTTGTTGCCGCTGGACTGCTCACTGCCCCGGCTGCCACAGCCAACCCGGAACGCATCGTTGAGGTTGAGGCGTTTCTGACGAATCTGGAGATGGAAGCCGCTGCTGCCCACGGGCGGTTTGAGGACGCAGAGTATGAACTCAGTCAACTCAACGGCAAGATCGATCAGACCCAGACCAAGGTGAACAGGGCAAAGGACGATCTGAAAGAAACTCAGGGCTCCATCGGCCGGTACGCCGCTGCGGCATACCGCACCGGCGGCATCGACTCCTCACTTCAATTACTCCTCGCCGATGACCCCCAGGATTTCCTGGACCAGGCGGTGATCTTGGACATCGTGGCCAGCGGTCAAAACGCGGCTCTGCGTAAGTCACAGGTCGCCCGATTGAAACTCGCCCAGGCCAGCGCAGAACTCAGCCAGCAGCAAACACAGGCTGAGGATGTCGTGTCGATCATGCGTGAGCGCCAGGAAGAGTTTGACGCCAAGGTGGCCGAAACGCAGTCCTACCTCGGTCAATTGAAAGAAGAGGAACGTCAGCGGCTTGAAGAAGAGCGCAAGCGCCGGGCTGAGGCCGATCGTGCCGCTGCTGCCGCCGCCCTTGCCGCTGCTCAAGCCGCCGCCGCCCAGGCCGCCGCGAATCAATCGAATTCTTCAGGATCTTCAGGTTCGTCCAGTTCTTC
>JABAYF010000019.1:0-67923 GCA_018609125.1 Candidatus Nanopelagicales bacterium | reverse complement strand
AGGCCGCCGCGAATCAATCGAATTCTTCAGGATCTTCAGGTTCGTCCAGTTCTTCAGGATCTTCAGGTTCGTCCAGTTCTTCTGGCTCTTCTGGCTCGTCGGGCAACTCCGCCAACGGTGGACCCAATGATGGTGGCAGTTGGTCGGTCGGAAATGGTGGAAGCACAGCTGGTTCGGGCAAAGCCGCCATCGCTGTGGCTTACGCACTAGCCCAGGTCGGCAAGCCCTACAGCTACGCTGCCCAACCCCCCAACTCATGGGACTGCACCAAACTCACCGCGGCCGCCTGGGCTCAAGCAGGCGTGCGGTTGACCGCGTATTCCTACGTGCAGGCGCGCGAAGTTCGACAGATCCCCGCCAGCGATCTGCAACCCGGTGACCTGTTGTTCTTCTTCAAGAACGGCTCACACCACGCATCGATGTACATCGGTGGCGGTCAAATCGTGGAAGCGTCTAGCCCGCGGAGCGGTGTTCGCATTACCAGTGTCTGGAACCCTTGGAACACAGCCAACTTCTCTTGGGCCGGTCGGCCGTACAGTTGATCTTGATGCACGCCCGCGCTCGCGGGCGGCTGCTATAGCAACAACTTGCTCCCCCACCTGGACTCGAACCAGGAACCCTTCGATTAACAGTCGAATGCTCTGCCAATTGAGCTATGGGGGAATATGGCTAGCCTAGTTTAGCAACTGCGGATATGCCTCTTGCCTCGCCCTACTAGACCCCGAATGTGTTGCGCAAATGCGTGAGAGCCCGTTGCGCTGCAGCACCTATGTCCGGGTCCGAGCTGTCCAGGCCAGGGTCAAAGGTCATCGACCAGTCGTAACCAACATCAGCGTCTACATCGAACTCAGGGCGGCGGGCAACCAACCGCACGCCTTGATCGCCGGCGAGCAGCACGTGTTCAGACACCACGATCATGGCCATCACTCTCTCTCGCACAAACTCGGGTAGATTCCCGGGATTAAGCAGATCAATCCGCCAGGTGCGGTCCGCGCCGTCTTCACCAGCCACGACCGTAAGCATGGGCGACTCCCAATGCGCACGGTCAATCACCCGCCACGGCAGCCGACGCATTTGATCCGTGCCGCCCCACTGATTAAGTGACGGAATGTAAAGGGCTTGCGCTGACGCCACAACAAAAATCTCCGCCTCCTCGATGGTGGTCACCTGAGCCCAGGCCAGGATGCGCTCGCCAGACTTCACCAAATCCTTCGACGGCTTGCGCCCGCGCTTCCCGCTCATGATTCGGTCTGCTCTTGCAGTTCGCGGCGATAGGCCTCAAGTGCCATCAACTGGCCAAACAGGTCGTCGCGCTCCGTGGTGGTCTCAGCCGCTCGCTGCACTCGCCCCCGCAGTTCATCAATTCGACGAGAAGCGTCCTTCACCAACAGTGCCGCGATAACCGATGTGGTGTAGCGAGCATCCACCTGATCTCGTACCGGTAGCGGTTCCACAGCCAGGGCTCGCACGCCGCGTCGAGCGTCATCGTCAGCGCACGCGGCTAAGACCGCCTCTACCCAGGCCGCGCCCACTAGCCGATCGCTGGGGCCGCCGGCCGCCTGAATCGCCTCATGAACCTGGGCATAGGCGAGATTGGGATATGCCTGGGCTTCAATGGCGGCGTACCAGTCGGCAACGAGGGCCGGTTCCTGTAGGGCGCACTTCAGCACCTCCCGCTGTAGCACCATGAGCGGGTCTGTCGATTTCACAGGCACCGGTCGAGATTGTGGTGCATTCGACGCTAACGCCGAAGTCCGCGATGCGCCCTTCTTTCCTACTGCCTGGGCAACGGTGGTCTGTTCAAGTCCGAGCCAACCGGCGAGGCGGCGTACATATTCTGGACGTAGGGCGGGGTCCTTGATGCCCGCCACAATGGGGGCTGCTTCCTCAAGGGCATGAATGCGGCCCTCGGCGGAATCCAAATCATAGCCGGCCAGAGCGGATTTGATCGCGAAGGCGAACAGCGGTACGCGACCCGCAACGAGGGCTTGGATTGCTTCATCGCCGTGGTGGAGTCGAAGATCGCAGGGGTCCAGTCCGTGGGGGTCAACAGCAACATAGGTTTGCGACACGAAGCGCTGATCCTCGGTGAAAGCCTTCAGCGCCGCCCGACGGCCCGCTTCGTCGCCATCGAAGGTGAAGATGACCTCACCGCGCATGCGCTCATCGTCCATAAGCAGGCGTCGCAGCACCTTGATGTGTTCGGTACCGAACGCGGTGCCACACGTGGCAACCGCGGTGGGCACACCGGCGAGGTGACACGCCATCACGTCGGTGTAGCCCTCCACAATGACCACCGACTGGGACTTTGCGATATCGCGCCGCGCCAAATCCAGCCCAAAGAGCACCTGGCTCTTCTTATACAACGATGTCTCTGGCGAATTGAGATATTTAGGACCCTCGTCGTCATCGAATAGTCGGCGGGCGCCGAAGCCAATGACATCACCGCTCAAATCGCGAATCGGCCATAACAGCCGACCGCGAAAACGGTCGTACACTCCGCGACTGCCACGAGAGACCAGACCACCGAGAACCAGTTCGTCGTCGGTGAATCCAGCTGAGCGCAGGTGGCGAAGAAGTCCATCCCATGACTTCGGTGCAAAACCTAGCGAAAATGTAGCCCAGACCGGCTGGTCGAACCCACGTTCAGTCAGGAAGTCCCGAGCAATCTGGGCGGCAGGTAGATCCAGCTGCTTGCTGAAGAACTCAGCGGCCAACTTGTGGGCAGCGACGAGTCGGGCACGTTGACCCTGCTGGCGCGCCATGCCCGCATTGCCCTCGACATAGCGCAAGGTGACGCCGAATTTACCGGCCAACTTTTCGATCGCCTCGGTAAAACTGAGATGATCCATCTTCTGCAGGAAACTGATGGCGTCACCACCCTCCTGGCAGCCGAAGCAATAAAACATGCTCTTGCTCGGTGTCACATGGAAAGACGGTGAACGCTCATCGTGGAAGGGGCACAGACCTTTTAACGAGCCCCCGCCAGCGGGCTTGAGTGCCACATAGTCGCGCACCACGTCGTCGATCCGCGTGCGCTCCCGCACCTCGGCAATGTCGTCGTCATGGATGCGACCGGTCATAGTGGGGATCCTAGGCGCTGATGCCACTCACGGGCGCTGGCATCGGTAAGGCTGGCCACCTGGTCAATCACCACCCGAAGGCGTTGGGCATCAGTGTCGCTTTCGGCGAACTGTGGCGCGATCCATGGCTCCAGCATCTGCCCGTCCAACGACATGAGTTCCTGGGTCAGTTCAGCCAGAATTTGACGCTGTTCGGCGTATTCGCGCTCGGCTCCATCGCGCCCCATCACGTAGTGCGCCGTGACCGCTTTCATGACAGCCACTTCAGCTTGAACAGCCTTTGGCACAATAAGTTCGGCTGCGTAGCGAGTGAGCGGGAAACCGTCGTAGGCATCCTTCGTGGCAACTTCGGCGGCCGCACAGAACCTACCGATGAGCGCCGAAGTCATCTTTTTAAGCCGACCTAGGTCTTGATGTGTACCGGTGTACTCGGTCAGCCAAAACTCTTCGTGTCGCAAGCGTTCCAAAGCCTCTTCGAGGTCTCCCACTGTGAGCCCATCGGCGTAGTTGCGTACCGCCGAGGCCAGAATGCTGTCACGTTCATTTTCCGAAGAAAAAGCCTGCGGTACAACCATTCCGGTGTGAAACGCATCTTCGACATCGTGCACGGAGTAGGCCACATCGTCGGCCCAGTCCATCACCTGTTCCTCCAGGCTCCTGCGCTCTCCGGGTGCCCCCTCGCGCAACCAATGAAACACCGGAGCATCATCGGGGTAGTAGCCAAACTTCACCGTGTCGTCGCGCTTAGCCCAGGGGTACTTACACGATGCGTCTAGGGATGCACGGGAAAGGTTGAGTCCGGCACTCTGCCCAGTCGCCGGATCCCAAATCTTTGCCTCCAACCTGGTCAAGACCCGAAGGGTTTGCGCGTTGCCCTCAAACCCACCGATGTGTTCAGCTGCCTTGTTCAAGGCCGTCTCACCGTTGTGGCCGAAAGGCGGATGGCCCAGATCGTGGGCCAGCCCCGCTACGTCAACGATGTCTGCATCACAACCCAGCGCCGCCCCCAACTCGCGGGCGATCTGCGCCACTTCGAGCGTATGGGTCAACCGCGTCCGCGGGAAGTCGGCGAAACCTGCGGTAAGCACCTGAGTTTTCGCTGCCAACCGACGCAATCCAACCGAATGCAACACTCGAGCCCGATCACGTGCGAACGCGCTGCGACCCGGACGTAGCAGATCTTCATTAACCCATCGGTGTACGTCGTGATCGGTATAGCCCTCGGGCGGGGTGTCAGACATCAGCCACCACTGACAGCCAACTCAGCCTGCGCAACGATGTGGCCATCGGCTTCGGTGATGTGCCTGGAATCCAGCCAACGATCGGGTAGGGCCGTGGGGCGAGGGTTGCCTGTCCTCCCCCGCGGTGCGCTCATGACCTCCCGGTTGGCTTGCTGATTCACATTGATCATCGCGAGCAAATCATCAAGTTCGGCCAGGGATTTCACCGTGCTCAACGCCGCACGCACGGGCTGACGGACAGCAAAACCTTTGAGATACCAAGCCATATGCTTACGAATCTCACGGCAGCCGATGATCTCACCACTTTGCTCTACCAACAGCTCGGCGTGGCGTCGCAGGATGTGCAGCACTTCATCTAGACCGGGGTCGGCTGGAATCGGAACGCCGGCAAATGCTGCACTCAACTGGGCAAAAAGCCACGGGCGGCCAAGGCATCCCCGGCCCACGACAACGCCGGCACATCCGGTGAACTCCATCATCGCTAAGGCATCAGCGGCACTGAAAATATCGCCGTTACCCAACACCGGCGTGCCCGGCAGGTGATCTACCAGGGTCGCTATCGCAGACCAGTCGGCCTCGCCGGAATACATTTGTGCCGCGGTTCGTCCGTGGAGGGCAACCCAGGAAACGCCGGCACCGGCAGCAATCCGTCCCGCATCGAGATAGGTCAAATGGTCCTCGTCGATGCCTTTGCGCATTTTGACCGACACCGGCACCTCGCCCTGGGCAGCCGCAACGGCACCGTGCACGATGTTGGCGAAAAGATCGCGCTTCCAGGGCAGGGCACTGCCGCCACCTTTGCGGGTCACCTTGGGCACCGGGCAGCCGAAGTTGAGGTCAATGTGATCGGCGAGATCCTCGGTGACCACCATCGAGACAGCCGCTGCCACAACCTGGGGGTCTACCCCGTACAACTGGATAGACCGGGGCGTTTCGGCGTCACCGAACGCGACCATGTCCAAGGTGGCCGGATGGCGCTCAACGAGGGCACGAGATGTGATCATCTCGCTCACGTAGAGCCCAGCGCCGGCTTCGCGGCACAACTGGCGAAATGCGCGGTTGGTGACACCGGCCATAGGAGCAAGCACAACTGGCGGGTCAATCGTGGTCGCGCCCACGCGCAACTGCATTAACCGACTACCCGACACGGGCCTATTGTTCCCCCATGGCTTGCTAGCGGGAGAGGCTGCCCTGGGTAGTGGCCGGTCTAGCGACGAAAGAGCCGACCAAAAACGGAGTTCGCTCGATTGAACTCACTTCGCTCCTGCGCGGAGCATGCGCACCGCTCATTACGCGGCACCCCGGCCAGGGCTTGCTCCACATGCTGGCCGCAACCGGCCCAGGTGGCTTTTTCGCATCGCTTACACGTCGTCTGATGGCACATGATGGTTACTATATACCCCAGGGGGTATCTGAAACACCCTGGTTGGCGGCATTCGTGACCTCGGGAGCCCAGGCGACTCCAACGATGGTGGGTGCCACGGGTGGAAGGTTGGCGATCGTGGTTGTCGCGATACCGCTCACCTCAAATCCTGCCTTGGCGAGCGCGGCGAGGGTGTCTCGATCCACCTGGCAGCCCCCGGCCAAGCGTGGCCACCAGGGCCGAACGAATCGCTGGGCGCGGGCATGCCAGCTATCGGGTTGGGCTCGCACATGCTCCAAAGTACATACCGCTCCACCCGGCCGCACCACCCGATAAACCTCGGCCAAGGTGGCGTCCACATCGTCGACCGAGCACATCACGTAGGCTAGGAGAACCGAATCAATACTTTTGTCCGCCAACGGAATCGCTTCACCGCGTGCATCGAGCACCTCAACGTCGATACCTCTGACCTTAGTCGCAGCGACTCGCGATCGGGCGGCTGCACGCATGGACTCACTCGGTTCCAGAGCCACAACAGATGTGACTGCTGGCGGTAGGTGCACGAGGTCATGACCGGGGCCAAGCCCCACGATGAGTAGGCGCCCACGTGCGGGTTCGAGCACTCGAGCACGAAGGTCACCAAGCCCCGCGCGCTCACCCAACCCAGCTAGTGCGCGGTAAACACCGGTAAAGATCGGATGGTCATGCATAAAGGCAACATACCTAGTGGTCCTCCCGCCTTGCTTGCCAACCGATCGCAGCGGCCGACGTGGTCGACCTAGCAGGCCGGCAGGCGCTGGGCCAGCCAGGCGTGCACCGCATCAAGGCCGATGCGTTCCTGGGCCATCGAGTCACGTTCACGCACCGTCACGGCCTGATCGTCGAGGGTGTCGAAATCCACGGTGATGCAATAGGGCGTACCGATTTCGTCCTGTCGGCGGTAGCGACGGCCGATCGCGCCAGCATCGTCGAACTCCACGTTCCACGTGCGCCGCAGGTGCGCGGCGAGGTCGCGCGCCTTCGGGGAGAGATCAACATTGCGCGATAACGGCAACACGGCGGCCTTAACCGGGGCAAGTCGCGGGTCAAGGCGCAGCACCGTGCGCGTATCCACTCCGCCCTTGGCGTTGGGCGCGGAGTCCTCGTCGTATGAATCAATCAAAAACGCTAGGACACAGCGGGTAAGGCCCGCAGCCGGTTCAATAACGAAGGGCACCCATCGCTCACCAGACTCTTGATCAAAATAGGACAGATCGGTGCCGGAATGCTCGCCGTGAGTGGTGAGATCAAAGTCGGTGCGATTGGCGATGCCTTCAAGTTCGGCCCATTCCGATCCGGCGAAACGAAAGCGGTATTCGATGTCGACGGTGCGCTTGGAATAGTGGCTGAGTTTCTCTGCCGGATGGTCCAGCAAGCGCATGTTCTCTGGATTCATACCCAAATCGGTGTACCAGTCCCAGCGGGCAGTGAGCCAGTATTCGTGCCATTCCTCGTCCGTACCCGGCTGCACGAAGAATTCCATTTCCATTTGCTCAAACTCACGAGTGCGAAAAATGAAGTTGCCGGGAGTGATCTCATTGCGAAAACTTTTGCCGGTCTGCCCAATACCAAAGGGTGGTTTTTTTCGGCTGGCATTCATCACGTTCAGGTAGTTGATGAAAATTCCCTGAGCAGTTTCCGGGCGAAGGTAGTGCAGCGCAGCAGAATCCTCGGTGGGACCTACGGTTGTACGTAGCATTCCGTTGAACTCTCGCGGCTCAGTGAACTGACCCCGCGTTCCACAACTGGTACACACGATGTCGGCGAGGCCATTAGCCGGTGCAGCGCCATGCTTGTCTTCGTAAGCTTCGATGAGTTGGTCCGCCCGCCACCGTCGATGACACTGCTTGCACTCGGTGAGCGGGTCGACGAAAGCTGAAACGTGACCGGATGCTTCCCATACCTGCGGGGCCAAAATGATAGAGGAATCTAGGCCGACCACATCGTCGCGGCCGCGCACGACCGACTGCCACCACTGACGCCGAATATTTTCTTTAAACTCCACGCCCAGTGGGCCATAGTCCCAGGCGGATCGACTGCCACCGTAAATCTCTGAAGACTGAAAAACGAACCCGCGTCGCTTAGCGAGATTAACGAGTGCATCGATACGATCGGCGGCCATGATAGCTCCACTCCGGCTGGCTGTCGGCGGTCAAGAACAGGTGGAACTCTAGCGAAGCGGTGGCACTACACCCGCGGCTGCCTCGCCCAGACGCACCTGCTGGGCATCGGCGGCAATGAGTGAACCGAAATCGCGAATGCCATGACCGTCTGCGGCGGTGGCGACCTCGAACGCACTGGGCTCGTCCTGGGCCAAGGACAGCAGCGGCACCACGGCAACCTTGATGTCGTATCGAGATAGAGCGCGCCGATAGGCGCCCACCTCCTGCCATCGCAGCATCAGCATTAAAGCGTGCGGGTCATCGATGGACTGGCATACCTCGCCGGAGGCAAAGCCAGGACACAGCGAGAATTGCGCAAGTGCCTCGCGTAGCCCACTGATCAGTTCATCAGCACCGTGGCCGGCGACATCGGCAGCAGCCTCGGCCCGAAAGCGCAAAGCCACGACAAGCCCGCCCGATTCGGCTCTGAGTTCTGGCACTGGCAACATAGAACCACCGTAGTGCGCATCCCTAACCGAGGAGAACTCATGGCCCGACAACCACCGGGAGTTCGCGGACCAGGGGGTCCTACCCCTGATCGTGAAGGTTCTTCCACACCGAAGGGCAATGGCGGCCAAGATTCGGCCCTGCACCGAATAAGCATGCCAATTATGCGCACCCTGACCCGCCTGCCCAGGTGGTTGCTGCTGGTTCTCACCGGCCTATTCCTGTTGCTCGGGCTCATCCAAACCGGTGATCTGCTCTGGCTGGGCGTGGTTTTTCTTTCTATCGTCACCATTTTCTTTGCCTGGCTGCTGGCCCTGTCATGGCCGGTGGTCGGCGTCTCCGGGCGCATCCTGCGACTCCTGGTGGTGGCTGCCCTGGTCGGAATCACAATCTTGAAGTCTCAGGGGCAACTGTAATTTCACTAACTGCACTTGACAATCATTATCATTAAGCTTACCGTGACGACATGCCATCAAAAACATATCGACCACGTTCCCCATCGACTCTGCCCCGTGTGACCGGTGTCCTAGCCGTGGGCGCAGCCCTGTCTCTCGGTCTAGCCGCCTGCGGCAGCGACCCCACCCCAGCCAGCGACGCTGATGGTGTGTCAGTTGTCACCACCACGACGCAACTGGGCAACATCGTCGATGAGATCGTGGCGTGCGGTGGTGGAGTGAACACCACGATTTTACCGATCGGCGCTGACCCGCACGACTTCTCGCCCTCATCAGCAGACGTGGCCACCATGGTTCAGGCAAACGTTGTCATCAGCAACGGGCTTGGTCTTGAGGCAGGGCTGACCGATGCGTTGGCCAGTGCGGCTGAAGACGGCGCTGAGGTGGTCGCCATCGCCGCTCTAGTGGACCCCATCCCCTTCGGCGAGGAGAACCATTCCGACGAAGACCATTCCGACGAAGACCATGCTGACGAAGACCATGCTGACGAAGAGCATTCCGATGAAGAGCACGGGCATTCCGACGGCCTCGATCCGCACTTCTGGTTCGACATGACACGGATGGCCCAGGCTGCGGTCATCATTGGTGACACCCTCGCCGCAACGGGAGACTCCGCATACGCCGACTGTGGCCAACAGGTGAGCGCAGAGATCTTGACTGCGCAAACCGAACTAGAGCAGATCCTCTCGGTCGTGCCCGAATCGCGTCGAGTACTCGTTACCGACCACGACGCGATGGAGTACTTCGCCGCCGCCTATGACTTCACCGTTGCTGGCAGCGTGATTCCCGCGGGAACCACCCTGGCCGAACCGAGCTCAGCTGACTTGCAAGCACTGGTTGAGGTGATGAAGTCCGCGGGGGTCACGGCGATATTCGCCAACGCCGCTCAGCCCGCTGCACTCGCCGATGCCGTGGCTGCTGAAGTTGGCGCCGATGTGGTCGTGGTGTCGTTGTTTATCGAAAGCCTCGGTGAACCAGGCTCAGAAGCAGGGACCTACACCACGATGATGCTGACCAACGCCGAACGCATCGCGGACGCTCTGCGAAACTAACCCCGTGGACTTCCTCGTCGAGCCGTTTGCGCTCGGCTTTCAACAGCGAGCACTCATGGCCGGAGCACTGGCCGGGCTGATGTCTGCGGTGGTGGGCACGTGGCTGGTGCTGCGCGGCATGAGTTTCTTCGGCGATGCATTCGTTCACGGAGTAGTTCCAGGTATCGCCGCGGCCGTGGTCTTCGACGTGAACCCCCTCATCGGTGCAGCACTGGCAGCCGGTGTCATGGTCGTCATGATTGAGGCCGTGCACCGCCAAACTCTCCTCAGCGAGGACACCGCGATCGGGTTGCTATTCGTGGGCATGCTCGCACTCGGTGTCGTCATCATTTCTCGGCTGGACAGTTTTTCCGGCAGTCTCACGTCAATTCTGTTTGGTGACGCACTCGGTGTAACCGCAGCTGACCTCATCGGTCAGGCCATTTTGGCCGCGGTCATCATCGGCGCGGCCACCCTGCTCTACCGGCCGTTGCTCGCGTTGTCTTTCAACGGCGATAAAGCTCAACTCCTCGGCATGCGCCCCAAAACCGCCCACGCAGCCCTCCTGGTGCTCATTGCGGCCGCCGTTATCGGTAGCTACCAGTCGGTGGGCACGCTGCTGGTGTTCGGACTCTTGGTGGGTCCACCCGCCACAGCGTCTCTGCTGTCTCGCACCGTGGGCACCATGATGCTGATGAGCGCTGGGATCGCTTTGTTCTCCGTATGGCTGGGGCTCACCTTGAGCTACTACCTTGACACGGCCGGGTCGGCCACCATGGCCATCATCCCGGTGGTGCTGTTTTTCCTCGTCCTCTCCGGAGTCAAAATCAAACGTGGCGCACACTCTCGTGCCACCCGACGCAAAGTTGCTGGCGATCACAGTGGCGCAGGAGTATCGGCGGTGAGCAATGCTGGGAAATAGCGCTCCGGCCGTTGTTACCGCCGAAGACCTCGTTTTGCACCGAGACACTCACTTGGCTGTTGACTCGTCTAGTTTCCAGATTCCAGCCGGTGCAATCACGGCCATTATCGGCCCCAATGGCAGTGGTAAATCGACTCTGCTGCATGCCCTGGCCGGACTCATCACGCCATCGTCGGGTTCCCTGCATATCCTCAACGGCCCACCCACCACGCACGGCTCACGCGTGAGTTACGTGCTGCAGCACACCAATGTCCCCGTCGGTACACCCATCACGGTCCGTGAAACCGTGGGCATGGGCAGATACCCAGGACTCGGACTACTCAGACGACGAACAGTTGCCGATCGCCAACGTGTCGCCGAGGCGATGGAACTGCTCGACATCACCGATCTGAGCCGTCGCCATCTCAGCGAACTGTCCGGCGGGCAACGACAGCGCGTGTTCGTTGCCCAGGGAGTGGCACAGGACCACGATGTACTACTGCTCGACGAACCTCTCACCGGTCTCGATCTTCGTTCTGCAAAAACGATCGACCGCATCATTCACTCAGAACCCGAGCATGGCTGTTCGGTCGTGCTGACCACTCACGACCTAGAAGAAGCACGGGCAGCCGACTATGTTTTGCTCATGTCGGGGCGGGTGCAGGCGGCGGGGCCACCGGCACACGTATTGACGAGCCGAAACCTCACCTTGGCCTATGGATTAGGGGCCCTGCACGATCGCGACGAAGCAGCTCTACTCTTCCCCACCGAGCATCACGATCACAATGAATCATCAGGAGGCCGCGGATGAAACCACCTGCAGCACAGGTGGGGGTGCGATCTACGCGACAGCGCATAGCGGTGCTCGATGCACTCACCAGGCTCGATGACTTTCGATCAACCCAGGAGTTGCACGACTTTTTGCGCAGCGAAAGCCAAGAGGTTGGCCTCGCCACGGTCTATCGGACCCTGCAGGCACTCAGCGATACCGGAGATGTTGACGTCATCGTGCGCGCCGATGGTGAATCGGTATACCGATTATGCAGTCGCCATCACCATCATCACCTCGTGTGCCGGCGCTGCCGGGCAACCGTTGAGGTGCAAGCGCCCGAGGTGGAGACTTGGGCAGAAAAGGTTGCCACGGATAACGGATTCACCGATGCCCACCACGTCGTGGAGATTTGGGGGCTGTGCGCTGACTGTGGCCTGGGGGAGGATCACTCGTAGGGATTGCGAGGCTCGGGGACAACGTCCACCGAACTAGACACCAGGATGGGGATCGCATCGGCACTCATCGTGCCGCCACCCGGTGTCCAGGCACCGGTCACCGTGACCCAGGTGTTGGCAGGCAAGATCGGGGCACCCTGCACTTGAATCCGCGTGCCAATAGCGTCTGCGGCACAGCAAGCAATCGACAGACGCGCCAGCCACCAGCCGCCGGCAGGATTGGGGGTAACGAAGCCGGTCATGCGCACCTGACGGTCTTGGAGGGTAAGACCAGAATCCCACACGGCTCGACCCACGAAATCAGACAGGGTGACCTCCACGGGATCACCGGGGGGTAAGGGTGGCGCCTTGGCTTCGGCCGGAGGAATCGCGTTCGTTGTCTCGCGCGCCACCGAGTACGCGCCAAGGGCAGGGGGTGCAATCAAAAATATTGCCAGCACCGGCAACAGCAGCAACCATGAACTCCAGGCTCCATGGTCGTGGTCATGATCATCATCGTGGTCATCGTCGACGTCATCGTCGTGCTCGAGACCATCGATCGCTACGACCTTTGCCGGGGTACGCAATTGTCGAATCGCGTCCACCATGGCCATCGCGCCGAAGGCGAGTAGTAGCCCGGCAGAAATGAACAGAAACGGCCGCATGCCCTCGCGGACATAGTTCAAGTACGCATCAGACCAGGTAACACGTAGAACAGCGCCACCGAGTAGAAGCAAGATAATCGCCTGAACATCGCGTCTCATGTGAGTAACACCCAACCCACGATCAGGCTCGCTGCAATCCCGATGGCCACCGTGGTGGGAGCGAATCGTACGGCGAAGGCACGCCCAAAAGTGCCCGCTTGGAGCGAAATCAATTTCAAGTCAACCATCGGGCCGATCACCATAAACGTCAACTTGGCGGTGCTGGAAAACTCAGTGAAACTGGCCGCAATGAAGGCATCCGCTTCAGAGCAGATGGACAGCAAGATTGCCAGCGCGGCCATTGCGCCGATGGCCAGGAAAGGATTCTCTGCCACGGTGTTCATGACCGCAGGGGGCACGAGCACATTGATGGCTGCAGCCGCGAAAGCTCCGATAACGAGGTAGCCCCCGGCATGCAGGAAGTCATGGGTAGCGGTGAGTCGGAAGGTGTGAAAGGAACTGGAACCGATCAGGTGCGTACGCGGGCCGATACGCAGCCACTCCCCCTTGCCAAACCGCAGCCACAACCAGCCCATGACCACAGCGGTGAGAAGCGAGGCGACAAATCGCGCCAGAACGAGTTCGGGTTCACCGGGGAAGGCCACGAAGGTGGACACCATCACGATGGGGTTGATGGCCGGTGCTGAGAGCAGGAAAGCCAATGCCGCAGCCGGGGTCACCCCACGGGCCATGAGTCCGTTCGCCACCGGAACCGATGCGCATTCGCAACCCGGAATGAGCGCACCGGCAGCCCCGGCCACCGGAACAGCCAGGGCGTTGTTCTTTGGCAGCACCCGGCGCCAAAACGATGCCGGCACGAAGGCAGCGATCGCTCCGGAAAGCACCACGCCAAGGAGTAGAAACGGGGTGGCCTGGATCATGATGGCCACGAAAACGGTGGCTCCAGTTTGCAGCGCGGGGATGTCAAAAAGATCGACGAGCCAGCGCTGTCCAATCACGAGGACAATGAGTCCGAGGGCAAGATATTCCAATGCTCCCGGTCTATACCGCGCGCTGGTGCGTAACGGGGGGATAGTCGGCTCCGTCACGGTTGCGCCCGCCCGAAACGTCGGTCCCGCTCGGCATAGGCCAGGCAGGCGGCCCACAGGTCACGCCGGTCTACATCGGGCCAAAGCTTGTCGATGAACACAAACTCAGCATAGGCCGATTGCCAAAGCAAGAAATTGCTCATGCGTTGCTCGCCGGATGTGCGCAGAAAAAGATCGACATCGGGCATGTCCGGCTCGTCAAGGTAGCGGGAAATCATTCGCTCGTTTACCTTGGTCGGATCAATGCGTCCCTCGGCTACACCGCGAGCGATCGCACCTGCAGCATCAGCGATTTCTGCGCGCCCACCGTAGTTGACACACATGGTCAGCGTGAGGGTGCGATTGTTCTTGGTCAGTTCTTCTGCCTCTTGCAACTCGTTAATCACGCTGCGCCACAGCCGCTTTGGTCTACCCGCCCACCTAACCCGAACACCTAGGTCATTCATTTCATCGCGGCGCCGATGCACTACATCTCGATTAAAACCCATCAGGAACCGAACCTCGTCTGGGGATCGCTTCCAGTTTTCCGTCGAGAATGCATAGGCCGACAGCCAGGTCACTCCCATTTCGATGGCGCCATGCACCAGATCCAACAACGAATGCTCCCCCGCCTCGTGTCCGCTGTTTCGGGGCAGGCCACGCTGTGCGGCCCAGCGTCCGTTGCCGTCCATGACGACGGCAACGTGGGAAGGAACCAGATCGCGGGGAATCACCGGAGGTATCGCACCGCTGCTGTGTGGCGTGGGTTCTCGCCTGGGAACGGATCGTTGTGCCATCGTGGAGCTACACCCGCTCCACCAGCGGCCAGGAGCGTAAACCTCGCTCGAGGTGCCAGGTCATGAGTGCTGCCGTGATGGATGTGCCCTCGCGTCGGGCGCGCTGATCTGAATCATCGGCACGGGCCCAGTCGCCGCTGAGTAGCGCACCGAGCAACATGAGCGTTTGCGGTGCCGGTGCAGCCGAGCCCGGCAGGCGACAGGCCGAACACAGCGCGCCACCACCGGCGACGGAGAAGGCGCGGTGTGGACCGGCTTCGCCACAACGAGCACAGTCAGAAAATGACGGAGACCAACCCGAGATTGCCAGTGACCGCAAAATAAAGGCGTCCAAAATCAGGCCGGCATCGTGGGTTTGGGAGTCCAGGGTGCGCAACGCGGCAACGAGCAGCAAATACTGCGGCAGCACGGGTTCACCATCGACGGGAGTGAGCCGTTCGGTCGCCTCAAGCATCGCAGTTCCTGACGTCCAGCGGGCATAGTCGGTGGCGAGGCGAGGACCGTGTGCGTGCAGGGTTTCCACCTGGGTCACAGTGTCTAGACTTCGACCCTGATAAAACTGCACATCCACCCGGCCAAAGGGCTCCAGTCGTGAACCAAAACGGCTACCCGTTTTTCGTACCCCCTTGGCCACCGCCCGCACCCGCCCATGTTCTCGGGTGAGGAAGGTAATGATGCGATCTGCCTCACCCAGGCGCTGGGTACGCAGAACGACCCCTTCATCGCGATAGGTAGGCACCGACCTAGTTTCCCCTAATCCAGCGCGAAACGTAGATCGAAACGCCCAGGCAGGCCTGTCGGGTCAAAAACCAAGGCGGCGGAGTTGGCGGGGGTCCCGCTGCCAGTCCTTGGCTACCTTGACCCGCAGGTCAAGGTAAACCGGCGTCCCCAGCAGCGCCTCCATGCCGCGGCGGGCCCGGGTGCCCACATCTTTCAACCGTGCTCCCCCGCGACCAATCACGATGCCCTTCTGGCTGTCTCGCTCAACGAAGATGATCGCGGAAACATCGGTCAGCGGGCGTCCCTCGGGGCGGTCTTCGCGGGCAGACACCTCGTCGATGACCACCGCGATGGAGTGGGGCAGTTCATCGCTGACCCCTTCAAGCGCCGCTTCACGAATCAACTCCGCCAGCAACACGTCGATGGGTTCGTCGGTGATTTCCCCGTCCGGAAAAAGTGCCGGACCAACCGGCAGCTCATCGATCAACAGGTCGGTAAGGAGGTCGACCTGCATGTCGCGCAATGCAGATACCGGCACTACCTGGGTCCAGTTCAGCCCCACTCGCACACCTAGTTCAGACACCTCGGCAAGTCGCTGCGCCACCATGGGTGGGGGCACCGCATCGGTTTTAGTGACAACCGCAAAAGTTTTTGCCCCCGTTGGACGCGCCCTGGCCAGTGCCTGAGCCACGAACTCATCACCGCGACCGACGGTGGCATCAGCGGCCACACAGAGCACGGCGACGTCGACATGAGCCCATGCTTCGTGCACGAGATCATTGAGCCGCTGCCCCAGCAGGGTGCGTGGTTTGTGTAGCCCGGGAGTATCTAAAACAATCAACTGAGCTTCAGGGCGAGTGAGTACCCCGCGGATCACATGACGTGTCGTTTGCGGACGATTGGACGTGATCGCCACCTTCGACCCGATCACGGCATTGGTCAACGTCGATTTACCCGCATTGGGCCGACCAACCAAACAAACCAGTCCGCAGCGATGCTCACTCATGCCGGCTCCCATTCTCTTGACGTGGCAGCACCCGGCGGGGCCTGCTGACCGCGGCCATCATTTCCGAGCACGCCCAGCATGCCCAAGGCCGCCAACACCAGCACACTTCCCAGCCAACCCCAGCCGCCGAGGACCTCCCCTAACACCATGACCCCGAGCAGAGTCGCCACCACCGGCTCGGCCAGATTCAAGGTGGCAATGTGGCCGGGTTGGAGTCGGGTGAGCCCCATACCGAACAGCAGGTAGGCCAGTGTTGTCGTCGCCAAACCAAGCCAGAGGAGAAGGAGGACACCCTGTGGACTCCACCACCATAATCCGGCCAGAACGAAACTTGGAATACTCACCGCAGCTGCGATCGTGAAGGAAGCTGCCAGCACCGTTGTTGCCGGGATTCCCTGCCTGCTTAAGCGCACGCCTAACACGGTGAAGACTGCGTAGCAGGAACCGGCACCCATGGCGGCTGCAACGCCCACCATGTCTTGACGGGCGATCCCACCGGAGGTGAGTAGACCCACGCCCACGATGGCGAGGACGGTAGAAAAAAGCCACACCACACCGGGAGCGCCCTCTTTAAGAATCCACCCTAGAATTCCCGCCAGAAACGGAGCGAGCGCCAAACTCACCAGGGTGCCAACCGCAACGCCGATGCGCGAGACCCCGATAAAAAACATTGCCTGGTAACCAGCCACGCCCAAGCCCATGACCCAGACCAGCGGCCGACGCCACAGTTGGTACACGAACCGGCGCATAGCCGGCTGCAGACGAACGATGAGCAGCAAACCCGCTGCGCCCACGATGAGTCGACTTGCCGCCAACGCTGCACCCGAAGCCTCAACACCCACCAGCGCGACAGCTGTACCCGAGGTACCGAAAAGAGCTGCGGAAGCAATAACCGCCCACACTGCACCGGCCGTTGAGCCAGAGCTTCGACCAAGGCTGAGGATCACCGGTGGCCGTTTAGTCCTGGCAATGCCTGAGCGCTAAGTCGTTGGAGCACAGTGCCATCGAGTGCGCAGAGCAGCACATAGGTGTGCGCGTTGGCGATGTCTGCGACCAAGCCAAACTCATGTGAGGTGTCGTCAGAGTTGACGATCACCATGGCTTCCAATGCGCGTGCTCCGCTGATCCACGCTTGGCCAAGAACGATCGTTGCCGCGCCAACACTGCCGGAAGGAAAATCAGCATCGGCACCGGCGTAGGTGCGACCCGTTTCGTCACGAACGGCAACCCCCGTGCGTGCGCCAGCGCGTTCGCGCGCACCTCGTGCCAAGGTGATGAGTTTGACGTCTTCGGCATCAACTTCTTCCGCCGAACTAGTCATCTTCAGGCCCCTCCGGTGCCGCAGCAATTTGCTTCGCCAGCACCGTACCGATCCGGTTTCGACGACCAGCTCCCTGTTCGGCCATCAGAATCCAGCCATCAATATCGATGCTCGCACCAGGGATAGGCACACGGCCGAGCCGTTTCGCCATCAACCCTAAAACGCTGTCAACGCCCTCTTCGTCTCCATCGATATCAAGTTCGATGAGATCAGCGAAATCGTCAACATTCATGCGAGCGCTCACCCGGAATCGACCATCGTCTAACGACGCCACCTCGGGTGCAGCCGTGTCGTATTCATCGTCGATCTCACCCACGATTTCTTCCAAAATATCTTCGATGGTGAGCAGACCTGCTGTGCCGCCGTATTCATCGACAACAATCGCAAGGTGAACGCGTGCGGCCTGCATCTGCCTCAGCAACTCATCGGCCTGTTTGCTGTCGGGCACAAAGTAGGGCGCACGCATAATCGATTCGACTCGTTCGCCCTGCTCGGCCTCACGATGATCAAAGACGCGACGCACCACATCTTTCAGATACACGATTCCGGCGACATCGTCGGCGCTGTCGCCAATGACCGGGATTCGGGAGAAGCCTGATCGGAGGCCGAGGGAAAGCGCCTGCCGCAGTGTCTTGTCCCGCTCAATAAACACGACCTCGGTGCGCGGCACCATCACCTCACGGGCATAGGTGTCACCAAGTTCGAATACCGAATGAATCATCTGGCGTTCGTCATCTTCGATAAGACTGTTTTCTTGCGCAAGATCGACAAGTTCACGCAGTTCGGCCTCAGAAGCGAAAGGCCCGGCCCTAAATCCTCGGCCCGGGGTCAATGCATTGCCCAGCAGAATCAACAGATTCGCTAACGGACTCAACGCGCCGGCAATCAGACGTGCCGGGCGAGCGGCCCGTAGGGCAATGCGGTTGGCGTGTTGGACCCCGAGAGTTCGCGCAGCAACGCCAAGGACGACGTAACTGATCAGAACCATGACGGAGATACCTAGCGCCAATGCACCAGCGACCGGCCAGCCAAGTTCACCGTGCAAGGTGGTGAGGCTGACATCAGCCACAAGTGCAACGGCAGACACCGTGGCAACCGTGGATAAGAAGAGAAGGACGTTGAGGTAACGGGGTCGATCCTCGGCAACAACAGCAAGGCTGTCGGCCCGCGAGAGTCCGTCGCGGCGCATCTGTTCTACCGCCCCGCGCGACACCCGCCCGATCGCGGTCTCCGCAGCCACCAATAGGGCCGCCAGGATGATCAAGAGAGCACCGACCGCCAGGGCCCACACCTGCGAACTGCTCATAAACCCTCGACATGTTCGACGGTGGGCCAATGGGCGAGTAACTGGTCTTGGAGGCTGAACATCCGTGTGTGCTCGTCCTGCGTTGCATGATCGAAACCCAATAGGTGTAGGACACCGTGGGTCATCAAAATATTGAGCTCGGTGGTGAGGTCATGACCGGCATGCTCCGCCTGCTCCAGGGCCACCCGAGGGCACATGATCACGTCGCCGAGGATACCCAGTGGCGGTTGCGCTGCGTCAGTGCCTGGATGGAGGTTGTCCATCGGGAAGGACAGCACATCGGTGGGTCCCTCTTCATCCATCCAGGTCACGTGCAGATCTGTCATTACCTCAGGTGTCACGAGCGCGATGGAGACTTCACACTCCGGATGCATGCCAAGTTTGCGGAGAAGAAACTCAGTGAGGTTCAACAGGCGTGATGGATCACACGACGTACCTGACCAGTCGAATCCGGACTCGTCGGTAAGGGCAATGGCCGATGCCATCAAGGCCGGCCGGCTATTCGCGCTTGGATCTGTTCGTCGTGCCTCCCGTAGGCCTCCACGATTTTGCCCACGAGACGATGACGAACGACATCGTGACTGTTCAGACGGCAGAAGGCGACATCCTTGATGTCGGTCAAGATGTCTTCCACCACGCGAAGGCCGCTTTGCGAGCCGGCGGGAAGGTCCACCTGGGTGACGTCACCCGTCACGACCATGGTGGATCCAAAACCTAGGCGCGTGAGAAACATTTTCATTTGTTCCGCCGTGGTGTTTTGTGCCTCGTCCAGGATAATGAAGGCGTCATTGAGGGTCCGGCCTCGCATGTAGGCAAGAGGGGCGACTTCAATGGTGCCGCCGGTCATCAAGCGCGGAATGGATTCCGGATCAATCATGTCGTGCAATGCGTCGTAGAGCGGGCGAAGATACGGATCGATTTTTTCCGACAGCGTTCCAGGCAAGAACCCCAGACGCTCACCCGCCTCAACCGCGGGGCGCGTCAAAATGATGCGGGTAATTCGCTTGTCCTGCAGCGCCTGCACCGCCTTCGCAACGGCAAGATAGGTCTTGCCGGTACCCGCCGGGCCAATCCCAAAGGTAATGGTGTTGGCGTCGATGGCATCAACGTAGCGCTTCTGATTCAAAGTCTTGGCGCGGATCGTGCGCCCTCGCGAGGAAAGAATATTGGTGGACAACACCTCGGCCGGGTGCATTCCCTCGCGCACTAGCGCGATGCTGCGTTCCACCGACTCCGGGGTGAGGTTTTGACCCGTTCGTAAAACGGTCAGCATTTCGGCAATTAACGTCTCGAACAGACCGACATCTTCGACAGAGCCACGAGCCGTGATTTCGTTGCCGCGAGCCAGAATCTGCGCGTCGGGTAATTCGCGTTCGACGATGCGAAGCAGTTCATCATGGGAGCCCAGTAGCGACACCATAGATTGCGATGGCGGCACCACAACTGTTGCCTGGGATTGAGCGATTTCGCTCGGTGTAGTCACTGGTTGAAAAACTCCTCTACTGTTGCCGTTCGCTGCTCGTTAACGCTGATCATCCCGGTGGCCATTGCAAACCACGACCACCGAGGACATGTACGTGACAGTGGTAAACGCTCTGCCCGCCATCAACACCGGTGTTGACCACTAGACGGTAGCCCGCCTGGTCGAGTTGGACGGTGTGGGCTACCTCAGCGGCGGCCAGCATGAGGTCTGCAGCAAGTGTGGGATCAGCCGCGGCGACCGCAGCCAGATCAGCAAAATGCTGCTTGGGAATCACCAAAATATGCGTGGGAGCCTGTGGTTGAACGTCGTGAAATGCCAGCACCGTGTCTGTCTGAAGGACAATGTTTGCTGGGATGTCACCGGCAACGATGGCACAGAATAAGCAGTCACTCACGGCCGTAATCCTTGCACGGAAACGCTCGACCGGGGTGCCCAACGCAACGTCTGACTCAGGATGCAGGTCAGTGCTACTGGCCCAGCCGTACCCGCACGCAGCACCGTGGGCCCAAGACTGGCCGAGATAGCTCCGGCTGTACGAATCGCATCCCACTCAGCCGGGCTCAACCCACCCTCGGGACCCACCACACAGACAACGTCTCCCCAAATTGGTACCGCCGGGGCGCTTTCACCATGCACATCCAAAACCAAGGCGAGGTCAGCCGCTCTCACGACACCACACACATCGTCGATGTCTGCAAGCGGCTGGACATCTGGCACCCATGCCTGTCGCGACTGTTTCGCAGCCTCGCGTGCAATGGATTGCCAGCGATGCCGACCAGCATCAATCTTGGCCCCGGTCCACCGCACTACGCTGCGCTGCGCCGCGAAGGGAATGATGACATCAGCACCCAACTCAGCCATCATTTCGATCGCTCGATCGCCCCGGTCACCCTTGGTCAGGGCCTGGACGATGATGACGCGCGGACTGCGGCTGGCCTCAACACTGATGGTGTCAAGACGGATCCGCAGTAGATCGCCGTTGGGTTCGCCATGCACGGCACCGGTAGCGCGGGTGCCGGCCCCATCGCTGACATGAACCGCCTCACCTTCCCGGAGCCTGCGCACCCGGGCTGCGTGATGTGCGTCTGGGCCGGCGATCTCGACCAGTTGCTGCGCCTGGGCGCCGGCTAGGACGGATCGATCGACGAAATAGACAGGTGCGGTCGTATCGCTAGCGGCTGGTTCGGGTGCTGAGCCCATGGGTGCGTCGCTACGCCCGTGAACTAAATGCGTCTCGGATCCGTGAGAAGAAGCCACTCGGTGCCTCAGTGGTGTTGTTCACCGAGAGTGTCGCACCACTTTCGGTGCGTAGAGCCGCAAGCTTTTCGACGAGTGCCATCTGCTCAGCATCAAGGTGGGTCGGGGTTTTCACATCAAGATGAATGTGCAGATCACCGCGACCGGTGCCTCTCAGCCGTGGCACGCCTCGAGCGCGCAGCGTGATGATCTGGGTGGGCTGTGTGCCCGGTTCAATCGTGACGGTTTCCTCGCCATCCATGGTTTCCAACTGCATTGAACTGCCCAGTACCGCAGTGGTCATCGGAACGTCCACGCTGCAGTGCAGGTCATCGCCCCTTCGTTCAAAAACGGGATGGGCTTTTTCAACAATCTCTACGAACAGGTCACCGGCATCGCCACCGCCGGGACCCACCTCACCCTGGCCGCTGAGTTGAATGCGAGTACCGGTGTCGACTCCGGCCGGAATTTTCACGGTGATGGTCCGCCGGGTGCGGACACGACCATCGCCGGAGCATTCAACACACGGATGCGGAATGGTGTAGCCAAAGCCCTGGCACTGTGGGCAGGCGCGCGCGGTCATTACTTGACCGAGGAAAGATCTCTGTACCTGCTGAATCTCCCCCCGTCCCTTACACATAGGGCAGGTCTCAGGCTCGGTGTCGGGTGCAGTGCCGGCCCCAGAACACGCGTCACAGCGCATCGCAGTATCGACAGAAATGTCCTGCTCTACGCCGAACATGGCTTCTCGAAGGTCAAGCTCAATGCGGATGAGTGCATCCTGTCCACGACGCGCTCGCGAGCGAGGCCCGCGCTGGCTGCCGCCACCGAAAAAGGCATCCATGATGTCGCCAAAATCAAACCCGCCGCCAAATCCGGGGCCGCCGCTGGCGCGTAAGGGGTCTCCGCCGAGGTCGTACATCTGGCGCTTTTCTGGGTCGCTGAGCACCTCGTAGGCAGCGGTGACCTCTTTGAACCGCTCCTGGGTGTGGGGGTCTGGATTGACGTCCGGATGTAGTTCGCGGGCGAGTTTTCGGTAGGCGCGCTTGATTTCATCCGGATTGGCTTCCCGGCTGACCTCCAGCAGCGCATAGTAATCAGTCGCCACGCTTAGCATCCGTCCTTCGTCGTTGGGTAGGTAGTAGGTGAGGGAGGGCGAAGTTGGGGCCTCGCGAGGGCATCGACACTATGGATTTTCCAGGTTGCGTCCGAGGTACACCGACACCGCATGAACCGCAGCAATGGTTGCTGGGTAGTCCATGTGGGTGGGTCCAACCACTCCAACTCCGGCAGACACGGTGTCGTCTCGACCGTAACCGGCTGCGACCACCGAGGTTGACCGCAGGTGCTCCATCGAATTCTCATGGCCAATTCGCACATTCACCTCTGGTGCGACGGCAACTTCGCCGAGGAGTCGCAGAAGTACCACCTGTTCCTCCAGAGCCTCCAGCACCGGCTCCAGGCTTGTGGAAAATGACTCACCGTAGCGGGCGAGGTTGGCAGTGCCACCGAGCACTACGCGCTGCTCCTCGCGGTCGATTGCTGTCTCCAGCAGGGTGGCAACCACGACGGCAACAGTCGCTCGGTCGTCGTCGGGAAATTCCTCGGTGAGCCGCTGCACCTGAGCGGCCAGATCGGCGCAGCGAACGCCAGCACAGGCCGACATCAACCGTGAGCGCAGTGCGGCCAAAAGTTCCTCTGATACATCGCCGGGGGTGTCGACGACGCGCTGCTCAACCCGACCCGTGTCCGCGATGAGCACCACGAGCAACCGGGCAGGGCTGAGGGCGATCAACTCAACGTGTCGAATGCTGGCTCGCACGAGCGACGGATACTGCACCAGGGCCACCTGCCGAGTGATCTGAGCCAGCAGGCGCACGCTGCGCACCATGACATCGTCGAGATCAACAGCACCGGCCAGAAAACTAGAAACCGCACGTCGCTCGGCACCGCTTAAGGGTTTAACACCAGAGAGGCGATCTACGAAAGCGCGGTAGCCCAGATCGGTGGGGACGCGACCCGCACTGGTGTGGGGCTGGGTGATGTACCCCTCTTCTTCGAGCACGGCCATGTCGTTGCGGATCGTGGCGGGGGAAACGCCGAGGGAATGCCGCTCAACGAGGGCCCGACTACCCACCGGCTCTCTGGTTGAGACGTAGTCTTCCACGATTGCACGCAGCACCGCGAGGCGTCGATCCTCTAACACTGGCACCTCCCTGGTCTCAGACAACGTGGGCGCACGACGACTTGTTGGCACTCAACAATGCTGAGTGCTAATCATACGCCCGGATGCCGAGGCTAGCCCACTAGGAAGTGAGTCGACCCACGATGCCGTCGGCGAGGAGGCGACCAGCATCGGTGAGCACGATTCGGTCCTGGACCCGCACGAGCAGGCCAGCCGCCACCTCCAGGTCAATCTGATCCTGCTTGTCTGGGGTGACCGCCCCGACCGCCAGACCCTCCCGCAACCGCAGCCCCAGCATGACTCGCTCCATGTCGATGGCCGCTTGGCTGATGATTTCCGTCTCCACCACTGCATCACCGTCGGCCCAGATGCGCTCGGTGTAGGCACGTGGGTGCTTGGCGTTCATCCAGCGCAGACCGTCGCGGTGACCGTGCGCTCCAGGACCCACCGCCCACCAGTCCCCACCGCGCCAGTAGCCCAGATTGTGGCGACACTCACCGCCGGATTTCGCCCAGCTCGATATCTCATACCAAGACAACCCGCTCGCCGCGCATAAGCGGTCAATAATTTGATACCGGTCAGCGGCCACATCATCGTCTGGCGCAGGGATGAGGCCTCTGCGCACATCATTGGCCAGCCGGGTTCCAGGCTCCACGATCAAGGCATACGCCGACAGATGATCAATACCTGTATGAAGTAGCGCGGATACGGTGTGAGCGAGGTCGTCGTCGGTCTCACCGGGGGTTGCGTAAATGATGTCGGCGCTGACGTGCTCAAACCCGGCGGCCTGAGCCATCGCGATCGCCTCCAGCGACCGACCCGGTGAATGGGTGCGGTCGAGCACGGCCAAAACGTGGGGCGCCAAACTTTGCACACCGAAAGAGATTCGAGTAAAACCGCCCTCGCGCAGTTGATCGAGGACGTGCTGATCCACAGAATCTGGATTTGCTTCAACCGTTACCTCGGCATCGTCAGCCAGCCCAAAGGAGTCGTCGACTCGGCGAAGTAGGTCTGTGAGATCAGTGGCGCTGAGCAGCGTAGGCGTGCCCCCGCCAATGAAAACCGTATCAATGTGACCTGGTCGCCATAGCGATCTTGCGTGATCTATCTCAGCAGCAGCGGCCAGGAGGTAGGCGTGGGATTCGACATCGATTTCGCCGGGGGTGTAGGTGTTGAAATCACAGTAACCGCAACGACTTGCGCAGTAGGGAACATGGATATACACACCCTGTGCAGCGGTTGATTGCGCACGTGATCGCTCGGCTAACGCTGCCCGCCAAGGCGTGAGTTCTGCCACGTGCATTCCGTCCGAGCTACTTTTTCGCCACTGCCTCGGTCGTGGAAAGCGCAGCGATGAAAGCTTCCTGGGGTACCTCGACTCGACCCACCATCTTCATGCGCTTTTTTCCCTCCTTCTGCTTTTCCAGCAGTTTGCGCTTGCGACTGATGTCGCCGCCGTAGCACTTGGCGAGCACATCCTTGCGAATAGCACGGATCGTTTCGCGGGCGATAATGCGAGAACCAATAGCGGCCTGAATCGGTACCTCGAACTGCTGTCGCGGAATGAGTTCGCGCAACTTACCCGCCATGGACACGCCATAGGCATAGGCCTTGTCCTTGTGCACGATGGCACTGAAAGCATCCACGGGATCGCCGTGTAGCAAAATGTCGACCTTCACGAGGTCGGCCACCTGATCCCCTTGCGTTTCATAGTCCAAGGACGCATAGCCCTTGGTGCGTGACTTCAATTGATCGAAGAAGTCGAACACGATTTCTGCCAGCGGCAGCGTGTAGCGCAACTCGACTCTGTCCTCGCTTAGATAGTCCATGCCCAAGAGAGTGCCGCGACGGGTTTGGCACAGCTCCATGATGGCGCCGACGAATTCAGCCGGTGCCAACACCGTGGCCCGCACCACCGGTTCAGAAACTGTCGCGATCTTGCCGGTCGGAAACTCCGATGGATTGGTCACCGTGACCACCGAGGCGTCATCCAGTGTCACGTCGTACACAACATTGGGGGCGGTAGAGATGAGGTCGAGATTAAACTCTCGCTCAAGTCGCTCCCGCACGATCTCGAGGTGAAGCAGCCCGAGGAATCCACACCGGAAGCCAAACCCGAGCGCTACGGAAGTCTCCGGCTCATAAACCAACGCGGCATCGTTGAGTTTCAACTTATCCAGCGCGTCACGCAGCAATGGGTAGTCAGACCCATCAAGGGGGTACAACCCGGAGAAGACCATAGGCTTGGGATCTCGGTATCCACCCAGGGCAGTGGTAGCCCCACGGTGATGTGAGGTAACCGTGTCGCCAACTCGTGACTGGCGCACGTCCTTGACCCCGGTGATCAAGTATCCCACCTCTCCCACGCCAAGGCTGAGGCTAGCGACCGGATCTGGAGAGATAACACCGACTTCAAGCAGGTCGTGCGTTGCGTGCGTCGACATCATGGTGATGCGCTCACGCGTGGAAAGCTGACCGTCAATCACGCGAACATAGGTGACGACACCGCGGTAGGAGTCGTAAACGGAATCGAAAATCAGCGCCCGTGCCGGGCCATCAGCGTCACCCATCGGAGCGGGAACCAACGCCACAATTTCTTCGATCAGTTCTGGCACACCCGCGCCAGTTTTAGCCGAGATCTTCAACACGTCTTCGGGTGAACAACCAATGATGTGGGCAAGTTCAGCGGCGTATTTCTCCGGCTGTGCTGCTGGCAGGTCGATTTTATTGAGTACCGGGATGACCTGGAGGTCATTTTCGAGTGCCAGATACAAATTTGCCAGCGTCTGGGCCTCAATACCCTGGGCTGCGTCGACCAGCAGCACGGCTCCCTCGCAGGCAGCGAGACTGCGAGAAACCTCATAGGTGAAGTCAACGTGTCCGGGCGTGTCGATGAGATTCAACACGTAGTCACGCCCATCTAGGCCGGTGTAGGGCAGCCGCACTGCCTGACTCTTGATCGTGATGCCACGCTCACGCTCGATATCCATCCGATCGAGATACTGGGCGCGCATGTGTCGGCCATCCACGACACCGGTCACCTGCAGCATCCGATCAGCGAGGGTGGACTTGCCGTGGTCAATATGGGCGATGATGGAAAAATTGCGAATCATCGCGGGATCCGTCTGACCGGGTAGCGGCATGTTTCACATCGTCCCATGGGGTGCCCCATGCCACCGCCCCGGAGGGGCGCGGTAATCTTGGCACTGGCCCGATCAGGCCCGCAGCCGCATGGGCGGTGAAACACCACTAACGTCCACCCGTACACAGAACTCCCCGAACACAACGGAAGGCACCATCCTCGTGGCGAACATCAAGAGCCAGATCAAGCGCAACCGCACCAATGAGAAGGCGCGCGAGCGCAATAAGGCCGTGAAGTCGTCACTGAAGACCTCAACCCGTCGTTTTCGTGAAGCAGCCGACGCGGGCAATGTTGCCGAAGCCCAGACCCTGGCTCGTGAAGCCACCCGACAGTTGGATCGAGCGGTCACCAAGGGCGTCCTGCACAAGAACCAGGCAGCTAACCGCAAGTCCTCCATCGCATCTCGCGCCGCCGCGCTGTAATTTCTGCCGCGCTGTAGTTTCTGGTTTTACTTTCCACCACCCACAGTGGTGATCACGAATTTCTCCAGGGCGTAAGCCTTTTGATCCGGATCTGCTGACTTTCCGCGCAGGCCACCCTTCATCGCCACGTCAAGTCCGGCCAGGGCCACCGTGGCCGCCGCCAAACGCTCCGGGAGCCATTTGCGCGCCTGGGCCTGGGCCGTTCGGACCTTCCACGCCGGCATTCCCACCTGCTGGGCGACCGCGTCATTGCTCATACCCTGTGGCATCCCCTGCACCCCCACCACCACCCGCAATCCGCTGGCCATCGCTGCGGTCACAGCCGGACCCACTGATGCTTTTCCGGACACGGCCGAGAGCCAACGTACGTCACCCAGCGCATCGCTGACTCGGCGTTCCCACACCGCATCGGCCACTTGATAGCCCGCCACATCAGCGACTCCGGCAAAGTACTGGCGCACGGCATCCTCGTTGATCGGGTCTACCTCAACATCTGCACACAGTTGCGAAATCGCAGCCGCCAGCGCCCGAGGGTCGTGACCAATCGCGTCGTAGAGAACCTGGAGCGCCTCGGTTGAGGCCCGCCGGTCGTGGCGACGCATCACCGAACCCATAAACGACATCGTGTCGCGACCTTTCCGCATCGCCGCACACGAAATTTCCGGCGGCGACAGTGCCCGCAAAGCCGTCAGCGCCTTCTTGCCCTTCGCTGCACCCGCATGCACCACAACGCACATGTTGACCGGATCCACTTCGGCTGCGGCCAGCGTCAACATCTGTACTCCGGCGTCGTCGAGGGCCTCCCCCGCCGTGATGACAACCACACCCACGTCACCGAAGAGCGTGGGCGCAAGTGCCTGGGCCAGCGCACCAGAATCGACGTCTCCACCGATCGCAATCTCAGTCTTCAAGGCCCCCGGATGCTGCTGACGCACCTTCGCCATGATGTCGGCGATCGCCATGTCAATGAGCACGTCTTCTGGGCCGACCAGCAGCGTGAGTCCGGGAAAGGTCTTTGCCACCGGTACAGCATGTCACGCGACGAGCCCTCCACCGCGCAGCACGCTAACGACGGGTCACCACGCCCCAGTCCACCTCACCCGCGCGATCAGCCACGATCGCGATATCGCCGTCGAGGTCGGTGCGAAATACCGCGCCGACCTGCTGTGCCCAGGCGGCCATGGTCTCCGGGGCCGGGTGCCCGTAGCCGTTGTCAGCGCCAACGGAGATGATCGCCACGCGCCCCCCGCTCCACTGCGGTAATCGCGGGTCCTGCGACCTACTTCCATGATGGGCAACCTTGACCACGTCGACCTGTTGGGCTTGGGCTATCGATCGCAGGGCCACCTGAGCTTCTGGTTCTACGTCGCCCAACAGCAGCAACCGCAGCCCAGCGGCCTCTACCAACAACACCAGGCTGGCGTTATTCGCCACAGAGCCGGCCAGAATGCGCCGCTTGGGCCACAGCACCTCCCACGCCACCTGGGTACCGATACGTCGAACCTCGCCGCTCGTTGCCGACATGACCTCGATACCAGCCGCTGCTGCCCATTGGTCCACCTGATCTGCCTGGGTGATGGGTTCGCGAACCGGCGTCACGATGATCTGGTCCACCTGACGCTGACGTATCACCCCTGGGGTACCGCCGATGTGGTCCTGATGAAAGTGGCTGAGCACCAGGGCGGAAACGTGGGTGATGCCTAGGTCGACCAGGCACTGATCGATCACCCCGGGGTCTGGTCCGGCATCAACAACAACGGCGGAGCCCGGACCCGTAGAAATCACCAGTCCATCGCCCTGGCCAACATCGCAGGCAACCGCGACCCAGTCCGGCGGCGGCCATCCGGCACGGTCTGCCGGTCGCAGCGCGATCGTGACGACCAAGGCCAGGCCGCCTACGGTGATGGTGCGCAGGGGCCAGTTGTGTCGCCGCCCCAGGACGACCAGCCACACCACAGCCACGATGAGCGCGCACATCGCAAGGGCACCGAGCCAACCTCCCGGCCAGGGCAGCGTGGCCACCGGCAGGTTGCTCAATGTTGCTGCCCACCACGCGATCCAACCCGCTGCCGGGGCCGCTAGAACCCCAAAGGCCGTTCCCATCGGCGGAAGTAAAGGGGCGGATACGGCGGCAAGAAGACCCAGGAGGGTCACCGGGGCAACAGCAGGTGCGGCAAGCACATTGGCCGGCACCGCCACCAGGCTGAGGCCACCGCCCAGGCTGGCAATCAGGGGTGCGGTAGCGATTTGGGCTGCGATAGTGAGCGATGTGGCATCGGCAAGACCATCGCTCACATTCGGACATCGACCACGCATGGCCCAGCGTGCAGCCTGGCGCATTCGATTGCGAAGCAGTGGAGCAATCAGCAGCAGCCCGGCCGTCGCGGTCGCCGAGAGAGCAAATCCCAGCGACGTCGCCAAGGGCGGCGCTAACACCAGCAGCACGATGATCGTTGCTGAGAGTGCTGGTAGACCGCGACGGGGCCCGCCCACAACGATGGCCAGGACAGCAACCGTGCCCATACCCGCCGCCCGCAACACCGACGGTTCCGGGCCCACTACCTGCACGTAGGCCAGGACAGCCAACGCGCCCACGATCGCCCGCGACCACACCGGGAAGGCAAGAATTCGTCCGAAAATGACAACGGCCCCGAGTAAGATTGCAATGTTTCCACCCGATACTGCCGTGAGGTGCGATAGCCCCGAAATGCGCATCTGCTCTGCCAAGAGTGGCGATTGATTAGATTCGTCACCGATAGCGAGACCAGCCACGAGTGCGCCCGAGCGGGGCGGCACTCCGGCCAGTGAGTCGCGCAACCCTTGCCGAACGGCATTGACCCCGGCATCCATGGGGTTGGGTGACTCCAACTGCGTCACATAGCCTTTCACGGCCACGATCGCGGCGTAGGTGGGCGTCCAATCGGCCCCGCGCAGTCGACCTGAAAACTCCACCACGCTGCCCGCCGGTGGCAGCACGACATCCAGTGGCGTGCGCAGCAACACCGGGGCAGACAGTGTCCAGCTGCCCGAGGAGTCATCAAGTTGGCGCACCTCGGCGCGGAATTCACGCTGAGCCGGTATCGATCCCTGCGATGGCCGAACCCGTCCGTCGCTGAGTAACTGCGCGGTCACGGTGACGGTGCGTTCAGATGTCACCGCCGCTGCGATGGGCCCGGACTGACTCGGTGCCAAGGTCAGCACGGTTGAGGCATAGACAACTCCAACACAGGCAACGCTCATGAACAGCCAACGTTGGCGCGTTCGAGAACGCGCTGCATGGATCAGGGCGGCCACCGCGAGCACAATGCCCACACCGGCGCTGAGCACATGACCTAGGTGAGGCCAGGTGAGCACAATGATGACGACAATCCAGGTGCTCAACGCTGCGGGGACCAACCGGAAATCCCAATGCGGGACTCGCTGCGGGGCGGGCGGTTCGAGCACCCGCTCAGACCGTCACCAGCGGACGCAGGCTGGTTAACAGCACCGGACCGATACCGGCCACCTCGCTCAGCACTTCAACATCGGCAAACTGACCGTGCGTCTCGCGCCAATCAACAATGCGTTGAGCCAATACCGGTCCTATTCCAGAAAGTTGCTGCAGTGCAGCGATATCAGCGGTATTGATATTGATCAGTCCAACCGATGGTGAATCGGCACCGGTGGCTGCGGAACTTAAGTCCCCGGTCAGGCTCCGACGCACCCGTAGTTGTTCACCGTCGCTGAGTTGGCGAGCGAGATTGATTTTGATTCGATCGGCACCTGAACTGAGGCCACCGGCCGCCTCAATGGCTGCCGCAACTCGTGAACCGCTGGGCAGTGAGTAGATTCCGGGATTGCGCACCCGACCGATGACGTGGACGGTGATCGGAGTTTCGCTAGGGGCAAACTCCGAAACGCTTGACTCTGCACCCGTCAACGGTGCACCGGTGACGAGAACTTCGCTGGCCGGGGGCGCTAGGGACTCAAGGCTGCGTGGCTGACCCTGCCACCACCACCAACCCAGTATCACCAGGAGCACCGCGACGGCGACTCCTGCTGCTCGCGCCGCTGCGGGCGTCCACAGTCGTAGGAGCCACTCGCGCTTCGCAGCGTGTCTACCGCTGTCGGTCCAGCCATTCACTCCGGCACGGTAGGCGCGCGGCCTGGAATCGTGCCGATATCAACGCCACCCGGTGGACGATCAGCGGCCACGTTGCCCTGTGGGCAACCTTGATTAATTCAGCGGAGAGATAACGGTAGCCACGATTCCCGGTCCGGTATGTGCGGCAACCACAGCGCCGATGGAACACTGCACGATCGATGTTCCGGGTAGTTGCAGGTGCAGGTCGGCCGATAATTGCGAGGCTCGCTCCTGTGCATCGAGGTGTTGCACGGCGATCTCGACCGGACCGTGAACCGATTCGGTCACCAGTTGCACCATACGTGCCATCGCCTTGGCATTCGTGCGCGTCTTCTCCAAGGAGACGACCTCGCCGCCGCGCAGGGTAAGAATGGGCTTGACCTTCAGGGCTTGACCTACCGCCGCACGCGCGCTGGAGATGCGCCCAGACCTACGCAAATACTCCAGTGTGTTGACCGAAAAGAAAACGGTCGTTCTGGCAGTTTTGCGCAGCACGAGCTGTTCGATCTGGTCAAGATTGGCGCCCTCACGGGACAGTTGCTCGCCCGCCAGAACTGCAAATCCCAGACCCATCGCCACACTGGCGCTATCGACAACGCGAACGTCAATGTCTACCTCGCGGGAGGCGATCCAGGCCGACTCATAGGTGGCCGACATTGCTGCCGACAGCGTCACGCACACCACTCCGGTGGCCCCTTCAACAGCGGCTTTGGCGAAAGCTTGCCGAAATCTTTCCGGGGTGGGGCGCGAAGTGGACACCGGTTGCCACGTGGTCAGTGCATCGGCGATGCGCCGGGTTGACACAGCATCGGAGGTCTCATCGAAGGACTTCCCTGACACAACGACCTGGACGGGGACGATGTCGATATCGGTGCCCACCAAGAGGTCGGCAGGAAGATAGGAGGTGGAATCGGTAACGATGGCAACGCGACCAGAAACCGACATACCCGCAGGCTACGCCGGGACGATATTCACCAATTTCGGGGGCCGAACAATGACCCGACCAATGGCCGCGCCGTCGAGGGCAGAAATCACTTCTGGCATGTGCAGTACGTGATCTTGCAGATCTTCTGCCGTGACATCGGGGCTGACCTCAATGCGCTCGCGCACCTTGCCCGCCACCTGAATCACGCACGTTACCGAGTCGGCCACTAGAAGTTGTGGATCGACCTGAGGCCATCCAGCGCGGGCAACCGGCGGCTGATGGCCTAGTCGTGCCCACATGTCCTCAGCCGTATAAGGAGTGATCAGTGAGATGATGATGGCTGTGGCTTCCACGGCTTCGCGTACGGCCGGGTCGGTCGGGCCGCACCCGGAGTCAACCGCCTTACGGGTGGCGTTGACCAACTCCATTGCTTTGGCGATTGCCACGTTGAACCGATAGGACTCCACCGCCACCTGCGTGTCGTGCAGCGCCCGATGGGTGGCCTTGCGCAGCGGTAGATCACCCGTGGTGAAATCGACGCCGGGTTGGCTGGCAACATCGCCAGCCAGACGCCAGGCGCGGGCCAGGAACTTCTTGGCACCGGCCGGTGACACATCAGCCCAGTCAACGTCATCCTCTGGCGGACCGGCGAAAACCATGGCCAAACGAATGGCATCCACACCGTGTTCTGCGAGTTCGTCAGTCAGTTTCACCAGGTTGCCTCGCGACTTACTCATCGCCGACCCGTCCATCACCACCATGCCCTGATTGAGCAACCGGGTGAAGGGTTCGGTGAAGTCCACCAGCCCCATGTCGTAGGCCACCTTGGTGAAAAACCGGCTGTACAGCAGGTGCAAAATGGCATGGGTCACGCCACCGACGTACTGGTCGACCGGCATCCACTCACGCGCCAGGTCAGGGTCGAAGGGACCATCGGTCTTGTGCGGATCCAAATAACGCAGGTAGTACCAGGACGAATCCACAAAGGTGTCCATGGTGTCCGGGTCACGCACCGCATCTGCACCACACTGCGGGCAGGGCACCGATGCCCACTCCGTCGCTGCACCCAGTGGAGAAGCGCCCTTGGGCGAAAGGTCAAGTCCCTCGGCTGATGGCAATCGCACCGGCAACTCTTCTTCTGGGACCGCAACTTCACCACAGTCGGGGCAGTGAACGATCGGGATGGGCGTTCCCCAGTAGCGCTGGCGGGAGATGAGCCAGTCGCGCAGACGGTAGTTGACCGAGGCATCACCGTGACCCGTCTGGCTAAGAATGTCGATCATGGCCGCGATGGCGTCGTCCTTATTGAGTCCATCGAGTGGCCCAGAATTAACGTGTGGACCGTCGTCGGCCGTCGCGATTCCCGTTTCTGCAGGATCCTCACCGGACTCCACCACGACGCGCACGGGCAGGTTGAAAGCCTGAGCAAAATCAAGATCTCGCTGATCGTGCGCCGGCACGGCCATGACCGCACCGGTGCCGTAGTCAGCCAACACGTAATCGCTGGCCCACACGGGAAGGCGTTCACCGTTCACCGGGTTAATGGCGTACCGCTGCAAAAAGACCCCGGACTTCTTGCGTTCGGTGCTTAACCGATCAATATCGGAGGCCTTCTTGACTTCTTCGGCATAGCGATAAAGATCCTCTTCGGCGCTCGTGCCGGCCGCAAGCGCTTCGGCTAGCGGCGAATCTGCCGCAACAACGAAGAAGGTTGCACCGTAGAGGGTGTCCGGTCGCGTGGTGTAGACCGTGACGGCCTCTGGATAGTCCTCAATCTGGAAGGACACCTGCGCCCCCGTAGAACGGCCAATCCAGTTGCGCTGCATGGCCAATACCTTTTCGGGCCAGTAGCCTTCCAACTGTTGCATGTCGTTAAGGAGGCGGTCCGCGTAGTCGGTAATGCGCAGATACCACTGGGTGAGCTTCTTTTTGGTGACGACGGTGTCGCAGCGCTCACATGCTCCGGCAACAACCTGCTCGTTGGCCAACACCGTCTGACATTCCGGACACCAGTTGACGTTACTGGCCTTGCGGTAGGCCAGGCCGCGCTTAAACATCTGGATGAAAAACCATTGATTCCAGTGATAGAACTCCGGATCGCAGGTGTTCAGTACCCGGTCCCAGTCAAAGGAGCAGGCATAGCGGCGCATGGACGCTTTCTGCTGTTCAATGTTTTCATAGGTCCACTTCATCGGGTCAATACCGTTGCGGATTGCGGCGTTCTCCGCCGGCAAACCAAAGGCATCCCAGCCGATGGGGTGCATGACGTTGAATCCCTGCTGAACCCAATACCGCGCGACGACATCGCCCAGCGCATAGGCCTCAGCGTGACCCATGTGTAGATCCCCGCTGGGATAGGGAAACATGTCGAGCACGTACTTCTTCGGCCGTGGGTCGTTGGGATCCCCTGATCGAAACGGTGCTAGTTCGTCCCAGACCGGCAGCCAGCGCTGCTGAATCTGTGTGACGTCATACGTTTCGCTCATTCGGGGCATCCTCATCCGGGGCTCTGACTGACCCTGTGACGATACTCAGCCCTGCGCTGACTCCCCCAGGCGGCCGGTGACCTCGTGCTCACGAAAAACCTCGATCAACTCCCCCACCGTGTGACCGGACTCAGCGGTGTGGCGAAAGGGCCGCTCAGTGGCAACCTGATAAACGTTGCGACGACCAGCCCGGTGCGGGCCACCGACGCCACCGTCTCCTCAGGGACACCGCTGGTTGCCCCGAGTTGAACAGCAGCGGTGCCAGCCTCGGCATTTGTCAAATACTTCATGCTTCAGTCGAACCGCGTCGCGTTCAGCGGCTGCTCGTTCAGCGGATCCACCCACAGGGCAAGAATGTCCTCGGCCACCTGCTCATGCATGGGCCACGACCAGTGCAGGCCATCTGGATTAGGCGGTGGCGCGTTGTGAGCGAAATGGGCGGAGAGAGGCTCAAGGTCGATCACATCCACCTTCGCCTCCCGCGCCCACGCGTGCATTGCGGCCACGGCTGACGCATGTGGCGCCGCAGACGGATACAGGGCACTGCGATAGGGCGCCGGGGTGAGGGTGGCGATCGCCACATTGGGCCGGAAAGTGCGGATGCCGTTGACGATTCGAGACAGATAATGGTCGGTCGCGTGCTGGGGAAGTTGACGTAACCGCCCCGAACTAGTCTTAATCACGACCGGACTTGCACGCAAAAACGCAGACCGCACTCGTCGGCGCAGCGCTCCGGGCCGAATGAAGCTGATGGATTCGCGCACCCATGTTGGTGCGGCAGCAGGCAGCGCATCCATGCCACCCACCGCGAGTAGAACGTGGCTGGCCCGAGGTAGGTAAACACCCCACACGACCGGATCCTTCGTCAACGCCCACCAAATGTCTCGGGTGGTCCACCCGGGTCGAGCGACGAGGTCGACAGTTTTGCCCAGGCCCTGACCCACGCGAGTGCCAAAGAGTCGCGGATCGGTTGGCCGATAAGCCCCATCTGGCCCGTGAAAGGCCAGCGAGTCGCCCAGAATCAACACCGAACCCGGATCCGCATCACCCGCGGAAATCATCGAACACACATCATCTTGCGGTGGAGCTGAGGGGACTCGAACCCCTGACCCCCTCCATGCCATGGAGGTGCGCTACCAGCTGCGCCACAGCCCCGCTATTGCTCGCGAGAGCATACCCGTCCAGCGCTGCGCACCCGCCTGCACCCCTGCTAGCGATCATCGGCCGGCCACACGCCATCCGCGGGTAGTGGTTCAGGCAGCGACCCAGCGTTGTACTCCTGCAATCGCCATCGAGGTTTCGGCTGCTGCAATGGGTGGTCATTTTCCAGCAGCACAGACCACGCACAGTTGGTGAGCACTCCCAGAGCCGCCCAATGGTCAAAGGGCAACTCCAGCAATGCGCCAATGGCAGCCCGAGCCGCACCACCGTGTGTGACAACGACGACCACCGCATCCGCTGGGGAATCTGCTAGCACAGCATCGACTCCAGCCAGCATGCGTTGGGCAACCTCGCTGCGCTTCTCGCCACCACCGGGACGAAGATCGTCGCCGCTGGCCCAGGCAGCAAATTCATCGCCGTCAGCGCTTTTAATTTCATCACGGGTCAGGCCTTGCCATCGGCCGGCGAATGTCTCGCGCAGTTGCGGGTCATGCTGCACGGTCAGGCCCGTTACCTGCGCTAGTGCAGCGGCGGTTTGCCTGGTGCGAAGAAGATCGGAGGCAACGATGGTCGTGGGCTCAAGCCGTGCCAGCACCTCGGCCGCCCGATGCGCCTGCGCCTGTCCCACCTCATCCAGGGGCACATCCGTTTGCCCCTGGAATCGATGCTGGGCGTTCCATTCGGTGCGGCCATGCCGCCACAGGACCAACCGACGCATTAGCTTTCTTGCATTTCGTTCATGCCGTTGTCAATGTTCATCGGTACTACCGGGCAGTCCTTCCACAACCGTTCCAACGCGTAGTGAAATCGCTCCTCAGTCAACTGCACGTGCATCACCACGTCTCCGTAATCGAGCAACACCCAGCGCCCTTCAGCCTCGCCCTCGCGTCGGAACGGCTTTTCTCCCAGCGGAGATGCGGCTTCTTCGATGGCATCAACAATGGATCGCACCTGTCGTTCGTTGGCGCCAGAACAGAGCAGGAACACATCGGTGATTACCACCTGCTCGCTCACATCAAGCGCCACGATGTCGGTGGCCAGTTTGTTAGCGGCTGCCTGGGCCGCAACCGTGGCCAGCGAAACCGCTGACTTCGATGCCGTCACGGCGTGGTCGATTCATTGCGCGTTGGGGTCAATGGTTCCCTATCGGTGGGGGCGAAGTCAGCAAACATAACCGCCACCGTACGCGACCCCCGCTCGGTGACCACCGCAGCCGGAATCTCACCGTCTCGAATGACGGCAACATCGACGATGGCACTGAGGTCTTGGCCGGCGAGTTCACCGTCTCGTGCCTGGCTGAAGGCGCTGACGAGTACGTCCGTTGTCGTGGTGCTCGGCGCCAGCGAACCAAGATTGGTAAACACTTGACGCAGTCGCTCATCGCTCACCGGAAGCCTGCGGATGATTTGGGCGAAGACAGCCGCGAAGCGCTGGAGGACTTGGGTTTGGGTGCCGCCAGGTGTCAATAACGTGGCGTAGTCCGCCCCGGAGATTCCGGTGAATCGCTGCCAGCCAGGGGCCACGACCAGCGGTAAACCCTGGTTTGGACGTGCGATAAATAACCGTTCTGGCACATTGATCCAAATGCCTCCTACGGCATCAATGAGTCCGGCCAGGGCGAGTCGATCAAGGGCAATGCCCCCGGTCACCGACACTGCGAAGGTATCCGTCATCGCGACCACTGCGGCGCGGGTGTCCGGCGAAAAGGGGGTACGACCCAGCGTGGTGGGTCCACCTGGGCCATCCACCAAAAGCCCACCGGGTAGATAGGCAAGACGCGGTGAACGCTGAGTCGGTGCCGGAAGGGTGCCCAGGAGCACGTTATTGATCGCATAACCACTTTCGTTCAGTGCTTGAACGAGCAGCAGGGCCGGTGCGGTAGCAGGTGTCGACGCACCCGTCGGCGACGGTGTCACCCCACCGCCACGGTTGCCAGTGCACGCACCCATCCCCAGTGATGCTGTCAGCACCAGCGTGAGCGTAATGAGTGCGAGGGAAGGTTTCCTGGTGCCCATGATCAGGGCGTGGTCACACGTCGATACATGCCGCGCTTGGCGATGTAACTAGCCACACCGGCGGGCACAAGGTAGTCAATCGGTGCGCCCCGAGCCACCCGTTCGCGACAGTCGGTCGATGAAATTGCCAGTGCTGGCACCTCAAAAAGTGTCGTCCGGCCCGGCGCCACCCCCGGGTCGGCAAGCACATGGCCGGGCCTGGTGACACCGATGAGATAGGCCAGTTCCCTGACCTCGTCGGTGCGCTCCCAGGTCAAAATATCGGCCAGTGCATCCGCTCCGGTAATGAAATACAAATCTGTTGGCTCGGGCAGAGATTGACGTAGTTCTTTGAGTGTGTCGGCCGTGTAGGTAGGCCCGGGTCGGTCCACATCAACGCGACTCACGCTGAACCGGGCGTCAGCCGCTGTAGCAATGACGGTCATGAGGTAGCGATCCTCAGCCGAGGACACCTGCTGGTCGTGCTTTTGCCAGGGATTGCCCGTGGGCACGAACCAGACTTCGGCGAGGCCAAATTGATGCGCCACCTCAGAGGCAGCTACGAGGTGGCCGAAGTGGATCGGATCGAAGGTACCGCCCATGACCCCGACTCGACGAGGCGGCGCATTCGCGGGCACGGGCGCGGTATTCACAACCTACCTATCGACGTTGAGCATCCACGTGATGAACAGCAGCAGCAGCAGACAACCCAGAGCGACCCCGCCGAAAACGAAGGGGGAAAGATGGCCTCCTTCGACCTGTGCGCCCTCAGCAGCCACCACGCTAGCAAGCACCACGTTCATGAGATATCCCTCTTCTTCTTCCGGCTCATCGTGTCCGATACGAGGCACCCCACGCGCAGCACCATCCCTTCATACCCTAGCCGTAACGGTCAGGGACGAACATGCCCCTCGCCGGTCACGATAAACGTCGTCGAGGTGAGTTCCGCCAGACCCATGGGTCCGCGGGCATGCAACTTCTGCGTCGAAATCCCAATCTCGGCCCCGAAACCAAACTCGCCCCCATCGGTAAACCGGGTCGAAGCATTCACCATGATGGCGGCTGAGTCCACGGCAGCAATGAAGTCAGCAATTGCTTGGGCAGAATCACTCACGATGGCCTCGGTGTGCCCGGTGGACCACTTTCGGATGTGCTGCGTGGCAGCCTCAAGGGAATCCACGACACCGGCAGCAACATCAAGGGAGTAGTACTCAGTTGCCCAGTCCAGATCCGTCGCTGGGACTACTGCGGCGTCGGCCTGCTGGAACACCCGGTCTCCATGAACCGTGACGCCTGCCTCATTTAGCGCGTTCGTCAACCGCGGGAGAAAAACATTTGCAATTTCTCGATGCACAAGAACCGTTTCCGCCGCATTGCACACGCTGACACGTTGAGTTTTGGCGTTGAGAATAATGCTCAACGCCATGTCAAGGTCTGCATGGGCATCAACGTAGACATGACAGTTGCCAACCCCGGTCTCAATCACGGGAACCGTGGCACCTTGAACGACGCGCTCAATGAGCGCACCGCCACCCCGCGGAATCACCACATCAACCAGTCCGCGAGCGGTCATCAAATGATCCACACTCTCATGCGTGGATCCGGGCACCAAACAAATCGCGTCGAGTGGAATTGGGGTGTCCTGCAGAGCTTCTCGCATCACACGAACAAGTTCGGCATTCGTATCGCGCGCCGAGGATGAACCACGCAGAAGCGCTGAGTTACCGCTTTTCAGACACAGAACGGCCGCGTCCACTGTGACATTGGGTCGTGCCTCATAAATCATGCCAACCACGCCGAGCGGCACTCGAATTTGGCGGACCTGTAAACCATTGGGCAGGGTGTAGCCACGCACCACGTCACCGATGGGGTCGGGCAGATCGATCACTTCCTCGACCGCGGCTGCGATCGCTTCGATGCGCTGCGAATCGAGCGTAAGCCGATCGATAATGGCGGCATCGGTGCCGTTGTTGGCCGCTCGTTGCACATCAACAGCATTGACCTTGGCAATCGTGTCCGCCTGGTCACGCAGCGAGGCTGCGATTCCGCGCAGGGCATCATCCTTGGTCTCCCGCGACATGCGACGAAGCACAGCGGATGCAGCCTTGGCCGCCACCGCAGTCTCCATAACGGCCTGTCGCTCACTGCTCACTGCACCATCATCGCTCATCTATGTCCCATCAGACAACACGATGATGTCGTCACGGTGAATGAGTTCACGCTCATATGCTGCGCCGTGATCACGCGCGAGGTCTCGCGTGGATCGACCGAGTAGCCGAGGCAACTCTTCGGCATCGAAGTTCACCAAGCCGCGGGCGAAGGCTCGGCCGGCCGGACCCACGAGGTCAACGGGGTCGCCAGCGAGAAATTCTCCCTCCACGCGGGTCACGCCAGCAGGTAACAGCGATGCGCGTCGGCGCACCACAGCATCAACGGCACCGGCATCTAGGTGCAGGCGGCCCAGTGGGGTGCTCGCGTGGGCCAGCCATAGCAATCGAGTTCGGGTGCGCCGTCCGGTGACGTGAAACACCGTCCCCACCTGTGCATCGTGGAGCGCATCATGAACCGATGTGAATCCGGCAATCATGGCCGGGATACCGGCGGCAGAAGCTATGCGAGCGGCTTCAACCTTCGTTGCCATTCCGCCCAAGCCGACACCGGCGTTGCCCACGCCACCCACGTCAACTCCGGTCAGGTCATCGGCATCGCGTACCTGACTCAGAAATTGACTGCCGCCTCGGTCCGGTGGCCCCTGGTAGAGGCCGTCCACATCAGAGAGCAGCACGAGCGCATCTGCATGCACAAGGTGGGCCACGAGAGCAGCGAGACGATCGTTGTCGCCCACCCGAATTTCGGCGGTGGCCACCGTGTCATTTTCGTTAACCAGCGGCACCACATCCATCTCTAGGAGACGCTGGAGTGTCTGCTGGGCATTGCGGTAATGGCTACGTCGGGTCATGTCGTCGGCGGTGAGCAGTACCTGGCCCACGGTGGATCCGTGCTGGTGAAACGCCGCTGTGTAGTGGGCCAGCAAGATCCCTTGACCCACGCTGGCAGAGGCCTGTTGGGTGGTGAGGTCGCGGGGCCGTTTGGTTAATCCCAGGTAGGGAAATCCGGTGGCAATGGCCCCGCTGGAAACCACCACAATCTGGGTGCCGCGCGCTCGGCGACCGGCCAGAGCAGAAACCAAGTGCGGGATGCGCTCGGGGTCTAATCCGCCACCAGCCTTGGTGAGCGAGGATGAACCAATCTTGACCACGATGCGCCGCGCTCCGGCGATAATCCCACGCAGATCCGTTTCCGGTACTGATGCTTCGCTCGTTTCCGATGTCACTGTTTCAAACTCGTGCATTTAGCTCCCCCCGAGGGCGATCGTGGGCTCCCAATCGAAAACAACAGCCGAGTCCAGCGGGCCGATCAAAACGGTTGATCCAGGCCGAGCACCGGCCTCCCACAGCGACTTCTCCACCCCCAAACGAGCCAACCGCTCCCCCAGATAACCCACTGCTTCTTCGTTACTGAAATCGGTTTGACGCACCCAGCGTTCTGGCCGGTGACCCACAACGCGATACAGAATATCCTGCGTTTCCGCATCGGTTTCAGTGACGATGCTAAAGCCCGAGTCGTCTACAGCCTTGGGATTGATCACGATGCGTGTGGCCGTGTCTACCATCACGGAAGCACGATGCGCTGCGACGGATTGGGCCATGGCAAACATCAAGGGCCGCAACCCTTCACGACTCATCGCCGACACCGCGAAGGTCGGAATCCCTCGCTTAGCGAGCATTGGTTCGACCATTTCGGCGATAACACGACCATCGGGAATATCGATCTTGTTCAACGCCACCAGCCGCGGACGGTCCTCGAGCCCGCCATAGGCGGCCAGCTCAGCCTCGATCGTGTCAAGATCGGCTAGTGGTTCACGGTCGGTTTCCAGGGCGCCGGTGTCGATCACGTGCACCAGTACCGAGCAGCGCTCGACGTGCCGCAGAAATTCCAGACCAAGACCGCGGCCCTCGCTCGCACCAGGAATGAGCCCCGGCACATCTGCCATGGTGAACGTGACATCACCGGCAGAGACCACACCCAGGTTGGGTACCAGGGTGGTGAAGGGATAGTCGGCGATTTTAGGACGTGCGGCTGATAACGCGGCGATCAGGCTCGATTTGCCGGCACTGGGATACCCGACCAAGGCCACATCGGCCACCGTCTTTAGTTCCAACACCACGTCGGAGTGGTCGCCAGGTTCACCCAGAAGGGCAAAACCCGGCGCAATACGACGCGGCGAGGCCAACGCGGCATTGCCTAATCCACCGCGGCCGCCTCGGGCAACGACATAGGTCGTGCCGGCGCCGATGAGATCGGCGAGCACCTCACCCTGCCGGTCCTTAATAACAGTGCCGTCGGGCACGGGCAATATGACATCGTCCCCATCAGCACCGCTGCGATTCGAGCCGTGGCCCGGCCGACCAGATGTTGCTCGCTGATGCGGGCGACGATGGAAGGGCAGCAGGGTCGTGACCGAAGGATCAACGGTGATGATGACATCGCCGCCGCGTCCGCCGGTGCCGCCATCGGGGCCGGCGAGAGGCTTAAATTTCTCTCGATGAATGCTCGTGCATCCATGGCCGCCGTCACCGGCGATCGCATGGATCAAGACCTCATCAACGAATGTTGTCACGACTTCGGCCTCATCAACCCAGCGGCAGCGCGCAACGGCACTGCCGGATACGAGGCTAGGCCTCGGAAACGATGCTCACGACGCGACGACCGCGTGCGGAGCCAAATTCAACACGACCGGGGCTCAAAGCGAACAGGGTGTCATCCTTGCCCCGACCCACGTTCGTGCCCGGGTGGAAATGAGTGCCACGTTGGCGCACGATAATTTCACCGGCGCCCACAACCTGGCCACCAAACCGCTTGACGCCCAGACGCTGAGCGTTGGAGTCACGTCCGTTTCGGGTGCTTGACGCACCTTTCTTATGAGCCATGGGTCACTTCCCAGCACTTGAAGAAATAGAGGTGACCTTCACCCGAGTGAGGTCTTGACGGTGGCCCATACGACGACGGTAACCGGTCTTGTTCTTGTAGCGGATGATGCGGATCTTGGGACCACGCTCGTGGTTGAGAACCTCAGCATCGACGGCCACCTGGGCAAGCGCGTCAGCGCTTGCGGTGATGGCGCCGTCATCAACCACGAGGACTGCGGGTAACGACACGGTCGCCCCTGGTTCAGCATGGACACGGTCCATAACGACGACATCGCCAACGGCGACCTTCTCCTGCCGACCACCGGCGCGGACAATGGCGTACACGGGAACTCCTCGGGTTTGTTCAGGCTTGACGCTGTTGATCAGCGGAGCCAACCATGGAGACTACCTCAGGTTGAGGCGTCAGTTTGCTCCGCCCCGGCATCTACCGGTGGCTCTGTCGACGTAGCAGCTGAAGCGATCACATCAGCAGGGTCAACTCCCTTGCCCTTACGGCGACCAGCCGTGGCGACAGCAGGAACTTTCTCAGCCTTGGGCTTGGTAGATCCTCGGCCGCTGCTCTTGCCACGCGACTTTGGCGTTTCATCGCTACCGTCGGCATCAGCGCTGCTGGCTGAAACTGCAGTGACCGGCGTCAAGGACACATGTGCTCCCCGACCGCCGCATGACTCACACGTCGTGGAAAACGCTTCCAGCAACCCTTGACCGATACGTTTGCGCGTCATCTGCACCAATCCCAAGGAGGTGACCTCGGCGACCTGATGCTTGGTCCGATCCCGACCCAAACACTCAACGAGACGACGAAGCACCAAATCGCGGTTGTTCTCCAGCACCATGTCGATGAAGTCGACCACGATGATTCCGCCGATATCGCGCAACCTCAGCTGACGAACGATCTCCTCAGCGGCCTCAATGTTGTTCTCAGTGACGGTCTGTTCCAGGTTGCCACCCTGCCCGGTGAAGCGTCCGGTGTTGACATCAACCACGGTCATCGCTTCGGTTCGATCAATGACGAGTGAGCCACCCGAAGGCAACCACACTTTGCGGTCGAGGGCCTTGGTGAGTTGTTCGTCAATGCGGTATTCGGTAAAGAGGTCTTGCGCCGATGTCCACGATTCAATTCGGGGCGCCAGATCCGGGGCAACAGCGGCGACGTACTCGTCAACGCTGGCTCTAAGCTCAGATCCAGAAATCACCATCCGCGAGAAGTCTTCGTTAAAGATGTCGCGGATCACCTTGATGGCCAGATCAGGTTCGGCAGAGACGACGCCTGGTGGCGACACTGTCTTTTGCTTGGCCTCAATATCGACCCACTGCAGCTTGAGTCGTTCGATATCGCGAATGATCTCCTCTTCGGACGCACCTTCTGCGGCGGTCCGCACGATGACGCCGGCATCTTCAGGCACAACACGCTTCAGGATCGACTTGAGTCGTGTGCGCTCACGATCGGGGAGCTTGCGACTGATGCCGGTCATGGAGCCATCGGGAACATAAACCAAGTAGCGACCCGGAAGTGAAATCTGACTCGTCAGCCGAGCACCCTTTTGGCCCACCGGGTCTTTGGTGACCTGAACGAGAATGGGATCGCCAGACTTCAAAGCTAATTCGATACGACGGGGCTGACCCTCCAAACCGGCTGCGTCCCAATTGACTTCACCGGCGTAAAGGACAGCATTGCGTCCGCGACCAATGTCGACAAACGCGGCCTCCATTGAAGGCAGCACATTTTGCACTCGTCCGACGTAGACATTGCCCACCATTGACGAGGACGTGCCCTGGTCAACGTAGTGCTCAACGAGAACCCCGTCCTCCACGACAGCGATCTGGACGCGATCCCCCACCTGGCGGACCACCATGACTCGATCAACGGATTCACGGCGAGCAAGGAACTCCGCCTCGCTCAGAATTGGTGCTCGACGGCGACCAGCATCGCGGCCATCGCGTCGTCGCTGGCGCTTTGCCTCAAGTCGCGTTGATCCCTTCCCCGATGTGGCCTCAGGCGAACGCGTACGACCTTCTCGAACGCGCACCACGGTGTGCTCGGGGTCGTCTGGTTCTCCGGATGCATCCTGACCCTTGCGGCGGCGGCGGCGGCGGCGGCGAGCTGAGGTGCTCTCCTCCCCCGATCCATCATCGGCGGAATCATCGTCGACATCATCGGCGGAGTCAGCCTCTGCCTGCTGCTCCCCTTTGGCAGTCGTTGCCTGTTCATCGGCGGAAATATCATCACCAACATTGCTGGCCTCGCTGTCCTGGGTGCCGGCAGATCTACCCCGACCCCGACCACCTCGGCGGCGGCGGCGGCGGTTGGCTGGGTCATCAGCGGCTGCACTTTGTTCACTATCTGTGCCCGAATTAGAGTCATCGCCGGCAGCGGAGTTGGCGGCGGGCTCGTTGTCCTCAACCGGATCAACAATGGCCTTCTTGGCGGTGGTGCGCCTACGGCGTGGTGCCGCAGCGGCAGGGTCGGGTGGCTGAAATAGCGGCACAGCCGAACTCACCGGCGTGGTGGTGGGCGCATCCCCTGCGCCACCGACCGATTCCTCAGCGCCCTTCGTTGCAGCGGCGGGCGTGCCAGTCTTCACCGAACGTGTTCGGCTGCGCTTGACCGGTTTAGCGGCTTCGCCAGCCTCCGGCTCAATTGCGGCAGGAGTCAGTGAGGAGCTCGCAGCCTCTGAATCGGCCGGGGATTCAGCTTTACGTCGGCGGGCGACACGTTTGGCCGTGGCAGCCACGGCGGGGGCTTCGCCTGACTCCGCCGCAACGCTGGGCGCCGCGGCATCGGCCTTGGCTCGCGGAGAGCTGCGCTTTCGCGCCGGCTTCTTTTCCGGCGCTGACTCAGCGGTAGGAATCGGTGCCGTGACAGCCTCCACCTCTGGGGGTGGACCAGCCGGACGTGAGGCGGCACGACGTCGTTTGGGCGGTGGGGAGGGAGTGGTCGAATCGACCATGAAAAAAGTCCTTTCGGGGCAGACCCGCATGCGCACAGTGCCCGGCAAGGGCACATCGGTCTGCGTTGCGGTTCCAGCCAAGCGGTATCGGTTAAGCAAGCATGAAAAAAGCCTGTGTGGATCGTGGAGCAATTCGCGTTCGTTTAAGCCCTAGGTGGGGCTACTAGCCAGACGGTCGCGGTCTGCGGCCAAGGGATCTTCAATGACCAATCCCTCCGCTGCGAGGGGGCCTTGCTGCTCTCGGGTCACCAGTGCGGGAACCGGAGGCACAAAGCCCGCCACGCTACGCAAAGCAGCGAGCACGTCGTGTGGTCGTACGGTAGGGGTGACCTGCCGTACTACAACATTGAGTATGACACAGCCGGTTTGTTCCATGCCCGCACCGGCACTGTGTGTCGAGTCAGCAGACCCATCACCCGTTCCTGCGGTCACATAGGCCGCGAGCAGAGCGGCGCGCACATCGATCGTTCGTTGCCCGCCCTTGGTCATTCTCTCTACCGGCGCCTCATCAGCAGCCATGATCGCCGTGACTGCCGCGGCGAGTTCAGATGCGTCCACCTGATCGAGTCGAATACTCCATCTACTCGCTTCGAGTCGAGCCGCGAAGTCAGGTGTTGCGGCCTCAACAACATCAACGATGTCCAGGCCGGGGGGTAGCGCTGCATCGAGTTGCTGCTTCACCATGAGCGGATCACAGTGGCGCACAACACCTATTTCGAAATATTCTGCTTCGCTGGCCACCCCGGTAGGAGCAGCATTCGCATAGGAGATTCGGGGGTGAGGTGAAAAACCGGCGCTGAAGGCCATGGGTACTTCAGCGCGCCGGAGGGCGCGTTCAAGTGCACGTTGGAAATCGCGGTGGCTGGTGAACCTGAGTCGCCCACGCTTGGCGTACCGAATACGAAGACGCTGAATGGCCGGCACATGATCGGCAACCCGTGGGGGAACTCGCTTTGCCACGTCTAACGGTCAATCTCCACGAACGTGGTGGTGGGCCCAATCTGAATCTGAGTTCCCATCTGATCGCATACGCCGCAGTCGAAACAGGGCGTCCAGCGGCAATCTTCCACCTCAACCTGTTCGAGAGCATCCTGCCAATCGGCCCATAGCCACTCACGATCCAGACCCGAATCAAGGTGATCCCAGGGCAGCACCTCGGCGTGGTCGCGTTCACGCGTGGTGAACCAATCCACATCAACAGGCTGATCGGCCAGGGCGATCTCGGCTGCGCTCATCCATGCATCGAAACTGAAATGCTCGCTCCAGCCATCAAAGCGGGCCCCCTCACGCCACACCCGCTCGATCACTGCCCCCACTCGTCGATCACCGCGAGAGAGCAAACCTTCAACGATCCCTGGTTTTCCGTCGTGATAGCGGAAGCCGATTGCCTTGGCAAACTGCTTATCTGAACGTACCGCGTCACGTAACTTGGCCAGTCGTGCATCGGTTGTTTCATGATCACACTGAGCCGCCCACTGAAATGGCGTGTGGGGTTTGGGCACGAAACCACCGATGGACACCGTGCATCGAATGTCGCGAGTTCCTGACACCTCTCGCCCCACCCGAATGACCTCCTTGGCCAGACGAGCGATCTGCAAAACGTCTTCATCAGTTTCGGTGGGGAGCCCACACATGAAGTAAAGCTTCACGTTGCGCCACCCTGCGGCATAGGCAGTACTCACCGTTTTGATGAGGTCTTCTTCAGTGACCATTTTGTTGATGACCTTACGCATACGCTCGCTGCCGCCTTCGGGCGCAAAGGTAAGCCCGCTACGTCTACCGTTGCGAGACAACTCATTTGCCAAGTCAACGTTAAACGCATCCACGCGCGTACTCGGCAAGGAAAGTGACGTCTGAGAGCTGGAATAGCAGTCAGCCAATGACTTGGTTAGTGGTGCAATCTCGGAGTGATCAGCACTAGATAGTGACAGCAACCCGACCTCTTCAAACCCGGTCGCGCTGAGGCCTCGTGCCACCATCTTTTCAATCCCCGCCTGACTGCGCTCGCGAACTGGACGCGTAATCATGCCTGCCTGACAGAATCGGCAGCCACGTGTGCAGCCGCGAAAAATCTCCACACTCATGCGTTCGTGCACGGTCTCGGCGAGAGGTACCAGGGGTGCGCGCGGATAGTCCCAGTCGTCAAGATCCATCACCGTGTGCTTGGCCACGCGCCAGGGCACATCAGCGTCGATAGGTTTCACGCGACGGATTCGTCCATCGGGTAGGTATTCCACGTCGTATCGTGATGGCACGTACACCACGCCCGATGCAGCGAGGCGGTGGATGAGTTCCGCTCGACCACCGGGTGACCCGGCCGCCTTGAATTCAGCGACGATGTCGGTAATGGCCAGGACGGCTTGTTCGCCATCTCCCAGCACGGCCGCATCGATAAAGTCAGCAACCGGTTCGGGGTTAAACGCCGCATGACCACCGGCCACCACGATGGGGTCGTCGTCGCCGCGGTCACGCGAATGCAGCGGTATTCCGGCGAGGTCCAAAGCGGTCAACATGTTGGTGTAGCCAAGTTCGGTGGCAAAGGAAATTCCGAGCAGGTCGAAATCACCAACCGCGCGGTGGGAGTCCACGGTGAATTGAGGAATCCCGTGTTCGCGCATGAGCGCTTCAAGATCGGGCCAGACTGCATAGGTGCGCTCGGCCAATGCGTCGGCACGGCCGTTGAGGACCTCGTACAAGATCGCCACGCCTTGATTTGGGGCGCCCACCTCGTAGGCATCGGGATACATCAAGGCCCAGCGCACATTGACGCTGTCCCACTCTTTGCTGACCGCGTTCACCTCTCCACCCACATACTGGATCGGTTTTTGAACCAGGGGAAGCACGCGCTCAAGATCTGGATACACGGATGCAGACATGGGGTCAGCCTAACCAAGGATGCGGCCAAGCTGATCGCGGTTGGCAATCGCGCCTCGGATAGCCCGCTAGAGCTTCGCCTGTGTGTGCACGTTGACGTTCACGAGCAGACCTAAGGCGATCCAGGAAGCAAACATAGACGTCCCCCCGTAGGAAACGAAGGGCAACGGCACGCCGGTGATCGGCATGATGCCCATCGCCATGCCGAGGTTTTCAAATGTTTGAAACATGAGCCAGGCCAAAACACCGGTGGCCACCAGGCGCCCGAAGAGGTCATCTGCGTTCAAAGCGATGCGCAACCCGCGCCACATAATGATGGCGAGTAGGGCAATACAGATTACAGCCCCGATGAATCCGGCTTCCTCACCGATAACCGTGAAGATGAAGTCGCTCTCGTTGACCGGCACGAAATTGCCCTGCGTCTGCGGGCCTTCGAATAAACCGCGGCCAAACAACCCCCCGTTGCCAATCGCGATTCGAGCTTGGATGCCGTTATATGCCGCGGCGCCGGACTCACCTTCAGGATCAAGGAAGGAGGTCAGCCGAAGAATCTGATAGTCGCGCAAAACGCCAAACTGTACGGCAACGACGGCGGCGAGGATGCCACCACCGATGAGCCCAATAATCCAGCGGCGCTTAGCACCGGACACCGAAATCATGGTTAACACGATCACCGACATGACCAGGGCGGTGCCGGTGTCGTTTTGCAGCAGCACCAGGCCGATGGGCAGCGCCGCTAATCCCAGGGCGATGAGAACGTCACGGTCACTCGGCTCTGACTCGGCGTCTAGTTTCTCTGCCAACACCAACGCCAACCCCAAGACGATGGCAACCTTGGCAAGCTCAGACGGCTGCAGCGTGAATCCACCGGGAACGGAGATCCACGCCCTCGCCCCCGCGATGGATAATCCGATCGGGGAGTACACCGCCAGAATACCCAGAATCGACACGACATAAACGATGGGCGTGTAGGCGCGTAGTAGCCGAAAGTTAAAGCGAGACACTACGAACGCTAGTCCCACACCGATGGTGACGTTAATGAGATGACGCACGAGAAAGTACTGCGGATCGTCTGCCGGAGCAAGATCGGCTCTGCTGGCAGACCACACGAAAACACTCGAAGCCACCGATAAAAACGCGGCGGGAATAACTAGCCACCAGTCCACGCGACGCCAGTAGGACTGTTTGTCCTCGGCGCGACCACCGATGAATCGCCGCGCGGTCATCGACCTCGTGCTCGCCCCTGAATCCCCCGCCGGGTAACTCACGGGCTTGCCCGAGAAGCGCTATCGGCGCGACCAACCGAAAGGTCGCGGCCCAGCCGGGCGGCTTCATCGTCAATCCCGGGAACAACCGGGGTTCCATCGGGGCGGACCACCGGAAGCAAACTTGCCGGAGCGGCATCGATCAGCACGCTGTTCTTGGGGTTGACCCGATCACCATCGACCCCGAAGAGGGCTTCGTAAATATTGCGCACACTCGGTCCAGATGTTCCCGAGCCCGTGCCACCCTGGGTCACCATCATCACGACGGCGTAGCGCGGATTATCAGCCGGAGCGAAACTGGCGTACCACGAGATGGTCGACACATCACTGAAAACCTGAGCCGAACCGGTCTTGGAGGCCACCGGTACCTGGTCCAACGGGAACCCGGCGAAGGAGGATGCACCGGTTCCCTCAGCGGTCACCCCGGCAAGGGCGGTGCGCAAGAACGCCAAGGTTTCGCTATCGGCAACCTGGCCGATAGCTTCGGGAAGCACCTCTTGGACCACCTCACCAGAACTGGTCAAAATCGCTTTGGCCACATGGGGTTGATAGAGCGTGCCGCCATTGGCAATCGCGGCATACAGCATGGCCATTTGCAGCGGAGTCACAGCCGTATCTCCCTGCCCGATTGACGCATTGATGGCATCACCATTGCGCCACCGGAAACCATCCAGGCAATTCTCTTTGGCAAGTGCGGTGTAGTAGTCGGCTAATTCAGCATCAGATTTGCGAGTTTCGGGAAAGCCTTCCTTTGCGTCGGCACACCAATTATCACGCCGATTTTCCCAGGTCTCTTGCTTCTCAATGCGACCAGAAACCAGACCGGGTGCTTCACCCGGAAGATCAATGCCGGTGGCTGTGCCCAACCCAAATCGTTGCGCAGCATCAGCAATGGGGTCAGCAGACTCAAGAGTTGCCGCATTGCCGCCGGCCTTGAGCCACATTTCGTCAGCCAACCGATAAAAGACGGTATTGCAGGACACCTCGAGGGCACGTTGGAAGGAAATGGGACCAAAACCCTCAGATTCGAAGTTACGGAACGTCTGAGAACTAACCTTGTAATCACTGGGGCAGTTGTACGTCTCGGTGAGGTCATAGCCCTGCTCGGCTGCCGCAACGGTCGTGATCGGCTTAAACGTTGAGCCAGGCGGGAAGGTACCCTGGATGGCGTTGGAGGACAGAGCGCGTCTTTCCAACAGGATGTCGTAATCGCGAGCCGAAATACCACCGACCCAAAGATCGGGATCGTAGGTGGGGTAACTCGCCATCGACAAGACGCCGCCGGTTTGAGTATCTATCACCACCGCCGCCCCCGACTCGCCATCGTTACCGGATTCACGAGCGCGTAGTACCGCTGCTTCCAGTTCCTCTTCCACCACGGTCTGCAATCGCGCGTCAATATGCGTCACAACATAGTTTCCGGCGACCGGATCTGAGGTACCCGCAGTGCCCGTCACACGACCGGCGGTGTCAATAGCAAGTGAAGTAATGCCGGGAATTCCGCGCAGGTTGGCGTCGTACTGCGCCTCAAGGCCGTTACGGCCAATCAGGTCGCGGCTACGGAGTCGAGCCGGATCACCCGACTCGCCCTGCGCGTCAAGCTGTTCCTGAGATACCGGGCCGACGTAGCCCAAAATGTGTGCCATGTTGGCATCAAAGGGCTGCGGGTATTCGCGCACTGACTCCAATTGGGCGATCACGGAGGGGAAATCCGCGCGACGTTCCATGATGGCGAGCGCTGTTTCCGGCTCAACGTCGGTGGCGACCGGCACCGGTTGATACGGGGATCCGTCCCAGCACACCGGCGGCGCCGCAGCACCTTCTTGACCGCACGGCAGCATCCGTTCACGGATTTGATTTTCCGAAACATCCAGAGCCTGGGCAAGATTGGCGATGGAGGCGGCACCGTCGTCATCTTCACGAGCCAGGGCTAGTCGGTCAACGGACACCACGAGGGATATCCGATTGGCCACGAGTGGACGTCCGCGCTGGTCGAGGATGAGTCCGCGTACGGCCGGGTTCAACACCTCGCGGGTGGAGTTATTCGCTGCCTGCGCTTCATATTCGCTACCGGCGACCAGCTGCATGTAGGACAAGCGCGCCACCAAGGTACCGATGAGAGAGATCAGCAGGACGCCGAGCACAACGAGTCGAATATTCGACCGTTCACTCATCCTTGCCTCCGATCAATCATGGGCGCGACATCTTTCGACGTTATCGAACCGTGATCTGGTTCCCTCGCCCCATTGTGACCCGAAACCGACCCCGATGGCACATTTAGAGGGTTTAGCGAGGGAATGCTTCGGGCACCACACGTCGACTCAGTGCCCGGATACCGGGCACGCATGGCAGCGAGAGAAAGGCCGCGTACACGATGACGGCGGCCAAGAACCCTGGAACATCATCCCAGCGAACACGCACGTCACCGAGCAGACCGCCCAGAGCAGCGGTGGCCAGCACAGAGATTCCTGCGGCGAGCGCCGTGACCACCGTGGTCAGCCATAGGGGACGTTCATCGGAGTCAAAGATGCGCCCGAGTCCATAGCCCAACACGGTAAGGATGAGCGCGGCAATGCCCACGGTGGTGAGGGCGGGTGGCGCCAAGTCGAGGAGCAGCCCGCCAGCAAAACCAGCGACCGCGCCGGTGATGGGTCCAAAGGACAGGGCGACACCGGCCACCACGACAAGGACCAGCGGCGGGGTGGCCCCCCACCAGGGCAGCGGCGCCAAGACGGTCAGTTCAATCACCACCGCGAGGATCAGCAGGGTGGCAATGAGAAGCGCTCGTCGCCACGCCATGGCTAACTCCCCTCGGCAAGCGGTGGTGCGGTGATGACCGGACGCGGGTCGGTGCGCGGTGGGTTGACCACGATGCCCACGATGCTCATCATGCTGACGTCGGCATAGGGGGTCAGATTGGCCACGCGCGTCAACTGCCCCGGGGTTCCAGAAACACTTTCCACAACACCTACGGGTATTCCGGGTGGATACGGACGCCCACTTTGAGACCCGAAGGTGACCACCACATCGCCAGATTGCACCGGCGCCAGCGGGTCGAGGAGTTGCATCGTCATGAGATCTTGGCGGCCCGTGCCAGACACGATGCCAATCTGAGCAGATCCCGCCAGACGTCCACCCACCGTTGAGGTGGCATCAACGATAAGCAGCACCGTGGCCGTGTCAGGTCCGACGGAAACCACGCGCCCAACCAGCCCACCCCCGTTGAGAACGGCCATCCCTTCACTGACCCCGTCGCCGGAGCCTGCATCAAGAGTCACCGTCCAAGCAAAACCTTGAGCGGGACCAACTGCGATCACCTCGGCCGGAACAATGTCGACAGATGTATCTGCGGCAAGACCGAGGAGAGCATCCAGGGCCGCTACCCGATCGCGATCTACGTCAGCCGTATCCACCTGCGCTCGCAATTGCTCGTTCTGCACCGTGAGCTCATCAATGGTGGCCTGTTGATCACCCCAGTTCGCCACCGCCTGCACGAAGGACTGAACGGGGGAAATTACTGCGGCAGCGCCGCGTTCCAACGGCCCAAACACCGCCGTGGTGACGGTGCGCAGCGGTTGAAGTGGGCCACCAACGCCACCTCTAAGGTCCACCACGATTAGCGTGATGGACGTCAAGATGAGCAGGGCCAAAACCAGCCGAGCTTTCCGCAATTCGCGCAAAGAACGGGCTCCTAGTGTCGGGGTTCAGAGATCAGAACCTGCTGTAGCGCCTCGAACTCTTCCACGCATTTGCCCGCCCCGAGAGCCACACAATCAAGGGGATTCTCGGCGATCACGATCGGCATTCCCGTTTCGTGTCGCAGACGCTCATCAATGCCGCGCAACAATGCCCCGCCGCCCGTCAGCACAATGCCGCGATCCATGATGTCGCCGGACAACTCCGGTGGCGTCCGGTCGAGGGTTGTTTTCACAACATCGACGATGGCGTTCACGGGCTCTTCGATCGCCCTGCGGATTTCATCGGCGGTCACCACAACTGTGCGCGGCAAGCCGCTGACCAGATCGCGTCCACGAATCTCAGCATGCGGCTCATCCGGCATGGGGAACGCCGATGCGATCGCCACCTTGATTTCCTCTGCGGTGCGCTCACCCAAAAGGAGGGAGTATTCCTTCTTTACGTAGTTGATGATTGCGCTGTCGAGTTCGTCGCCGCCCACCCGAATCGAAATACTTGTGACAATGCCGCCGAGGGAGATGACCGCGACCTCGGTGGTGCCACCACCGATATCAACCACCATGTTGCCGGTGGGTTCGTGTACGGGCAGGTTCGCCCCAATTGCGGCAGCCATCGGCTCTTCAATAATGAATACCTTGCGAGCGCCCGCGGCATAGCCGGCGTCTTTCACCGCACGCTGTTCAACCCCGGTAATCCCCGAGGGCACACAGATAACCAAGCGTGGCTTGGCGAGGTGGCGGCGGCGGTGGACTTTTTGAATGAAGTAGCGCAGCATTCGTTCGGTCGTATCGAAATCAGCGATCACGCCGTCTTTGAGCGGGCGGATCGCGACAATACTGCCCGGGGTGCGACCAATCATGCGTTTTGCCTCGCTGCCCACCGCCAAGATGCCGCCGGTGTTTTGGTTGATGGCCACAACCGAAGGCTCATTGAGCGCGATGCCGCGGCCACGCACGTAGACCAACGTGTTGGCGGTGCCGAGATCGACCGCCATGTCGCGGCCGACAAAAGACATGGTGTTGGACACGGGCAACGGCGCCTTTCGCGGATCATTCACCAGCGATGGACGAGCAGCAATCGCTGCCGCCCCACTTGCTTGGAGTTTCTATGGTAGTTCGTTCACGTACCTAGTGTGACGGATGAGGCTAATTGGCCTCGTGACCGGGGCGGAACTCGTGGTGAGAAATCAATATGGCCCGATCCTGCTCCAGTTCGCGAAGCACTCGTTCCAGGCGCTGCCCTGCCGCATCAGACATGGGCAGGGCGAAGGCAGCGCGCACGACCTCGCCGAGGTCCGCGCGGTAGTCGTGGGCCCGAGCCTGAAAGTCACCGGGGCGAATGTTGGTCGCGAAAAAAGTGTCCACCAGCAGCTGTACCCAGGTAACTACCGGGCGCCACGACATGCTGGCCGGCACGCCGCTTCCACGTGTCTTTTCGTTCAACCACGCTGGTTGTCGCCACAGCGCATCCGGTGCGAAGCGCACCACCGGGTCGGCATCGTGCTCAAGGAACCACACACGAGGATCATGCTGGGTAGAGATCTGCCCGGGATGATCAACAGTGCCGTGCGCAATTCCCGCGGCATCGAGACGTGCTCGGAACAGATCCCGGCCAGCACCCCCCGGTGTACCCACCCACAGCGCCCGGTCCACAGCACCGGGTAGGCATCCACCGGTGGGAGCCATGCGGTTCAGACCGGCCTGTTGAACTCCAGCGCCGAGGCTCTCGCCGTACAAAACCAACCGAGCCGGCTTGGCTCGCGCAGCTAACGCGTCGATGATTCCGGCGAGCAGTAAAAGTTGTGTGTCTGCAGCCACATCGACACGATCCAAGGACAAAAAGGATGGTCGCAATCCGTAGCCGACCGCCACGGTCGCGCAATCACCACGGGTGGCAATTTCCAGAATCGATATCGGGGTGGGGTTGACGTAGCCACTACCTGCAGGCGCAATGACGCACAGCATTTGTCGGTCGAATGCCCCCGTTCGTTCCAACTCTGCGATCGCCACCGCCACACGATCTGCAACCGTGGCGGCAGTTTCAACCCCGATGAATATCCGAATCGGACTCACCGGCGGGTCATCGGTCATCCACACTTCATTGATCGCCGCTGCGGGAGTGTAGGAATGCACGAATCGAGCACCTTCGCGTCCAAGAGTTGTTGCGTCGACGGCCGAATCCAGGCTGCCGCTCACCCAAGGCGAACCGGGCGTCGCAGCAAATGCGCGATCCGGTCGCAGCCCATCGCGGTCAGCCCGAGATCCCACCAGGGCTTTCGCCGCGGTGACGCTCAGCCACCCCACAGCCACGACGCCGGCCATCTTGGCCAACCGAGGAAATTGATTACGGCCTCGCCGGAGTTGATTGATCGTATCTAACGTCAACCACGTGATCCCCGCACAAACGACCCCTGTGCCCACGCCGAGTCCCGGGCGTACCCCGCGCGGCCATGCCACCAGGCTCGGTCGAGTGACCATGACGCCGGCCACGACCCCGGCGGCCAGTACGACGGCGGAGATGAGTGATCTCCCAGCCGGGCTAGCCAAGATTGGGGAAGAACAGGGCGATCTCACGCTCAGCTGAAGTGGGGGAATCTGAACCATGGGTCACATTGTTTTGAGTTTGCGTCGCAAGATCCCCGCGGATGGTGCCGGGGGCGGCCTGGCTTGGATTCGTCGCACCCATCATCGTGCGCCAACTAGCGATCGCATCCGTTCCTTCAATCACCGCTGCAACGAGTGGGCTTGACGTGATGAAATCAACGAGCTCGCCGAAGAAGGGCTTATCTCGATGCTCGCCGTAGTGCTCCTCGGCGATCGCGCGGGTCACGGTCTGCATCTGCAGTGCTACCACGGTAAAACCTTTACGCTCAATGCGACCTATGACTTCCCCCACTAACCCGCGTGACACTCCATCGGGCTTGACCAGGACCAGGGTGCGTTCTGACACAGGGGTTCCTCTCGATAGTTACGGCAGACTCGCTTGCGTGTGGAGACGTTGTCAGCGTAGGGCACGCTCGACTTCATCATGGAGTGAGCCGGTGGCCACTCCGAATGAACTTAGCCGGTGGCCTCTCCCGCGGCCTGTGCCTTGAGGTCATCCACCTGACGTCCCCACTTCACGGCCAGCCACCACAGAGCCACAAAAATGCCCCCCACGATCAGCATGACGGGCACCAAGATGGCGGTCAGCATGACCAGGGCCTGCAGCACCCAACCCACCGAAACGGCCCACGGCTTCATGATCACGCCAGCCAAGGCAACGAGCGCGAGCGCCAGGAGGATTCCGGTAGAAATGAACACCCACGGTGGACCGGAAATGGTGCCCACCACCACCGCCACCGGGATGGCGAGGAGCACGATAATTGCTTCAAAGACGAGCACCGAGGTGCCCAGGACCCTCATGTGCGGTCCTGACTCTTCGTCAGCAAGGCACGGGCCTGACCTGCAGACACCACGGAACCGGTGATGATGACGCCCGAGGCGGCATAGGTATCTGCCTCTTCGGCTAAGCGCACTGCAGTGTCGATGGCATCGGCAAAACTTGCCGCAACCTCCACCCGCTCAGATCCAAAAATCTCCACCGCCACCGCCGCTAATGCATCTACACCCAGCGCTCGCGGCGAATGATTCGCCGTGACCACGATTTCGTCGACGACATCGGCAAGGGGCAGCAAAATGCCTTGCACGTCCTTATCGTCCAAGACAGCAACCACTGCCACGAGATGGGTAAAAGCAAAACTCTCCGATAGCGCCGCTGCTAGCGCGCGTGCACCGGCCGGATTGTGCGCAGAGTCGATGACCACGGTGGGACCTCGACGCACAATCTCAAGGCGGCCCGGCGTACGCAGCGCACCCAGTCCTTCTTCGATGACGCCCGCGTCCAGGCTCTTGCCACCGAGGAAGGCTTCGACCGCAGCGATCGCGCAGGCTGTGTTGAACGCCTGGTGTTCGCCGTAGGCCGGAACGAAAACATCGACGTACTCCCCGTCGATTCCACGTAGCGCAAGCACCTGTCCACCGACTGCCACCTCTCGGTGGGTCACTTCGAAGTCTCGTTCCTGCCAGAAGGCCGTGGCATGGGTCAGTTCAAGTCTTTCGCTGATCACTTCGATCACCTCACGGCGCTGCCGGCCAATCACAGCAATGCCGTCGCTGGCGATGATGGCGGCTTTCTCTCGGGCAATGTCAACGACCGTCTCACCGAGATAATCCATGTGATCAAGGTCCACCGTCAACACGACCGCTACCTGGGCGGGTGCCACGGAGGTGGCATCCCAGCGACCACCCATGCCCACCTCAACAACAGCGACGTCAACGGGAGCATCGGCGAAGGATGCGTACGCCATCGCGGTTAGGACTTCAAAGAAGCTCAGCGGCGTTCCGTTTTGCTCATCGGTCATCGCTACGTAGGGAGCTATGTCTTTCCACACCTGGGTGAACGCGTCTCGGTCAAGAGGTTTGCCATCTATTTCGATTCGCTCGGTGACGTCGATGAGGTGCGGGCTGGTGTAAAGGCCGGTGCGCAAACCCATGGCCTCTAAGAGACTGGCGATCATCCGTGCAGTTGACGACTTGCCGTTTGTGCCGGTCACTTGAATCACCGGCAAGGCAAGGTGGGGCGCACCGAGCAGATTGAGCAGCTCGGTAATGCGATCCAAACTCGGGTCGATCCGCGATTCCGGCCAACGCTGCATTAACGCAGCCACCACCTGCTCGAAAGTGGCTGTCGCTGGGTTGCTGGCTGGCTCCTGAATTCCGCCGGGGTTCACATCGCCCACACTAACCGGCCCCCGACGGGCCAGCATCTGCGCTGCCTAAGATGATGCCCCATGACTGGACTGCCAGAAAAACCCACCATCGCAGGTATCGAACAGCGATGGTCTCGTCGGTGGGAAGAGTCCGGCATCTATCGCTTTGACCGCACGAAAACCCGCGATCAGGTCTACTCCATTGACACCCCGCCGCCCACGGTCAGCGGCTCGCTCCACGTCGGTCACGTCTTCTCTTACACGCATACCGACTGCATCGCGAGGTTCAAGCGCATGCGTGGGTTTGAGGTTTTTTATCCGATGGGCTGGGACGATAACGGGCTCCCCACCGAACGTCGGGTGCAAAACTACTTTGGTGTGCGCTGCGACCCCTCGCTGCCCTACGACCCAGACTTCACCGTTCCGGATGAGCCAGATGCCAAAAATCAGATTCCCATTTCACGGCGCAATTTTGTGCAGTTGTGTGAACGATTAACGGTCGAGGATGAGGTTGTCTTCGAGCAGTTGTGGCGCCAACTCGGGCTGTCTATTGATTGGACGCAGACATATCAAACGATTGACGACATCGCCCGCACGGCATCACAGCGTGCGTTCCTAGACAATCTTGCACGGGGCGAGGCCTATCAGTCGGAGGCACCGACCCTGTGGGACGTCACCTTCAAAACAGCAGTGGCTCAGGCCGAACTTGAAGATCGTGAACGCGAAGGTGCTTACCACCGTATTGGTTTTTCGCTGGCCGCCGGCGCGACTGATCGCGTATGGATCGAGACAACTCGCCCTGAACTACTGGCCGCATGTGTTGCCCTTGTCGCGCACCCAGACGATGCCCGCTACGCCGCACTTTTCGGATCAACGGTGCTCACTCCGCTATTCGACGTCGAAGTGCCCGTCGTGGCGCACCATCTTGCCGATCCCGAAAAAGGTTCCGGAATCGCTATGGTCTGCACATTCGGCGACCTCACGGACGTCACATGGTGGCGCGAACTGCAGTTGCCCACTCGGCCCATCATCGGCTGGGATGGGCGCATCCTGCGCGATGTGCCGGACTGGATCACCGGTGCCCAACCATCAGCTCTCTACGAACACATCGCCGGCGCCACCGCACATACCGCGAAAGAACGCATGGTGTCGGCACTGACAGAAGCCGGCTTCGTAGAAGGCGAACCACGAAAAATCACCCATCCGGTGAAGTTCTTCGAAAAGGGCGAACGCCCGCTCGAAATCGTGACAACGCGCCAGTGGTACCTCACCAATGGCGGTAGAAACCCTGAACTACGCGAACAACTTCTTGAGCGTGGGCGTCAACTGCGTTGGCATCCCGAGCATATGCAGGTTCGATACGAAAACTGGGTGGAGGGACTCAACGGCGACTGGCTGGTATCACGTCAACGTTTCTTCGGCGTACCGATTCCCGTCTGGTATCCCCTCGACGAAACTGGTCAGCCTCGATACGACTCCCCCATCGTGCCGACTGCCGATACGTTGCCCATTGATCCTTCTTCGGATACACCACCAGGACTTGACCCAGCGTTGCGCGGTCAACCGGGTGGATTCATGGCAGATCCAGACGTCATGGACACCTGGGCAACGTCCTCTCTCACACCGCAAATCGCTGGTGGTTGGCAACGCGATACTGATTTATGGAATCGCATCTTTCCGATGGATCTGCGTCCCCAAGCACACGAGATCATCCGCACCTGGCTGTTCTCCACCGTCGTTCGAAGCCACCTAGAGTTCGACTGCCTCCCCTGGACCGATGTCGCCATCAGCGGCTGGATTTTGGATCCAGACCGCAAAAAAATGAGCAAGTCCAAGGGCAATGTCGTGACACCGGTTGATCTTCTGGCCGAACACGGTTCTGATGCGGTGCGCTATTGGGCCGCTTCGGGTCGCCCCGGTACGGATACTGCCTTCGACGTGGGGCAGATGAAAATCGGCCGTCGCCTTGCGATCAAGATTCTCAACGCTAGCCGTTTCGTGCTGGGCAATGGCGCCACCGATACCAACGGTGCCGTGACCCAACCCCTTGATGCGGCACTGCTGGTAAACCTTGCCGATCTGGTCATCAAGGCAACCGATGCCATGGAGAACTACAACTACGCCCGCGCTCTTGAACTCACCGAGACATTCTTCTGGTCGTTCACCGACGACTATGTGGAGCTGGTGAAGGAGCGCTCCTACGGTGATGCGACCGACCCAAGAACTGTGTCGGCGCGCGCAACCCTCGCCATTACGTTGGATACCCTGCTGCGACTTTTCGCACCCGTACTCCCCTTCGTCACCGAGGAGGTTTGGTCGTGGTGGCGCGAAGGATCAATTCACGCATCCGCCTGGCCCACACCTGATGACAGGTCACCACCAACCACCGGTGACGCGGCTATACCGGGCTCGGTTGATGGGCGGCTGCTCGGTGACGTTGCCACGGTCCTGTCCGCCATTCGCCGGGTAAAGAGCGAGGCGAAAGTGTCGATGAAGGCCGCGGTTGCCAGCGTCAGTATCCATGGGCCGCAAGACTTGCTGGACCGAATCAAGATGGCCGAACCAGACCTGGCATCAGCCGGTCGCGTGGAGTCGTTCACCTATTCCGTCGGCGAGGAGATGGTCATTCGCTCGACCTTGGCTGATGTGACTGACTAGGCAGATTCTTTGCGCGCTCGAGTTCGTTTGGGGGTGACCGCCTCGCGTGGCACGAGGGTGGGCAACACGTTGTCGCGCACAGTTTCACCGGTGACAACGACCTTGGCCACGTCAGACCTGCTGGGCACGTCGTACATCACATTGAGGAGAACCTCTTCAAGGATGGCGCGGAGCCCACGAGCCCCGGTACCTCGCTTCAGTGCCTGATTAGCGATTTCGTTGAGCGCATCCTCGGTGAACTCTAGGTCGACACCGTCAAGATCGAAAAGGCGTCCATACTGCTTGACCAGGGCGTTCCGCGGCTCTGTCAAGACCTGGACTAGTGCTTCACGGTCAAGACGCGTGACCGAGGTAAAGACCGGCAGGCGCCCCACAAATTCTGGAATCATGCCGAACTTCAGCATGTCCTCGGGCATGACATAACCGAAGATGTCATCTGGATCGGTATCAGTGGGCGCTTCGCCACCGTCATCGGCAACGATGTCAAAGGTGAAGCCGACGCGCTTCTTACCCACGCGCTGCTCAATGATGGTGTCCAGACCGGCGAAAGCGCCACCCACGATAAACAACACGTTGGTCGTGTCGATTTGAATGAACTCCTGGTGCGGATGCTTGCGCCCACCCTGGGGCGGAACGGATGCGGTGGTGCCCTCAAGGATTTTCAACAGTGCCTGCTGCACCCCTTCGCCGGAGACATCACGGGTAATGGAGGGATTCTCACTTTTGCGCGCGATCTTGTCGATTTCGTCGATGTAGATGATTCCGGTCTCGGCCTTTTTTACATCGTAGTCGGCTGCTTGAATGAGTTTCAGCAGAATGTTTTCCACGTCTTCCCCGACGTAGCCAGCCTCGGTGAGAGCGGTGGCATCGGCGATGGCGAAGGGCACGTTGAGCATCCGGGCCAGGGTTTGGGCGAGCAACGTCTTGCCTGAGCCGGTGGGTCCGAGTAGCAAAATGTTTGACTTGGCTAACTCCACGCCCTCGTCACTACCGTGGGCCTTAACTCCGGCCTGAACACGCTTGTAGTGGTTGTACACCGCAACGGACAGTGCCTTCTTGGCAACATCTTGGCCGATGACGTAATTGTCGAGGAAGTCGTAAATCTCGCGCGGTTTCGGTAAGTCTTCGAACGGCATTTCCGCAGAGTCAGTGAGTTCTTCTTCAATGATCTCGTTGCACAGGTCGATGCACTCATCGCAGATGTACACGCCTGGACCGGCGATGAGCTTCTTGACCTGTTTTTGGCTCTTGCCACAAAAGGAGCACTTGAGCAGATCGCCGCTTTCGCCCATGCGTGCCACAGCCCACTCCCTTATCGCGACTTCCCCAGGCGCTGGAGCCTAGAGAATGCAGATGAACAACCCAACGAAATTACGCTACCGTGAAATGCACCACGGATGCTCGTATCCCTCCGTCAGGGAATTAAGCCCTGAGCGGACAAGTCACCAGCAGCAGGCAGCGGGACATCAAGATGAGGCAATAGCCCCGGTTGCTGTCTTACGCGAGGCGATTACCTGGTCGATGATTCCGTAGTCCTTGGCCGCAGCTGCGGTAAGAATGCGATCCCGCTCGATGTCCTTCTCGATCTGCTCAGAAGAACGCCCAGTGTGCAGAGCCAAAATGCCCTCCATCTCCTGGCGCATGCGCAAAATCTCATTTGCCTGGATCTCCACATCGGAGGCTTGACCGCCGCCTTCGGTGTAAGGCTGGTGAATGAGGATGCGGGCATGGGGCAAAGCGAAACGTTTGCCGGCCGCACCTGCAGCAAGCAAAACAGCTGCTGCAGAGGCCGCCTGGCCTAGACACACCGTTTGAACCTGCGGCTTGACGAACTGCATCGTGTCGTAGATAGCTGTCATAGCGGTGTAGGAGCCACCCGGTGAGTTGATGTAAATCTGGATATCTCGATCGGGGTCTAAGGACTCCAAGGTGAGCAGTTGGGCCATCACATCATCGGCGGACGCATCATCAATTTGGACACCCAAGAAGATGATCCGCTCTTCGAAGAGTTTGGTGTAGGGGTTGTGAGTTCGCTCACCGTTGGCGGTGCGCTCACGGAATTCAGGCAGGATGTACCTAGCCTGAGGGGACATCGGCATCGAATCTTTCACGGTCATGATCCACTCCCCGGTGCGTCGGCGGCGGTGCTGTACACATGGTCAATCAGGCCATAGTCGCGGGCTTCTTCTGAGGTGAACCAGCGGTCACGGTCGGAGTCTTCTTCAATCTGTTCCAGCGTCTTGCCGCTGTGTTCGGCGATAAGTTGAGCCATCCGCTTTTTGATGTAGATCATTTGCTCGGCCTGAATCTTGATATCGGAAGCCGTGCCGCCGATTCCGCCGAGGGGCTGGTGCATCATGATGCGCGTATTGGGTGTGGCGTAACGTTTTCCGGCCGCACCCGCAGTGAGCAGGAACTGGCCCATCGATGCAGCCAGGCCCATCGAAATGGTGGTGACCTGATTGGGGATCAACTGCATGGTGTCGTAAATGACCATACCCGCGGTGATTGAACCACCTGGGGAATTGATGTAGAGGGTGATGTCGCTTTCGGGGTCTTCAGCAGCAAGAACCTGCAACTGCTTAGCGATGCGGTTGGAGTTCTCATCACGCACCTCCCCTTCCAGCCACACGATGCGTTCGCGTAGGAGGCGTTCGTCCAGCATGTCGCCGAAACCAGACATCCCAGCCGCGGGCGCGCGCAGCCCTGGAACCGTGAACTCTGACGACATTCCCGCCATGGACGCTGTGTTGAATCCGAATCCGCTCACGCGGAACTCCTCTCTATGTCGGGCGAGCGACTGTTGTCGTCTGCCCGGTACTCGCTAACGCTGTTACTGAGAGTAACGCCGAACCGCGCTTCCTGATTCCTGCAGGGAGCAATGTTCGCCCAGGGCACAATGGCCCGACCGGTACTACTCGTCGACGACTTCCACCTCGCCGGCTGCTTCAGCCGCTCGAAGTTGGGCATCGAGTGCCTCCAGATCCACGATTGCACCGCTTGCGTCGGTGACCGTGGCGCGTGAAGTGACGAGCGCGAGGGCCTTGCCCCGGCGAATATCTGCAATGGCCACGGGCAACTGATTGCCCTGAACCAGCGCGGATAGCAGTGCATCCGGTGCCATCTGGTAGCGAGGGGCCTGCTGGATGACCCAGGCCGAGAGTTCAGACTCGCCAACCGAGACAACCTCATCTTCTGCGATGCGATCCAAGATGAATTGGCTTTTGATGCGATCACGGGTCTGGCTAATGAATTCTTCACGGTGGGCGTCGTCACCGTGGCCGTCGGTGAAGTGCTCTGACACCTCTGCGTCAATGATTCCTTCGGGGACCGGAATGTCGAGTAGTTCCAGCATGGCGTCATGCACCTTGCCGCGTGCTTCCATGGCCTGCTCCATGCGCTTCACGCGTTCCATGCGCTCACCGATGTCGGCCCGCAACTCTTCGAGGGTGTCAAACTCACTGGCCAACATGGCAAATTCATCATTGGGCTCAGGCAGTTCTCGCTCACGAACGGTGCTGACCATCACCGACACGGTGATTGGCTGATCGGCGTACTCTCCTGCGCTGGGAACGAATTCGAAGGTGCGCGTCTGTCCAGCCTTGGCACCGCGAAGGGCCTCATCGAAGCCGGGCAGGATGCTCTCATCACCTAGTTCCACCGACATTGCAGCAGCAGATAGGTCTTCCACATCGTCACCGGCGGCATTGGTTCCGGAGAGATCCACAAGGAGGAGGTCGCCATCGACGGCCTCGCGTTCAACCGGAACGAGGGTGGCAAAGCGGCGGCGAAGTGAGGAGAGTTCTTCGTCGATGCCTTCATCGCCAACCTTAATGTCATCCACCTCGACCTCTATGGTGGCGAAATCGGGAAGATCGAATTCGGGTCGAATATCAACCTCGGCGGTGAACTCAAGGAGTTCACCATCTTCAATCTTGGTGACCTCAATCTCAGGCTGGCTGGCGATCTTGACCTTGGTTTCCTTTACCGCGTTCTCATAGGCGTCAGGGATCACCTCGTTGATCGCTTCCTGCAGCACAGCACCACGGCCCACTCGCTGATCGATGATGCTCGAGGGCACTTTGCCTTTCCGGAATCCAGGAATGGTGACCTGCTCGGCAATGGTGCGATACGCCGCCTCGACGCTCTCACTCATTTCGGCGAAGGGAATCTCCACGGTCAACTTCACCCGCGTGGGCGATAGCGTTTCTACGCTGGTCTTCATGCGGTCACGGTCTCCTGATTGAGCGGATGGGACAGGGGTAACAGATGGCGCGGTCGTTCGATCTAAATGGGCAGGCAAGAACTGGCTGCGGTCGGGGCGGGGAGACTCGAACTCCCGATCTCCTGCACCCAAAGCAGGCGCGCTAGCCACTGCGCTACGCCCCGCGGGGCGCCACCGAGTCTAGGGGGCACCGGTTGGTCGCTACGCACTGCCTCGCACCCAACCGCTAATCTAAGACCTGCTCTCGCGGGTGTAGCTCAATGGCAGAGCTCCAGCCTTCCAAGCTGGTCATGCGGGTTCGATTCCCGTCACCCGCTCACTGAGGTCCCATCACCCATCACCGGTCACGATGCCGGCCACAAGCAGTGCTGCCATCACCACGACGCCGACCAGAAACCAGGCCAGTCTGGCTTTCGCGGCCTTGGGTAGTTCTTCCCGGAAAGTGGTGATGAGCAGCCCACCGCCGAGCAAGGCCGTGGCCGTGGCCAACATCAGATCACTGGCCGGCGGCAGTGCCCATGCCGCAGCAAACCCGATGACGACACTGGCCATCCCCACCCAACGATCCTGGTGTTTGAACAAGTTGGGGTGCGCCCTGGCCAATGTTCGATCTCCCACCAGGACGTGGAAACAGATCGCGGTGGTGAACAAGAGCGCGTAACCAATGCCGGTGGTGAGCAGGAACGGCATCGTGTAGGCATACAGCGCGCTGATCAAAGCGAAAGAGAGCAGGTGCACCCGGTACAAACCAGCGTGCTCATCGTCATGTTCAGTGCTCACCACATCGAGGGAATAAAAAATCATCGTGCCCACAAGTGCCACCAAAAACAGACCCGCTTCAACGACGGGAGTGGGGGCAACCTGGCTAATCGCGGTGTCAGACAGCGAGCGTCCACCCTCGGCCAGTTCTGGCATGAGTTGCACAAAGACGTAAGCGACCGCGATGCCACCGCCCAGTGAGGCCACCCGGTCCTGCAGGCGAGCATCGAGACGGGCAATGGCCGGCGACACGAAATGCGCCGCGATCAGCACCGCGGCCAAAACGGCGGCAATGAACCAGTCAGCGTCGGTCAGCACCGACAGGTCTGGCGTCCCCTCACCGTCTCTGGCGGTCAACCACATGTTCCCAGCATGCACCAACACCGTCGCCGGCTGCGCTGCTGGCACACTGCAGGCGTGGAGGCACTGCTGGCCGGTTTGGCGTTAGGGCTCGGCTCCGGTGTAGCACCGGGACCACTTCTCGCCTTAGCCATCGCCACCACCGTGCGGCGCGGGCTACGACCAGGCCTCGCCGTGTCTGCCGCTCCCCTGATCAGCGACTCACTCATCATCGCGCTGTCCTTGACCCTAATTAGTCAACTTCCCAGCGTCGCGATCGCCGGTATTTCCATCATTGGCGCGCTTGTTATCACCTGGTTTTCCTGGGAAAACTTTCGCGCATCGCGCACCGCCGATGTTGCTCAACTCCGCGCCACCGAAAAATCGATTGGCGGCCTACCGCTGCTGCAGGCTGCCACCATCAACCTGCTCAACCCAGCCCCGTGGCTATTTTGGGTCACCGCCGGTGCTCCCCTGCTCATTAGTTTCTTTGATCAATCTACCGGTTGGGGCGTTATTTTCTTGGTCGCCTTTTACGTCACGCTGGTCGGCAGCAAGGCCACCCTCGTGGTGGGCATCGCGCTGGGTCGACACCGCGTAACCAACCGCGTGTACCGGGGCATCCTGCTCGGAGTTGCGATCATGCTCCTCGTCATAGCGATCGGCCTGGTCATTAACGCCATTAACGCCATTAACGCCATTAACGCCACGTAAATCTAGATCGTGCGACTAGCCACCCAGCCAGTAGTCTTGCCAACGTAAGAAAATGAGGCCGAGCACCACCAGGTACCAGCCACCGAGCACGAACCAGCGCAAGGATGCCAGCGACCTCGCTGTCGACGACTGCCCACCCAGGCGTCCTCGAAGCAGGTTCTCCGCCGTTACCCATACGAAAATGGGACCGGTAACACTCCACACCACCATGCACCACGGACACAGCGCGCCAATGGAATACAGGCTCTGCCAAATCAGCCATTGCACGAAAATGAATCCCGCTAAAGCGCCGGCGTTCAGGCCCCACCACACCCACCTGGGCAGGTCGACACCCGCAGCAGTGAGGACGCCCAGGGTGATCACGATCGTGAAGCCGACCAAACCCATGACGGGGTTGGGAAAACCGAATACCTCGGCCTGCTCAGTGACGATGACCGATCCGCACGACAACACCGGATTGATGTCGCAGCTGGGAACGTAGTCGGGATCAGAGAGAACGCGAAACTTCTCAAGGGTGAGTTCGAACGCGGCGATGAGGCCGATCACCCCGCCCACAATGAGGATCCACGGCGTTGCCCGAAGACCCACAGCCTTGTTCAGTGTTGCACCTTCGAAATCGTTCACCCCCTCACGATAAGGGGTGAACGATCATCATGCCGGCCTGGTTAGGCTGAGGAGATGTCCACGCCCATGCCCACTCGCGATGATGGGCGTCACCCGCTGAGCATCTTGAT
>JABAYF010000005.1 GCA_018609125.1 Candidatus Nanopelagicales bacterium | reverse complement strand
ACACACCAGGGGCCAAGGTGTCGGGTTCACCCTGCTGGAGGAGACATCTGTTGGTGGGATCTGGGCAGTGGTGCATCGCTTGAAGTGAGGTCGGTTCATCCCGCAGGAATGTAGTGTGTAATATATTACTTATGACGACATCGACTCCGTGGCGTGGAATTCTGACCGCTACCGCCCTGCCCTTCACCGCCGACGATGCGGTTGACTTCGAACGCTTCGCCGAACATGTGGCCTGGCAGTGCACCAACGGCTGCGACGGTGTGGTGGTCAACGGCTCCCTGGGTGAATATCAAACGCTGACCCAGGAGGAGCGCGCTGAGGTTGTGCGCGTTGCTGTTGCTGCTGCGACCCCGGTGAACGGAACGGTCGTGGCCGGTGTGGCCGCCTACGGCTCTGATGAATCCCGTTACTGGGCCCAGCAGGCCGCTGAGGCTGGTGCCAGCGCGGTCATGCTGCTTCCGCCCAATGCGTATCGTGCAGATGAGCGCGTTGTCCTGGAGCACTATCGTGCCGTAGCCAAAGAAGAGTTACCGATGATTGCCTACAATAATCCTTTTGATACCAAGGTTGATCTGACCCCCGCCTTACTCGCCACGCTCCACGCCGAGGGCTTGATCAAGGCCGTGAAGGAATTCAGTGGCGATGTGCGTCGGGTCTATGAAGTACATGAACTTGCACCTGAACTAGAAGTTTTGATCGGTTCCGATGACGTAGTTCTGGAGATGGCCATCGCTGGGGCAACCGGCTGGATTGCTGGCTACCCGAACGCGCTACCTCAGTCCTGTCGGGAGTTGTACGACGCCTCCATCGCCAAAGATATCGAGACTGCGCTGCCTATCTACCGCGATCTTCATCCGCTGCTGCGCTGGGACTCCAAGACTGAGTTTGTTCAGGCGATCAAACTGAGTATGGACATTGCCGGGCGTTTCGGTGGCGCAAGCCGACCGCCGCGCCTGCCCATGTCACCAGAGCATGCTGCGATCGTTCGCACAGCAACGGAAGCAGCTTTGGCTAAGGGCTACCGTTAGGCATGCGAGCACGTCGCGTTCTGCACACCATCGACACCCACACCGAGGGCATGTCGGCGCAGATCGTGGTGGGTGGCGTCGGGGAGATTCCCGGCGACACCATGATGGAAAAACGGCTCCACTTCATTGAGCATCACGACGACATTCGCGAATTGCTTATGCGCGAGCCGCGCGGGCACGCGGCCAAAAGCGGGGCCATTTTGCAACCGTCACCGCGTCCAGGTGTTCAGTGGGGTGTGATCTTCATCGAGGTCACCGGGTGCCTGCCCATGTGCGGGCATGCCACGATCGCGGTCGCCAGCGCGCTGGTCGAAACCGGCATGGTGGAGGTATCAGAACCCGTTACCGACATCTCGTTGGATACCCCGGCCGGCCTAGTCAACGCTCGAGTGGAGGTGCTGGACGGGCAAGCCATGTCCGTTACGCTGCAGAACGTTCCCTCCTTTGCCGATGCGCTGAACCAGCAGGTAGATGTTCCCGGGGTGGGCGTGGTCACCTACGACATGGCCTACGGTGGAAATTTTTATGCAATCGTCACGGCAGACGAACTTGGGCTGATCTTCGATCGCGATAATTCCGCCCAAATCATGGAGCGCGGCCTGGCATTGATGGCAGCCATTAACTCGGCTAACCCGCCGGTGCATCCCACCGAATCCTCCATCATCGGATGTCGACATGTGCAAGTTTTAGCACCCGGTTCAACCGCTCGTGCATCAAAGCACGCCATGGTGATTCATCCTGGCTGGTTCGATCGTTCGCCCTGTGGCACAGGTACTTCAGCCAGAATGGCACAGTTGCATGCGCGCGGTGAATTACCTCTTGAGACTGACTTTTCCAATGAGTCCTTCATCGGTCGTACCTTCACCGGGCGACTCATCGCCGAAACGAACGTGGGTGAGAAACCAGCGGTGGTGCCCACCATCACCGGTCGTGCATGGATCATGGGCACCAGTCAGGTGTACCTGTCATCCGACGACCCCTTCCCGCGGGGATTCACCCTGTGAGCACACCGCACTTGACTGAGATCCAAGGCCGTATCTCGCTACGTCACCAGGTAACCGCTGCACTGCGGTCGGCTCTCATCACCGGTCAACTCACCCCCGGGGTCACCTACTCGGTACCCACCCTGGCCGATCAACTGGGTGTCTCGGCCACTCCGGTACGTGAAGCCATGCTCGACCTTGTGGCGCAGGGCATCGTCGCAGCTGTTCCCAATAAAGGCTTTCGGGTAACGGAAATGACCGAGGCCGATCTTGATGCGTTGGCCGAAGTTCGGCGCATGCTAGAAGTTCCCGTCATTGAACGTATTAGCGGAACGCTCGCTGCCGAGCAGATCTCCCAACTCCAAGATATTGCCGAACGGGTGCGTGAGTGTGCCGCCGCCGGAGACCTCGTGGGTTACCTCGAGGGTGATCGGGAGTTTCACCTGCAACTACTCGGCTGCATCGGAAACGCCAAACTTGTTGGAATTGTTGATTCTTTGCGCACGCAAAGTCGCCTCTATGCACTCACTGATCTTGCCGAATCCGGCCAACTCGTAACCTCGGCTGATGAACACCTGCAGTTGCTTGATGCCGTTGCTCGTGGCGATGCGGATGCGGCCGCAGACCTGATGAACCATCATCTGGACCACGTGCGCGGTGCGTGGGCGAGCCATGACTAACTCTTTTGACGCCATTGTGGTGGGCGCCGGGGTTGTGGGCGCAAGTTGTGCGCACTACCTCGTTGAAGCAGGACTCAGCGTCGCCGTCGTTGATCGTGGCAGTGTTGCCGCGGGTACCACCGGTGCCGGCGAGGGCAATATTTTGGTGTCAGACAAGGAACCCGGCCCTGAGCTCGACCTTGCTCTTCTGAGCCAACGACTGTGGACCGAACTCATTGATGTCATTGGACCGGCTATTGAGCTAGAACCCAAGGGTGGTCTGGCGGTGGGTTATGAGCAGCACACCTTCGACCACCTGCGCGCATTCGCAACCGAGCAAGCCGCCTGCGGAGTGGTGGCAACGCCGGTTACGGGTGCGGACCTCCTGGAGTTGGAACCTAACCTCAACCCTGAGGCGGCAGGAGGGGTGTTCTACCCCCAAGACATGCAGACCCAGCCCATGCTGGCTGCAGCGCATCTCATCGCACGCGGAGTTCGCATGGGGCGTATCACGCTGCACACCAATGCCAATGTTGTCGCGATTCCTCGTGATGCACGCGGGGCTGTGACGGGGGTAGAAACAACAACTCAAACCCTGCAGGCACCGCTCGTGGTGAACGCCGCCGGAACCTGGGGTGGTGAGATTGCAGCACTGGCCGGCGTGAACGTGCCGATCCTGCCCCGGCGGGGGTTCATTTTGGTTACCGAGCCGCTACCGGTGATCGTGAACCGCAAGGTGTACTCGGCTGAGTACGTGGCCAATGTCGCTAGTGATGATGCCGCTCTCCAAACTGCTGCGGTTGTGGAAGGCACGCACAGTGGAACCATCTTGATCGGTGCGAGTCGCGAACGCGTAGGTTTTGATCGCACCCTTGACTGGACAGTGGTGCAGCGACTCGCACAGCAGGCGCTGCAGTTATTTCCACGATTGGCGCAAGCATCTTTGCTGCGTACCTACGGTGGGTTTCGGCCCTATTGCCCCGACCACCTGCCCGTGATTGGGCCCGATGCCCGCGTTCCGGGCCTCATGCACGCCTGCGGCCATGAAGGTGCCGGTGTGGGTTTGTCTGCAGCCACAGGTTTTCTCATCGCCCAGGCAGCGATCGGTGTTAGCCCACTGCTCAGCCTCGCACCATTTGCAGCGGAGCGTTTCGATGCCCATCATGTGGCGGTCGTTCATGCCTAATCTGCCCGTGAACAGCGTTCATATCCGAATTGACGGCAACGACGTGGCTGTGCGCCCAGGCATCTCAGTGGCCGCAGCACTTCTCACCGAGGGCTATCGCTCCTGGCGTACCACTCGCGGGCAACAACAGCCCCGCGGAATTTTCTGCGGAATCGGTGCGTGTTTTGACTGCCTGGTGATCTTGAATGGTCAACCCAACGTTCGCGCATGCATGACCACGGTGGAGCCGGGCGATGAAATAGCAACACAGGAAGGCACCGGCCATGTCTGATCAACGCGACATCATCATTATCGGTGCGGGCGCCGCAGGTATGAACGCTGCATACGTGGCGGCTGAACCAGGACTTGCCGTCACCGTCGTCGATGCTAACCCGTGCCCGGGTGGTCAGTATCACCGGCGAGGAGCACTTGAACAACGTTATCGGCCTAGCGGTTGTTCGGATGAAAATCGCTGGGCCAGAGTAGAAATACTCAGTGGCCAGCAGGTGTATGCGGTCAATTCAATGCCGGACACCGGGCACGTGTTGGTTCGCATGCGTGGCGACGAACGGCATCCCCACGAGATCGGCATACTTCGCGCTCGAGCATTGATCGTTACCACCGGTGCGATGGATCGCCAGCTGGCCATTCCAGGGTGGCAGCTTCCCGGAGTGATGGCCGGTGGCGGGGCGCAGTCGCTGATCAAGGGCAGCGGCGTTCTGCCAGGACAGCGCACACTGGTGACCGGCACCGGTCCGTTTCTGCTGGCTGTTGCAGCCAGCATCGTGCAGGCTGGTGGTGAGGTGGCGGCCGTCATTGAGGCAAATGCCCCCGCAGGGTTGGCCCGGCACACGCGCAAGATGTTTCCGGCTGCAGTCGCAAAAACCGCCGAAGCCGCAAGGTTTGCTGGCATCCTGGCCCGCCATCGTGTGCCCTATCTGACGCGTCGGAGGGTCACCCGAATCGCTGCCGGTGCGGTTGATACTCAGGGTCGGGCATGTGTGAGCGAAGCAACGGTGCAGCGCATCGATTCTCAGTGGCAACCAAAGCCTGGCACCGAACAACGTTTTGATGTTGATTGTGTCACTCTTGGATTCGGCTTCACCGCACAATTGGACTTGCTATTGCAATTGGGTTGCGCGATCACCGATGCGCCGGATGGTGGATTGGCCGTGTTGGTTGACGAACGTCAAGCCACGTCACGCCCCTCGGTGTTTGCTGCGGGAGAGACAACGGGAATCGGTGGAGTAGACCTTGCCAGTGTCGAGGGGCGCGTGGCTGGCTTGCATGCCGCTGCCGAGCTCACCGGCCGAGCGCCAGCGACGGCACTGGTGAAGTCACTGCACCGACAGCGACGTCACCTGCATGGTTTTGCCACGGCTCTCGCTCTCGCTTTCCCAGTGCCCACGCAGTGGGTGAATGATCAGCCGGGGGAAACGATTGTGTGTCGTTGTGAAGAAATCACTTTGGGCGATATACGTTCTGCTCGAGACGATTTGGGGGCAACGGACCCGCGTTCCATCAAGTTATTGACCCGAGCCGGAATGGGATGGTGTCAGGGACGCATGTGTTCATTCAGCGTTGAAGGGATTTGCGGTAGGCAGGCGAATGTCGCGGCACAGGCTGCGTCAGCCAGTCGGCCGGTGAGCGTGCCGGTACCGCTCGGGGCGATTGCCCGTGATGAGAATGTGATGAGGGAGTCTGCACAGTGAATCCGGTTTACCTTGACGCCGAAAGCACCTACGCTGCAGCCACGATTGGTCAGTGTGCAACCGCGCTGGAGGATGCACTCGCCCGTGGCCTGCCCGGGCAAGAAAATCCTCCCCGGCAGTTCATGGAGGTGCCCAACGGCGAGATGTTGATTATGCCGAGCCGATCAACGGGTACACCCACCATCAAGATCGTCACCATCATGGCTGACCCGGCCGGGCCGGCGCCGCGAATCAAAGGCGTACACCTGGTGTTCGATCCGGTAACTCTGGCACCCACGGTCATTATGGAAGCCGCCGCACTCACCGTGATGCGAACCACGGCCGTGAGCATCGTGGCCCTGCGTGCACTGGCACCCAAGGACGCTGCACGACTGGTGATTTTCGGTGCTGGACCGCAGGGCGCAGCGCATCTTGATTCGATTTTGGCTGAGTGGCCGCTCACGCACGTGTGCGTGGTGGCGCGTCGACTTGAGCGAGCACAATTAATGGTCGATGAGGCGCGAACTCGCCATCCGAACCTCACGATTATCGCTGTTGAATCTGCTGATTCGGAGTCATACGTACGCGAGGCCGACATCATTGTCTGCGCAACAACATCAACGGAACCGGTCTTTAGCGATCCGGGTCACGACGTTACGGCTGTTGCGGTGGGCGGGCATTCACCGGTGGGTCGGGAACTGCCCGGCTCCCTGGTGGCACGTTCCTATGTTGCGGTTGAGGACCGAGAAGCGGCGATGCGTGAAGCCGGCGATGTGGTGATGCCGATCACCGACGGCTTGATGACGGAGGACGACATCAATGCAGATCTGACAGATCTCGTCCTTCATCCGCCCAAGCCCGGCGGAGCACGCATTTTCAAGAGCATGGGCATGGGCTGGGAGGATGCCGTGGTGAGTGAACTGATCGCTAGCCGAACCCTGGGCTGATATCGCATAGTTTGATTCAAACCGATCACCGAGTGAATGGACATCATTAATGAGCACAGCCACGCCAGCTCCGAGGACATTTGTCGACCCCACGATGTTGGTAGACGATGCCTGCGCTGCCGCACTGCAGGCATCTGCGCGGTTGGCGTTGCTGGCCCCTGCCAGGCGAGCTGATCTGCTTGATGCCATTGCTGCCGCCCTCGATGCCGCGGGACCAGATCTGGTGCCGATTGCCATGGCTGAGTCACGACTCACGCAGGTACGGCTCACCGGAGAAGTAGGGCGAGCCAGTGGTCAGTTGCGGTTGATGGCCAACGTTATTCGACAGGGTGCGTACCTAGGGGTGACCATTGATGAGGCTGATGCCAATCTCACCCCGCCGCGCCCCGATCTGCGTCGCATGATGATTCCGCTCGGCCCGGTCGCGGTGTTCGCCGCCAGCAACTTCCCCTTTGCCTTCTCGGTTCTGGGCAACGACACCGCTGCTGCTCTGGCCGCGGGTTGCCCGGTGGTGGCCAAGCCGAACCCGGGGCATCCACGGCTGAGTCAGGCGGTCATCGCTGTTGCCCAGGGAGCACTCGCGCAGGCTAATGCCCCGAAGGGCATGCTCACCCTTATTGACTCATCGCTGCAGGCGGGCATCGACTTGGTGCGAGACGATCGCATTGAGGCAGTCGGCTTCACCGGCAGCCAGCGCGGTGGCCTGGCGCTGGCGAAGATTGCCGCTGACCGTCCCCGCCCCATTCCGTTCTTCGGCGAACTAGGCAGCATCAACCCGATCGTGGTTACCGCTGAGGCGTTGGTAGCAAGACGCTCTTCGATCGTAGAAGGTTTCATCGGCTCCTTCACACTGGGTGCGGGGCAGTTTTGTACAAAGCCGGGTTTGTTGATCGCCCCTGTTGATTCTGAATTGCGCGAGGCTCTGCGCACCGGGCTCGCCCAAGCGCCGGATCAGGCCATGTTGACCGACAATATTCGCGATGCGTTTCATCACGGTTTGAGTCTGGTGGCCGATACCGCGGTGGTGACACCGATCCATGTGGGACACCATGTGCCAGAAACAAACACGGTGACACCCAGCCTCTATGCGGTTTCTGCCACCGACATTGTTCAGCACCCGCATCTACTTGATGAGTGTTTCGGCCCGACCGCACTGTTGGTGGAATACGCCGGAGAAGACGATCTGCGCGTTCTGCTTGAGGCGCTACCCGGAGTGTTGGCAGCCGGTGTGCAAGCCCAGGGTGATGAATCGATGCTGCCGGTGGTGCTGTCAGAACTCACTGCCCGAGCTGGCCGTGTCATCTTTAATGAGTGGCCGACCGGTGTTGCGGTTACCTGGGCCATGCAGCACGGCGGGCCATTTCCCGCGGCTACCCGGCCAGAGTCCACGAGCGTGGGGGCGTACGCCATTGACCGGTTTATGCGGGCCGTTACCTGGCAATCGATCCCAGATGCTTTACTGCCCCAGCCACTTCAGCACGCCAACCCACTGCAGGTGCCCCGCCGGGTCAACGGAGTGCAGCACTAGTTCGACCGGCTCGCCCAATCCGCTGAGCCGCAACTAGAACAGCCGCGGCTAGTTCGGGACAACGAGTGGCAAAGTCAGCGTCATCGGATCGGACGGTGACGCTGACCGATGCGATGGGCTGGCCGTCATCAGAGATAGCAGCGGCGGCTACCGACGCGTATCCGGACACCACCTCGCCCACCTCAACGCTATAGCCCTGGCGTCGTTCTCTGTTGAGAATCGTGCGTAAGGCAGACAGTGTGCGCGGACCCCGATCGGTTCGCGAAACAAAGGCGGTTGGTGTTGCAGTGAGGGCACGCACCTGATCTGCAGACAGAGCGGCCAGTAGTGCGCGTCCGCTGGCTGTAGTGGCCGCAGGTAACCGCACACCAACCGCGGTAATCAGGGCGTGTGTTTCGCGAATTCCCCGCGGTGATTCCTTGAGCAGATAGAGCACCTCTGCGCCCTGCAAGACGCCAAGGTGAGCGGTCTCGCGGGTGGCATCGGCAAGGGCGGCGAGGTGGGGGCGAGCGAGCGCTTCGCGGGGATCATGACGCAGCGCGGCCATTCCAATTTCAATTGCGCTCGGACCTAGCGCCCAGCGTCGATCCTGGACCAGATGCACCACGAAACCGGTATCGCGCAAGACGGCGAGCAGGTGATAAACGGTGCTCCGGGGCAGACGGGTATCGGCTGCCAATGTGGTTGCTGAAGAAGCGCCACGGCCAGCAAGTGCTCGCAGAATGGCCAGGGTGTTTTCCGCGGCGGGAACGGAGGTCATCGCACCTCTTCGAGGACGTCGGTTATATGTCTGGCATCCCAGACAGCCTATCGACGGGAGTCTACCTTCCCTGGCACTTCAACGGCCATGATCACACCGTGCCTGAGTCGATTGCGCTGTATCCGAGTGCGTTGAGCCCCGAAGAGGTGGCGTTGGTAGCGCGTCGTGATGCGCACGTGGACATCTCTGCTGACTCCATGGCCGCGATGGCAGCGAGCAGATTGATCGTGGAATCCCTGGCTGAGAATCCCACGCCGGCCTACGGCATCTCCACCGGTTTTGGTGCCCTCGCCACCGTACATATCGCTGCGGATCAACGTGCCCAACTGCAGCGATCCCTGGTGCGTTCCCACGCTGCCGGTGCCGGGCCCGAGGTCGAACGCGAAGTGATACGCGCCACGATGCTGCTGCGACTGCACACCCTGGCCACCGGGCATACCGGTGTGCGACCAAGTACGGCCGCTGCGTATGCCGCGATGCTGAATGCGGGCATCACTCCCGTGGTGCACGAATACGGCTCACTGGGGTGTTCAGGCGATCTCGCTCCGCTGTCCCACATTGCCCTGGCGCTCATGGGCGAAGGCCAAGTGCGCGATAGCAGCGCACAGTTAATGACCGCGGCGCAGGCCTTGGAAAATGCAGGGCTTACCCCCGTTGTACTGGCCGAAAAGGAAGGCCTGGCACTCATCAATGGCACCGACGGCATGCTCGGCATGCTGGTGCTCGCGATCGCAGATCTCCAGTGTCTACTCACCTCAGCCGATATTGCCGCTGCCATGAGCATCGAGGCTGCCCTGGGTACGGATTCAACACTCAACGCCATGCTTATTGCGATGCGCCCACACCCGGGTCAGGCCAGGAGCGCCGCGGTCATGCGCGCGATCATCAAGGACAGCCCGATCGTGGCCAGTCATGCCGGCCCAGAAGATACCCGGGTGCAAGACGCCTACTCGATGCGCTGCGCACCCCAGGTGCATGGTGCCGCACGCGACACCCTTGATCATGCCGCTCGCGTGGCAGGTTGGGAGTTGGCTTCAGCCATCGACAATCCGGTAGTTACCCCCGATGGACGCGTGGCCAGTAACGGTAATTTCCACGGTGCTCCCGTGGGGTACGCACTGGACTTCTTGGCGATCGCGTGTGCCGACGTCGCCAGCATGAGCGAACGTCGGACCGATCGACTCCTTGATCGACACCGCAGCCATGGCCTGCCACCCTTTTTGGCACACGACGTCGGAGTTGATTCCGGCCACATGATCGCCCAGTACACCGCAGCCGGCATTGTGCACGAACTCAAACGGCTTGCTGTTCCGGCCAGCGTGGATTCCATTCCTTCCAGCGCCATGCAGGAAGATCACGTGGCCATGGGTTGGTCAGCGGCCCGCAAACTACGCACTGCAGTGCACGGGTTAGCCACGGTAATCGGTATTGAAGTACTCACAGCCGCGCGCGCACTTGATCTGCGTGCGCCGCTTCAGCCCGCGCCTGCCACGGCAGCGGTCGTTGCTCTCGTCCGCGAACAGGTTTCCGGCCCCGGTCCAGACCGCTTTCTCGCACCAGAGATTGCCGCCGTCACCGCGCTGGTCGAATCTGGTGCGGTTGTGGCCGCTGCCGAAATGCACACGGGGCCAATCGATGTCATTGCTGAAGCCGCCCACCCATTCATCAAGGAGTAACCGTGTCCGATACTGCCCATGACACTCTCGTCGGAACACGACCCGTGCGCGCAGCCCGCGGAACTACCCGGACAGCCCGGTCGTGGCAAACCGAAGCTGCGATGCGCATGCTGCAAAACAATCTTGATCCTGATGTGGCCGAACATCCTGACCGGCTCGTGGTCTACGGCGGTACTGGTCGAGCAGCGCGAGACTGGAAGTCTTTCGACGCCATGATTCGCACCCTCACCACCCTGCGTGATGACGAAACGATGCTCGTGCAATCTGGTCGGCCGGTGGGTGTCATGCAGACGCATGAATGGGCCCCTCGTGTTCTGATCGCCAACTCCAATCTCGTGGGCGACTGGGCGACCTGGCCAGAGTTTCGCCGACTGGAACAACTGGGCTTAACGATGTACGGCCAGATGACAGCCGGATCCTGGATTTACATTGGTACCCAAGGCATTTTGCAGGGTACCTTTGAAACCTTCGCCGCGGTCGCGAATAGGAAGTTTGGCGGCACGCTGGCAGGCACGTTGACCCTCACTGCCGGCTGCGGTGGCATGGGCGGTGCTCAGCCGCTGGCCGTAACGATGAACGGTGGCGTCTGCCTCATCGTCGATGTGGATCCCACTCGGTTGCACAAACGGGTGAAGGATCGCTACCTCGATGAGATCGCGGTCGATCTCAACGATGCGGTAAAACGCTGCCTGGCAGCAAAAAAAGAGCGTCGGGCGCTGAGTGTGGGAGTGGTCGGAAACGCTGCCGTGATATTCCCTGAACTGCTGCGTCGCGAGGTAGAAATCGACATCGTCACCGACCAAACCAGCGCGCATGATCCACTGAGTTACCTTCCTGAAGACATTGACCTTTCCGATGCCGATGATTACTCAGCAAAAAAGCCGGAGGAATACACCGACCGTGCACGTCAGGCGATGGCGCAGCACGTCGAGGCCATGGTGGGATTCATGGACGCCGGTGCCGAAGTTTTCGACTATGGCAACTCCATTCGCGATGAGGCGCGGCTTGGCGGATACAGCCGGGCCTTTGACTTCCCCGGCTTCATTCCGGCCTATATCCGGCCGCTGTTCTGTGAAGGCAAGGGCCCCTTCCGCTGGGTAGCCCTCAGCGGTGACCCAGCCGATATCGCTAAAACAGATCAGGCAATTCTTGAACTTTTCCCGGAAAACGAGCAACTGCATCGGTGGATAACGCTGGCAAGTGAACGGGTGGCATTCCAGGGCCTACCCGCGCGCATCTGCTGGCTTGGCTACGGCGAAAGAGATAAAGCGGGGCTGCGATTCAACGAAATGGTGGCCAATGGCGAATTATCAGCCCCCATCGTGATCGGTCGCGACCATCTGGATTGCGGTTCGGTGGCGTCCCCCTACCGCGAAACGGAATCCATGGCCGACGGTTCCGATGCGATCGCTGATTGGCCGCTCCTGAACGCGCTGGTAAATACCTCCTCGGGTGCAAGCTGGGTGTCGATACACCATGGCGGCGGTGTTGGTATCGGACGTTCGATCCACGCTGGACAGGTGAGCGTTGCTGACGGCACGGCGTTGGCTGCCCAAAAGTTGGCCCGGGTGCTCACCAATGATCCAGCAATGGGTGTGATCCGCCACTGCGACGCTGGTTACGACAGGGCCGATGAAATTGCCCATGAGCGCCATGTGCGTGTGCCGATGCGGGAGGGTTAATCGCATCGTGGATGTTGTTGCGCTGCTGGCAGAGATTGAATCCATCGGGAGATTGTCCGATGGTGGTTATCGCCGGTTCGCGCTAACCGATGCTGAAGCACAACTGAATGAATGGTTCGATTCCACGGCCGCATCCCTTGGCCTGGCGGTCGAGGAGGACCGTAATGGAAATCGGTGGGCCTGGTGGGGTGATCCCAGCCAAGGAAGTGCGATCGCCACCGGATCACACCTTGACTCGGTGTCGCGCGGTGGCGCCTATGACGGTCCGCTCGGTATCGCAAGCGCGTTTGCAGCGGTTGCTCGACTCAAAGCTGCCGGTAAGGAACCTACACAGCCGTTAGCGGTGAGTTGCTTCACCGATGAAGAAGGTGGCCGCTTCGGCGTCGCCTGCCTGGGGTCACGACTGGCTGCTGGAAAGATCACCGCGGAGCGGGCGCTCGGCCTGCGCGATGATGACGGCATCTCGATGGCTGAAGCGGTGCGCGCTCGGGGCCGACGTCCTGCGCACCTCGGCCCTGATCCGCAGCGGCTGCAACGCGTTGCCACTTTTATTGAGCTGCACGTAGAGCAGGGGCGGGGTCTTGTTGATACCGACCACGCGGTGGCCGTGGGCACTGCGGTGTGGCCTCACGGGCGTTGGCGCGTTGAATTCTCCGGTCGTGCCGACCACGCTGGTACCGCGCACATGGACGATCGGGTAGACCCGATGCTGCACCTCGCCCAATTCATCACCGTTGCGAAGGAGAGCGCACGCGCTCGCGACACGCTGCCGCAGGCGGCGAGAGCGACGGTGGGTCGCGTTCAGGTGCTCCCCAACGCGGTAAATGCGATTCCCGCCCAGGTGCTGGCCTGGTTGGATGCTCGCGCGTCAAGCGAGACGCTGCTGGATGAATTAATCGAGGCCATTGTCGCGGAAACCAATGTCCAACTCAGCGAAGAGTCACGCACTCCACGACAGGTGTTCGACCCAAGTTTGGGTGCGCACCTCGCGCATCTGCTCGGTGACGTGCCGCTGTTGGATTCGGGTGCGGGTCATGATGCGGGAGTGCTGGCTGATGCTGGCGTGTCAACCGCGATGCTGTTTGTGCGTAACCCGACCGGTATCTCTCATGCACCGGAGGAGTTTGCGGAAGAAGTTGATCTTCGGGCCGGGGTGGATGCGCTCACCGCGGTGCTTTCGGACCTGCTGGGTATAGACAAGACCGAGCAGCCAGCATGAAGCGCATCTGGTGTGCACAGGCATGGCTCGGTGGCGACTCGCTGACTCCCGGCGTGCTCGTGTCGGTGGATGACGACGGGAAGATTTCGGCACTGACGCACCAAGGCCAACCACCGGCTGACGTCGAGGCCCTACATGGCTGGATATTTCCAGGGTTTGTCAATGATCATTCCCATGTCTTTCATCGGGTACTGCGAGGCCGCACCCACGCCGGACGTGGCTCGTTTTGGAACTGGCGCGATCAGATGTACGCGGTGGCCGCTGTGCTAGGCCCCACGACCTACCATGCGCTAGCCCGCGCTGTCTTTGCCGAGATGCTTGAGGCTGGCTATACGCAGGTACGTGAGTTTCACTACCTGCATCATGGCCCGAACGGGCTGCGATATTCCGATGCCAATGAGATGTCCCGAGCTTTGATGGCCGCTGCGACAGAGTCCGGTATCGCGATGACCCTGCTGGACACCCTCTACCTGCAGTCGGCTCCCGGCGTCATGCCTGATGCGGTGCAGATGCGCTTCAGCGACGGTGACATTGACACGTGGATTTCACGGATAGATGAATTGCAATCGGCGGGTTTGGTCGACCACGGCGTTGCCGTGCATTCGGTGCGCGCCGTCCCTCCCGATGTGATCGCGCGAGTGGCTGCCTACGCGAGGGACGCCGACTGTGCACTGCATGCACACGTGTCTGAGCAACCGCTGGAGAATGCAGAGTGTCGGCAAGCCTATGGCCGCACTCCAACGCAGGTCTTCGCTGATGCCGGCGCGCTCGATGATCGGTTTACTGCCGTGCATGCAACGCATCTCACGGCTCGAGACATTGAGCTGCTTGCGCAATCTCGGGTGTGTATGTGCCCCACCACCGAGGCTGAACTTGCCGATGGCATCGGACCCGCCGCAGCACTTCGCGATGCCGGCGTGCGATTGTCTATTGGCACTGATTCTCAAGCCGTAATTGATCCTTTCGCTGAATGCCGGCGGCTTGAATGGGATCAGCGGTTAGCCACCGGTGTGCGTGGACAATTCACCGCAGCAGAGCTGGCCCAGATCGGTTGTGGTTCGGCGCTGAGGGTCGGAATGCGAGCAGACCTCGTGGAGTTGGATCCACAAAATAATCGATTGGCTGGCATCGGGTCAGAACGACTTGCCGGGGCCGTGTTTGCTGCAACCGGGTCTGATGTGACATCGGTTTACGTAGCGGGACGATGCGTAGTGCACGATGGCCGGCATCGCGATATCTCGACTGCACTGGAGCTCACCGCTGCGATTCAACGTATTTGGGCGGAGATCGAGTGAGCGAAGTAGTTGCGTGGAACAACATCGGTGAACTCACAACGTGTGATGAGTCCATTGACGGAAGTGCGCTGGGCCTCATTCGTGACGCTGCTGTGGTGAGCGTGGATGGACGCATCGCCTGGGTTGGTGCGTCTGCACAGTGCCCAGATGCTGACGCCTCCTTTGACATGTCGGGTTGTGCGGTGTTGCCGGGATTTGTGGATAGTCACACGCATCCAGTTTTTGGTGGCGACCGCGCATTGGAGTTTGCTGCTCGAATGGCGGGGGAGTCCTATGCGGCCGGTGGCATCAAAACCACGGTTGCGGCCACCCGTGCGGCTACTGATGAGCAACTACTGCGCCGTGTGTATGCCCTGCGGGAGGAAGCCCTGCGGCAAGGTACGACCACCATGGAGGCCAAGAGCGGATACGGCCTATCGGTGCACGATGAGAAGCGCAGTCTCATTGCGGCGGGAATGGTGACGGATGAGACGACCTTTTTGGGTGCCCATGTTGTGCCGAGGGAGTATGAAGGTGATGTTGACGGCTACGTGCGTCTCGTTGTTGGAGACATGCTCACCGAGTGTGCGCCACACGCGCGGTGGGCCGATGTCTTTTGCGACCGCGGCGCCTTCGATGTGGACCAGTCGCGCGAAATCCTCACGGCCGCGCGTCGCGCGGGTCTGGCACTGCGACTGCATGGCAATCAATTGCAGCCTGGTCCGGGAGCGCAGTTAGGTGTTGAACTTGGCGCAGCCAGCGTTGACCACTGCACCTATCTGAGTGATGACGACCTAGTGGCGTTGGCATCGTCTACCACCGTCGCCACGTTCGTTCCGGGGGCTGAGTTTTCAACACGTACGCCCTATCCGAGCATTCGGCGAGCACTCGATGCAGGCGTTACCGTGGCGCTAGCCAGCGACTGCAATCCGGGGACGTCCTACACGACCTCGCTGCCATTCGCTATCGCGTTGGCGGTCCGCGATATGGGTATGACGCCTGCTGAGGCCGTGTGGGCGGCAACAGCCGGGGGTGCTCAAGCGTTGCGCCGCAATGACATTGGCAAGATTGCCCCCGGCTATCGCGCCGACCTACATTCACTTCGGGCACCTAGCCACATTCATTTGGCCTATCGCCCCGGGGTGCCACTGACCGACGGAGTGTGGGAGGCAGGCGTTCGCGTGGTCTAGGTCG
>JABAYF010000008.1:22216-22449 GCA_018609125.1 Candidatus Nanopelagicales bacterium | reverse complement strand
GTCCAGTCATTCCGCGACCGTAACCGGCCCACGCAACGGAGTCCACCCCACACGAAGAAAACCCCCGGCGACGGACACACCAGGGGCAAATTCAGCCACGAAGATCTCCCGGCTATCGCCGGTGAGGGTAATCGAATCATCAGAAGTAGGGAATGTTGCGCTACCGGTCAAATCACCGGTAATGAGGATGGTGTCATCGGAAGTCACCGCTACCGATTGGCCCCGACCCGAAC
>JABAYF010000008.1:0-22116 GCA_018609125.1 Candidatus Nanopelagicales bacterium | reverse complement strand
CGGTGCCACCGGTGGCCTGCGCCCACGCGAATGTGGAGTCATCCTTAGCCAGCGCAGCTACAAAAATTTCACCGCCGCCCTCCCCGACCAAGGTAATCGAATCATCAGCGGTGGGAAAAGTCGCTGTCCCATTGAAAATCCGCTAAGAAGCACCGTGTCATCAGACGTAACCACAACCGCCCTGCCGTCATCGTTGCCGGTGCCACCGGTGGCCTGCGCCCACGCGAATGTGGAGTCATCCTTAGCCAGCGCCGCAATAAAGATTTCGCGACCGGTTCCGGCCAACGTGATCGAGTCATCCGGCGCAGCACGCCCGGTAGGAAACGTCATTGACCCGTCGAAATAACCGGTCACCGGCACCGTGTCATCCGAGGTTGTCGCCACCGCCCAGCCAAAATCACCGTAGCTGCCACTGCCGCCGACGCCGACAGCCTGCTCCCAATACACATCTACTGTCTCCGACGCCGCTCGAGGAGCCACCTCCGCGGCCACGGGGGTGAGAGGCGCCGAATCCGCGTGGGACGGCGCACTCAGCGCCAGACCGACAAGGCCAAGGGGAGCGAGCACAGCAAAGATACGTACTATCCGGGGGGACAACATGACGCAACACGATCATGAATTTGGTTTCCGAGGCGAATCTGTCACATCTGTGACACCTACCCCGCGAATGTGTCACACCTGTGACACCTACCTGTGAACTCATCACGGGCCGCAAAAATTTTCGCGGTGAGTTTAGTCAGGCAGATTGCCAGCCAGTACAGATATCCAGGCTGCCTCTCACAAGCGTCCGAAGAGGTCAATGTCCTCCCGCAAACATTCGATATCAACATCAGAGACCGTTCTTCGTGTTTGGGCGATGGCGTGCAGGTAGTCCTGGGTGGACGCACCAACCAATTCAACCGAGTCGCCACTACTCATCTCACGCTCGAAGGACGCCTGGGCGGCTGAGCGTGAGGCGAACTCAATATCTGCCGGGGTGAAATGTTCAGAGGCCTTGACGAGTGCGGCGATGGCGACGTCTGCGCGCGAGGACCGCGACACAAACGACTCCCAAATCGCAGCTCGCGCCGTCGCATCAGGCGGACCGATAGGAATCACATAGTCAAAGCGCCCGGGACGCAAGAACGCCTGGTCGAGTGTGCGCACGGAATTGGTCGCGCACACCAGTAGGCGCGTGTCATGTTGACGGAAGGCCGGGATGATCTTGAGCAGTTCGTTGGTCACGCCATGAGCTGGGCTCTTTCCAAAGCCTTCGCGCACCGATGCGATCTCCTCTACCTCGTCGATGAAAACAAGGACCTTCTCCAGGTCGTCGATCATGGCGAAGGTCTCGTGCAGTGCTTGCGCCAATCCACCAGATTCAGATGTCAGCCTCGAGGGGAATATTTCTACGAACGGCCAGGCCAGGCGTGACGCGATGGCACGGGCAAACGTCGTCTTACCTGTTCCGGGAGGCCCAAACAACACGATGGCGTGCGGCGGAAGCACGCCATGTGCGGCTGCCCGCTCGGGGTGACTGAGCGGCATAACAACGCGCTTATCGATGATGTCCTTCTCTTCGTGCATGCCGGCAAGGCGTTGCCATAGATCACGAGAGAGCACTCGACCACCGAGGGCGCTGAGGGTAGTGGCTTCACCAGGAGTGAGTGCCTCTCGCTTCTCCCAATACGCGGCGGCCTCGTGGCGCACATATCCAGCCCTAGCAAGACCTTCAGACATCTGCTCTTCCTGTGAAAGCAAATAGGAGATGGTCGCTACCCCCTCGTTTACCAGCCTCTCCTCGAGGTGGGTGAGCAGCGCTGAAGGCACACCCTCGCCGCGATGCGTGGAAGTAACGGCGACGCGCATCACCCAGGCACGTGAACCAGATGCATTCGCTAGTGCCGCACCCACCACCGTGTCTTGATGCACCGCCACAACAGCAGGGGCTCCACCACGTAAGGCGACGATGCACTCGGCAATCGAGAACACCGAAGCCATACCAGGTGTGACTTCCAAGAGATGAACGACCGGCTCAAGGTCACTATCGTGGTAATTCCTCACAATGAACGACATACGGCAAACCTCCCCTGAACCCTTTCGGGTGACGCCCTTGACGTTAGTGCCAGATCAACCTGTGTGCCCGCCGGGAACCACGGTGCGCGCACAGGTCGGTCAAATAACGGGATGTCGGTGCTAGAACACGGCCTCGTCTAGGTTTACGTACAGGTTGTCTTGAGCCGCGAGCACATCAAACATTGAGTCAACCTTCGGCAATTCACGTGTGAAAAAGTATTCAGCCGCAAGGCGTTTACCGGCATAAAAATCCTCGTCTCCGGTCGCTGCGAGCTCAACATCAAGCCACAACCAGGCAACGACCACGTGACCAACCGCCTCAAGATACGTTGTGGCATCAGCAAGCGCCGATTCCACATTGCGATCAGCCCACAATGCCGCGGTGACCTCAAGCATCCTCTTGAGTCTCGAGGTCAGTGCCTCAGCGTGCATGGCAGGTGAGCCACCAGCACCTTTAGCGCGTTCAATCGTGGCTTGCATACGTTGGGCGAGAACACTCAGGGCAGCACCGGAATTCATGGTCACTTTGCGCCCCAGTAAATCGAGAGCCTGAATGCCGTGGGTACCCTCATGAATGGCATTGAGTCGATTATCACGCCACATCTGTTCGACTGGGTATTCACGCGTATAGCCGTAGCCACCGTAGACCTGGATCGCATGATCGTTGGCGGCTAGACACCACTGGGATGGCCAACTCTTGGCTATGGGAGTGAGGATTTCCAGCAGCAGGTTGGTTGATTCTGGATCATCGCCTGATTCGAGTTCGTCCACGAGTAGGCCGCAATACAACTCCAGTGCAAGGCCTCCTTCAACATAGGCCTTCGACGCCAGCAGCATGCGACGCACATCGGCGTGCTCAATAATCGGCACCATCGGTGCGTTCGGGTCCTTTGCGCCGACGGGGCGGCCCTGCGGACGGGTCTTGGCGTAATCCAATGCATGCAGGTACCCTGCGTATCCCTGAGCGACCGCAGCGCTGCCCACGCCGATACGCGCCTCGTTCATCATGTGAAACATGTAGGCCAGACCGTTATTTTCCTCGCCCACGAGGTAGCCAACGGAGCCATCATTTTCACCGAAGTTCAACAGGCAGTTAGTCAGGCCGCGCTGCCCCATCTTGTGGTTGAGACCGGCCAGGCTGACATCGTTGCTGGAGCCATCGTCACGCTTCTTCGGCACAATGAAGAGGGAAATACCTTTTACTCCGGCGGGCGCTCCGGGCACCCGAGCCAAAACCAGGTGCACGATGTTGTCACTGAGGTCGTGGTCACCGCCACTAATCCACATCTTGTTGCCCCGAATGCGATACGTGCCATCAGGTTGCAGTTCGGCACGGGTCGTGATGTCTGACAACGACGAGCCAGCCTGGGGTTCGCTCAGACACATGGTGCCCAAATACCGACCCTCGATCATCGGCGGCACCCAACGCTCAATCTGTTCAGGCGTGCCGTAGGCCATCAGCAAATTGGCGTTGGCTCGGGTGAGAAATGAATAGCCGGAGGTCGCTACATTGGCGGCTGAGAACCACATGCCGATTACCTGTGAGATAACGCTAGGCATTTCGATGCCGCCCACCTCAGCAGACATCGATAATCCACCAAATCCGGCCTCATAGTAGGCGGCAAGGGCTGGCGCCACCGCTTCATTCACCGTGACCGTGTTGCCATCAAAAGTGGGTTCCTCGACGTCGTTGCGATGGTTGTGATTCGCAAACTTATCGGTCGCGAGGCGCTCGGCCAGATCGAGCAAATCATCAACCGTCTCACGATCAAGGTCACCGTAGGCATCGCTACCCAATAGCTTTTGGGTCGGAAGCCACTCGTAGAGCAGGAATTCCACATCGCGGCGAGACAGCAAAAGTGACGGCATCATTGACCTCGATTCGGGACAGGTAACTGGTATCAGACTCACCCTCCCACAACTTCCCACCGACGGGACAACATGCGCGTCTAAAGGTTGGCGGCGCGTGAAGGCGCGGAACGAGACCGGTCTGCGCACTACCCACTGGTGGTCGGAGCAGGAATGCTTGGCGATTTGCCTCGGCACGCCACTCCCACGCAGTCGTGAAGCCTGTTCCACTCACCGATAAGTGCCAGTTTTGTCTTCACATAGGCAGGGTTATAGGCAACCGAATCGATTTGGTACGGATCTTTCCGTAGGTCGTACATCTCTTCAAAGCCATCTTCATACACCCACCAGGCATACCGCTGAGTGCGAACGCCGTCGAAGAGTGGCAGGTCATTGCCACTCGCAGATTTTTGCGGACCGCTGGACAACAGCAACGTTCGATTGGGAAGTCGACGATCCTTCATCATGACCCCGACCAGCGAGCGTCCGTCAAGTTGTCTGGTCGGCGTTACCCCCGCTAATTGCATAAGCGTGGGTGCGATGTCGATTTCAAACGCCATCTTCTTCACGACCGTGTTGCGCTCAATCCCAGGACCAGAGATCACCATGGGGATCCGGAGGGCAGGCTCATACGGGAAATACTTTCCGTAGGTAATCGCATGCTGACCCAACAGGTAACCGTTATCGCCCATGAACACGATGTAGGTGTTGTCTAGTTGATTGGTCTTCCGTAAAGCTGCCACGATCGCCGCCACACCTTCATCGACAGCAAGGAGCGAAAGTTTGCGGCTGCGGTTGTCCGCCGCTAGTTCCTCGATCACCTCATCAGTCAACGCTGGCAGGTTGCGGATCAACGACTGCTTGTCAGACCGATCCGCCTCATTGAAACTCGGGTCCTGTGGCAACTCAACATCGGGCAGCAAATCCTGGTGTCGAAGCGCCGGACGGGGCGGAATCGTCGATACCTCAATACCTGAGCCCGGCTCGGGCTTATCAATGTCCGCCCAACTGTCTTTCCAAGTTCCATCCGTCAGCGGAATCGTCTCCACGTGCGGTGCAAGATAGGCCAACTGAAGCATGAAAGGTTCAGGAGCCTTCTGCGCTCGGAGGATTACCTCCAAGGCCTTGGTCGTGTATACATCCGTCCCGTAAGTCTCCGCCTCTTCGGTGTAGAAGTCTCCGTACACCTTGAATCCGGTCGGCTCGTTGAGGCCATACCCGTACATTTGATAGGTCGATGGGTCAGACGAGCCGTACCACTCACTCCAGCCCGAAGGGACTTTCGCTACCGGACGGTTGTACATGCCGTACCCGTTGATGTACTTGCCGATGTGCGCCGTGTGATAGCCGGCTTGTTGCAGCCAGTACGCCGAAAAAGACTTGCCGTTCTTTTTCTCCCACGGAACGAAACCACCCGTCGGCGGGAAATTCGAACTGATGCCGTTGTTGTGCGGGTAACTGCCCGTCATCAGGGCCGCTCGCGACGGACAGCACAGCGCGAAAGGGGTCAGCGCCTGCTCGAAGGAAGCCCCACGTCGGGAGAGCGCCTTCACTGCTGGCATCACCTGTAGGTCATCAACGGTCATGTCATCGGTCTGGATGATGATGAAATTGGGGCGTTCATCACGCTGTCGCACTTCTTGTGCAGTAGCGGTGGACGACGCGGAAACGACTGGGCCCTCCTGAACCGATGTCTCAGCCGGGGCTGAAACGGCAGGGACGATAACCATTGCTCCCGCCAACAAGCCAAACAACGCGGAAGAAACGAGTCTCATTGTCGATCCCCTCACTTACCTGCACCACACTAATTGGTCGCAAGATAGCGCAGGCAAGGATGCGATGCACCCTTTCTCATGCGGGTTCGCGACGGTCAAGGACCTCTCACGCGGGTGAAGCGGCAATCTCTGCCGGGGCCTCGGTCACTTGCCTAGCAAAGGTCGGATACTTATTCTTTCGGCATGGATTTCGAACTCGACCAACAGCAACGCGACTTTCAACGCACCATGCGCGAGTTTGTTGACCGAGAAATCAAGCCGGTTGCCAGCGCAATGGAACGCAGCGGTGAATACCCCACGGCCATCGTGGACCAAATGAAAGAACTCGGTCTCTTTGGCATGACGATCCCCACCGAATACGGCGGGCTCGATCTTGATGCGGTGTCCTTCGCCATTGTTTTCGAAGAACTATCTCGGGGTTGGATGGGCATCGCCGGCACGCTGGGCACGCACTCCCTCTCCTGCTGGATGATCGCCCAGTTTGGTACCGAGGACCAAAAAGACCGATATCTGCCTGAACTGGCCACAGGCGTGCGGCGGACCGGTGTTGGCCTCACCGAACCCGATGCTGGTTCTGATCTTCAAGGCATCCGGACCACGGCGATTCTCGACGGGGATCATTACGTGGTCAACGGTCGCAAAACCTGGATTACCAACGCCCGTCACGCGGACCCACTGCCTGTATTGGTGAAGACTGACCCCAATGCAACGCCAGCGCACGCAGGCATGAGCATCTTGCTGATCGACGCTGACACACCGGGCTTTGAAGTACTTCGCGACCTCGGCAAGTTGGGATACAAAGGCCCGGAGTCGTGCGAGATCGTAATGGACAACGTGGCGGTGCCGGTGGCGAACCTGCTCGGTGGGGTGGAAGGCCGTGGGTTCAAGCAAGCTTTGCCTGCCCTGGAATCAGGCCGGGTAAACATTGCCGCACGAGCAGTCGGCATTGCCCAAGCGGCCTACGATGCGGCACTCACCTATAGCCGTGAGCGCGAGGCTTTTGGTCAACCCATTGCGCAATTCCAAGCGATCCAACTGAAAATCGCCGATATGGCCACCCAGGTACAAGCAGCACGCTTGCTCACTTACTGGGCTGCTTCCGTGCAGGCCGACGCAGGTCGAGCAGACATGCCCTCGGGCATGGCCAAGTACTTCGCGTCCGAGGTGGCCATCAACAATGCACTCGAGGCAATGCGGATTCACGGGGGCTACGGCTATTCCACCGAATATGTCGTGGAGCGGCTCTACCGTGATGCCCCGCTAATGGCGATTGGTGAGGGAACCAATGAGATTCTTCGCACTCTCATTGCTCGGTCGCTCATCTCAGGTCGCGACATGATCGGCTAGTTCTGCTCCGGATGGGAGAGCCTCGCAGAACAGACATCCGGGCACTGCAGTCCAGCCCTAGGGCGTCGTCCTTGAAACACGGCATTGACGCAACTACAGTTCCTCACAGCGGTGCATCTCGGAAGCACCGGGTCGTACCTAAGGAGGACACCAGCATGAGTGAAGAGAACCCCGTCGTCGCGCAACCAGCCAAGCCGACCGTGACCGCAAGCGGAGAACCGATCAGCCCTAAGTCCCGCGCGGTAGCGGCGATCTTGGCCTGGTTCCTCGGCATCTTCGGCATTCATCGGTTTTATGTTGGCAAGAACGGCACGGGCATCTTGATGATCTTGACGCTCGGCGGTGTCGGCATCTGGACGCTGATCGACTTTGTCATGATCGTGGTCGGCTCGTTCCGCGATAAGGAAAACCACGTCCTCGCCAACTGGTAAACGCAACGCCCACGGGTGCAGCGAGAATGCTGATCGCGTAGTGGGAAGGCTTCCACCCCCACGGCAGATTCATGACAGGGCCCAGCGCCAAACCCACCATGCGTGAGCGCTGCACCAAACACAGTGGGCACGATTGTTCGCCGATTCCACATTGCAAGAAGAGCGACTCCGCCAAGACACCGAGGAAGGCGAGCAGCGCGACGATATTGATTAACCGCATGATTTGGAAGAGCCAAACTCCGGCCGGGTCCGTGGCTCGGTCGGCCATTGTTGATGTGCTCAGATGTAGTCCCCGCCTAGAAGTTGAGCGGAATCGTGTCGGTCATGTGCCCGCGCAACATCACTAATGTGTAGGCAAAGGACCCGAAGGCGGCGGTGATGGTCCACCTTTTGTGCAGGAAAACACCAACGTAGGTCACGCCCCAGAACACGCACATTTTGAATATCACGGGACCTAGCCCACCGAGACGCTCCTTAGGATCATGGGACGTTGGCGCAGTTGGCGCGTAGTGTTGGCTCGACAATCCGCTTCGGTCTGAGGCGGGGAAAAATTAGTCAAGAGGTGGCACAGCAGTGACGATGAATATCCTGGTTGGGGTCACTCCCGACGATGCAGGTGAAGACGCCCTGGCCCTCGCCGCTGTCCTGACCAGACTCACCGACGCACGGATCGAGCTGACCCACATCTTCCCCCCACCCTTTGAGTTCCCGAGCCTGACCAGCGTTGATGCCGAGTGGCGTGCTTTCGTTCAGGAGCGCGCCGAATTCGCCGTTTCAGAGGCAGCGGAACTGCTCGCCACCGACTGGAACATCACCAATGTCAGCACCGAAACTCGAGCCAATCCTTCGCGCGGGCGCGGCCTGCTCGCCGCAGCGAAGGAGAACGATGCCCGGGTCATCGTCATTGGGCCTGCCCCCTCCGGGCGAAAAGGAGCGCTCAGTCTAGGTTCAGTAGCTGACCGGCTCCTGCACAACAGTTCAGCCGTGATCGCTTTGGCGCCGGAGGGCTATCGGGAGACGGCACCGGAGTTTCTGCGCCGTCTCGTGGTGGCTTGCCCCCCCGCTGATGAATCTGAACTGGCTGCGCACACGGCCCTTCGACTGGCCACGCCGCACGGACTATCTGTTGAACTGCTCACCCCGCTGGTGAGTCCGTCCCGCGTTTTGGGCTCTCGCGTACCGCGCGACACCGAGCGTGCCTTTATGGAACGGCTCACCGAGCACGAGCGCGAAGTACAAGCGGCAGTCATCGCAACACTCGGGCGTGATGATGTGACCGGCGTTGTTACCTCCGGCGACACAACAGACCGAGCCTTGGCGCGTTACGGATTCACCGATGAGGATCTGCTTGTTCTTGCCTCGAGCAATGAAGGACCCATCCACCGCGTAGTCCTGGGCGATATGACCCACCGCATGTTGCGTCACTGCGACGTACCCGCCATGGTGCTACCACGCAGCTTCTCCCTACGACCCGAAAAGGACAATGCGTGATCGAGCTGAAACCCTCGTGGCGTGGCTTCGCCAGTGATAATTATGCCGGGGTGCACCCAGAAATTCTCGCCGCGATCGGGGACGTAAATTCTGGCCATCAGATTGCGTACGGCGATGATGAAGTTTCGGCTCAACTCACAAACGTGGTGCAACGTCATTTCGGCGCGGATGCACAAGCATTTGGTGTTTTCAACGGCACGGGTGCCAATGTTGTTGCGCTGCAAAGTGTCTGCCGTCCATGGGAAGCCGTAATTTGCGCGGAATCGGCTCATATTGATGCCGATGAAGGCGGCGCACCCGAACGTGTGGCCGGACTGAAACTTCTCACCGTACCCACACCAGATGCGCGACTAACCCCGAATCTCATTGATCGACAAGCCTGGGGTTTTGGGGTTGTGCACCGCGCTCAACCACGCGTGGTCAGTATCACCCAATCCACCGAACTGGGCACCACTTACACACCCGGAGAGATCTCTGCCATCACCACACACGCCCACGAGTTAGGAATGTTCGTTCACCTGGACGGTGCCCGAATAAGTAACGCAGCTGTCAGCCTGGGTGCTTCGTTCGCCGAGTTCACCACCGATGTTGGCGTGGACATCGTGTCTTTAGGCGGGACAAAGAACGGTGCAATGGCGGCTGAGGCAGTGGTGGTGCTCAACCCCGACCTCCTGGCCGCGGTGCCTTTCGTTCGCAAGACCTTCATGCAGCTGCCCAGCAAAATGCGCTTTATCAGTGCCCAACTCATTGCCCTCTTTGATGGCGACCTGTGGCATCGCAATGCCAGCATTTCTAATGCTCGCGCCCAGCGCCTTGCCACGGGCTTGACTGCGATTGAGGGGGTGCACATTAGCCAGCCCGTCCAGGTCAATGGGGTGTTCGCGGTGCTGCCCGCAGCGGTGACCGAGCGGCTGCAAAAGGAATATCCTTTTTATACCTGGGACCACCACACCGGTGAGGTGCGCCTCATGTGCTCCTGGGATACCACCGAATCCGACATCGATGCTTTCGTGGCCGCTGTTTCTCACGAAATGGCCACATTTGTCACAGGCACATAACGATCTGGGCTTTCTCGGTCATTGACCGGTCCTCTATCGACTTTCCATGTGTGACACAGGGTACATATGGGGTGTGAGTGACGGAGCGCATGGACGAAAACGCAGTCGTGGGCAACGCCTTCGTGCTGGAATCGGTATTGCCGGAGTCTGGATGGGCATCGTTGCCCTCGGTGCCGGCAGTGCGATGGCCGGCGTTGCAATCGCGGCAACCCCTGCGGTGTCCGACTGGATCGACGCCCCCCTTCCCGTGCCATCGCTCGCGGCGCAAACGGTTGACGTCGCTGTCCCAGTGCCCACCCGAACCCCCACCCAAACGCCCACGCCGCCCCCGGTGGTCGTGCCCATCGACGACACCCTGCCGGAGGGAATGGAACCGGCCTACATCACCAGCGTTTACCCCCTCGGCGGACAAGCGCGTTACGGCGTTGGCATCGTGCTGCGCATCACCTTCGGCGCAGCGGTTCCGGTCGAACTGAGGGAGGTGCTGGAACGTACAGCAACGGTTGAGGCGGATAAACCTATTGGTCTGGCCGCATGGAGCTGGCCCGATGACTACACCATGGTGTACCGCCCTCGTGAGTTTTGGCCGGGCCGCACCCTGGTGAAATTTCGCACGACCTGGCTCGAAGACGGGCTCGCCGATTTTGAGCCTGATCGACGTATCAGAATTGGTCGGGAGCAGGTCCTGACCATTCGCCAAGACACGCAGATGGGAAAGCTGGTGAAGGACGGTGAACTCATTCGTGAAGTTCCCGTTTCGCTGGGCAAGCCCACCTGGGAAACTGCCTCTGGCATTAAGACAATCATGGAACGCTACGAAATGAAGCGCATGGTTAACCCAGGCCCGCGCGAACCCTACGATGTTCAGGTTCCCTATGCCCTGCGCATCACACCCAGTGGCGAATACCTGCACGCTGCTCCCTGGAACGAACACAACCTTGGCATTACCCCCACCTCGCACGGCTGCACCAACATGTCCTACGAAGACGGTCAGTGGTTTTACGAGCACGCGCTGGAAGGCGACCCTGTTATCACCAAGGGCACCAGCGTCGACGTGGACTGGTGGGAAGGACCCGGCGCCGTGTGGAACATTGGCTGGCGTGGCTGGAAGAAAGGCGCAGCTGCCCTACCCTGACGCGCACTTTGACTCAGCATGCGGGATGATTCATTACCCATATTTGAGTCGAACGGCAAAGTGCGCTCCGGGGCGGAGGAAGAGGCATGCAGCGACAAAGCCTGCTTCGCGTGGCCCAAGCTGGCGCACCGGCCCAACGCGAAAAGGCAAATTCACTCCTCGCTCGCTGGGATAGCGGCGATGATGTGTCCGACGAGGCAGCCCAACTGATCGCGGCTTTCCTGCACGATCCGGACCTGTGGCGATGAGTGACGACCTAGCTGCCGAGCAGCACAACCTGGACCGTTTCTATCGGCGTCTGGATGAGGTACGCGCTTACACCGAGGCTGAGCTGAGCAGATCTCGCCATGGGCAAACCGTGGGAACCCCCGGTGCACGCACCGAGCAGGAAGCTTTTGTACGGCTTTACACCGAACGTCTGACCTCACTTAACGCTGCAGAGCAGCGACTGTGTTTCGGACGACTCGATCTACTCGATGGCCTGCCCCGTTATATCGGGCGCATCGGTCTCAACGATGACACTCAGTCCTCAATGCTCACCGATTGGCGGGCCCCGGCGGCAGAGGCGTTTTACCAGGCAACGGCGGCTCGACCGGGTGACGTTGTGCGACGCCGACACCTCGTCACCGACGGTCGCCGCGTGAGCGCGATTGAAGACGATGTGCTCAACCTCGATGCCTTAGCTGAGGGGAGTAGCGGCGTCGGAGTCGACGACGTGCAAGGTGGCGGCGTCTTGATGGCTGCTCTGGCCCGCAAGCGCACCGGCCGCATGCACGACATCGTGGCCACCCTGCAGGCCGAACAAGATGCCATCGTTCGCGCGCCCCTGGGCGGAATACTTGTTGTCGAGGGTGGCCCGGGCTGCGGCAAAACAGTCGTCGCCCTGCACCGTGCCGCCTATTTGCTCTACACACACCGAGATCGCCTGGCACGCAGCGGAGTTCTCATCCTCGGGCCCAATCCCCTGTTTCTGCACTACATCGAACAGGTGCTGCCCGGCCTTGGTGAAACATCAGCCATGCTGGCCACACCCGGCGCCCTCCTGCCCGGTGTTGATGCCAGCGATTATGAGTCCGACACCGTGTCTTCGATCAAGGGTCGACTCAACATGGTTGATGTGATTGCCAAGGCTGTGCGCGACCGCCAACGCCTACCGGCACACGATGTACAACTAAAGGTTGGTGGCACCCCGATTGTTGTTCCACCGTCGATTTTTGCCCACGCTTTCGACCGTGCTCGAGCATCGCACCGACCACATAATGTGGCCCGACGCACCTACGCACTCACCATGCTTTCTTCACTCGCTGAATTACTCGCCGATGCACGCGGGCTTGACATAACCTCTCGTCGCGAAGAACTCATCGAAGACCTGCGAGACGCAACCGACGTGAAGCGAGAAATCAACCTTGCTTGGATGCCACTCACCCCCCAGCAGGTGATTTCTGATCTGTGGGCAGACCCGCAGCGACTACAACTGGCGGCACCGAAACTCAGCGCGACCGAGCGGGCTGCCCTGCAACGACAACGCGGGTCGGAGTGGGCGTGGGGAGATGTACCTCTGCTTGATGAAGCTGCCGAACTTCTTGGCATTGACGATGAGGCTGCCCGACAATCCCAGTCTTACGCCACCGCAGACAGAGCCCGCGAAGCTGAGTATGCGAAGTCGGTGCTGGAAATGACCGGAACAGTCGGTGTGTCTACAGACCAACTCATTGATCGTTACGCCGGTGACGCGGTACACCTCACCGCAGCTGAGCGGGCAAGCATCGACCGTGAGTGGGTGTTTGGTCATGTCGTCGTTGATGAGGCCCAAGAACTTTCACCTCTGATGTGGCGGCTGCTCGCTCGGCGTTGCCCGTCACTTTCTATGACGGTGGTCGGCGACCTCGACCAGGCCGGATCACAGGGTGCGCCAGACTCCTGGGAAGGCGCCCTAGGGCGTATTGCCAAGCCCAGACACCATACGGAAACACGCTGGCGCGCAGAAACTCTCACTATCAACTACCGAACTCCGCGGCCCTTTATGGAGCTCGCCCAAAACGTACTGCGCGCCGCTGGGCGAACACCGATCCCGGTCACCAGCATTCGGGACGGCGATCCCCCCTCGATCGTTCAGATGGGTGAAGACTGGGCGTCAACCGTCGCTGAATTGGTCGCAACAGAACTTCGTGACCCAGATTTCGGCCGGATCGCGGTGATCATTGCCGACCACGACCGAGTGCAATGCTGGACAGCGCTGACGGGCGCTCTGACCGCGGATCAACTCGGCACCGGCACTGCACGACTAGACGCTCCGGTATGTGTGCTCAACGCACGTGAAGCAAAGGGGCTGGAATTTGACACGGTTATCGTGTGCGAACCCGCCCACATAGAAGCCGAGTCAGCCCAACCGGGCCGGGACCTCTACGTATCACTTACCCGCAGCACGCGGCAACTTGTTGTTGCCCACCATCAACACCTACCGGCAGGCTTCTAACAGCCGCTAAGCCTTAAGTGCATCCACCACACAACTGCCCAGGCTTGCGACCGCAGAGAAGCCGTCTGCTTCGGGCATAAATGAGGTAACCACACCATCTTCAATGACCATCGCGTAACGCTTTGAGCGTGTGCCTAGGCCGAATCCGCTGGCGTCGACCGCCTGCCCGATCGCTTCGGCGAAATCACCATTGCCATCGGAGGCCATGACAATCTCTTCGCCCACGCCCTCAGCCTGAGCCCACGCATGCATGACGAACGGATCATTCACCGAGATGCACACGATGCGGTCAACACCCTGCTCGCTAAGTTCGGCTGCTGAGGCGACATAGGAGGGCAGATGCTCCTTGGAACAGGTGGGCGTGAATGCTCCGGGCACCGCGAACAGAACCACACGACCGGTGCCGAGCAATTCAGCAGTGGTGGTGGGGGAGGGCTTGCCGTTTTCTACGGTGTGGATCGCCACATCAGGGATCGTGTCGCCGACAGCAATGCTCATGGGTTCTCCTCGGGTTATGTGTGCTTTTTGCGCAGCTCGCTTCCGCGCCACGATATCGCTATTGGGAATTCGGACAAGGCGAAGCCATCGAAGAAGCCAACGAACCGGTGTCGCGACTGAGCTCAACGAAGATCTGGTCGCACACCTGCGCCGCATCCGGGCTGCTGGCTGCCACCTCACCGAGCAGAAAAACTGCTGATTCCACTCCGTCTAGGAGTGCGACCTGGCCCAGTTGCAGGCTCAACTGTTCATACACCGAGTCGGTGGTGCCCGGGGCTAGGGGCGCAGCGAGGGCCTGCTGCTGCTCCGGAGTGAGTTCGGGTAACTCAATTCCGTGTCGATGGGCCTGGGCCACCACAACCTCAGCCACGGTGGGTAGGCCTGCTACCGCGTCGAGGTCATCGCCGCGCAACGCAGAGATGGCCAGAGCGAGGACCACGAGGAGGCACGCCACCGCCACGGTAACGGCGATCCCCACAGCCCAAGGTGAGGTCGCAACTCGACCCTCGTCACCGGGTGAAGCAGTACTCATCCGATGACGGTAGCTGGTATTCACCGAGGATGAGACACTGCAATCGTGAGTAGGCCAACGAAAATTGTCGTTATTGGTGCAGGATTCGCCGGATTAGCTGCCGTGAAGGCGCTGCGCCGCAATCCTGACGTTGATGTTTTGATGATTGATCGGCACCCGTATCAGTTGTTTTCGCCGTTGCTCTACCAGGTGGCCACCGGTGGTCTACCTGAAGACGACATCGCCTACCCGGTGCGTGCCGCACTGCCAGGTGTGTCGTTTTTACGAGGTGATGTCGCGCGCATTCAGCCGGAAAAGAACTCGCTGCGCATGGCCGATGGCACCGATGTTTCCTATGACCATCTCGTTATCGCAACCGGCAGCGTCGGCACCACATTCGGTATTCCAGGCGTGGAACAGTATGCACTGCAAATGAAGAACATTCACGAAGCCCGCGCGATCAAGCAGCGGCTCTTTGGCACTTACGAGGAGGTGCAGGAGTCGCGACTGCCGCGCGAGAGCCTGCGCGTAGTGGTCGTGGGCGGCGGACCCACCGGGGTCGAAGTGGCCGGTGCGGTGGCCGAACTTCAACGCAGCCTGCATCGGGAGTACCCAGCGATTGCTGACTACGCGTCGATCACGCTGGTGGAGGCTGGTCCGCGACTTTTGTCCATGTTCAAGGAAGGTTCCAGTAATCACGCCAGGGAGGAGCTGGAAAAACTAGGCGTCGAAGTGAAACTCAACTCCGCCGTTGACCGCATGTATGAAAGCGATTTACACCTCGGTACCGGCGAAATTCTGCCCACCGGCACGGTGATTTGGGCTGCTGGAGTGGCCGCCCCAGAAAAGCTTGGCGACATCGGCGTCACCGGACCTGGGCGACGACTCTTGGTGGATGAGTACCTGCGCATGCAGGGTTCGGCAAACGTCTGGGTGATTGGCGACTCCGCTGCGTTCACCGAAAATGACGCGGTGCTGCCCATGGTGGCTCCGGTGGCGATGCAGATGGGCCGACATGTGGCCAAGACCATTACCGCCGTGATCACCGACCAACCGCTCCCCGCCTTCGTCTACACCGATAAGGGCCAGATGGCCACCATCGGTCGTCGCCGTGCGGTGGCGGAGACTCCGCAGGGGATTTCGCTGCACGGAACCGCGGCGTGGCTGGCCTGGCTGGGTTTGCATGTGGGGTACCTCGCCGGTGGCCGCAACCGAGTGAGCGTGATTGCCGACTGGGGCTGGAACTACCTAGCCTGGGGACTCGGGCCGCGCCGTGCGGTCATTGAGTGAACCGCAACCCCTGGTCGCGACTGCTTCCTTCCCGCAGTGTCCCGCTCACTCGTTGGCGGGTAGAGGGCACCCGGTGGAAGGCACGACCCACCACCTTGCTGGTGCTGGCCGTGGGCCTGTGGCTGTTCGGTACCGGCGAGGCGCTGCTTGTTGACGCCGGTATCGGGGTAAGCCCCTGGACGGTGTTCGCCGAGGGGCTGTCTACCCGGCTGCCCATCAGTATCGGTGCGGCATATTTTTGGACCAGTGTGGTCGTGCTACTCCTGTGGATTCCGCTGCGTGAACGCCCCGGATTAGGCACCCTGGCTAACGCGGTGATCATCGCTTTGTCACTTCAGGTGATGCTGGAAATCCTGCCCACCCCGAGCGCTTTTGGGTGGCAGGTACTGCAGGTGCTCGCCGGTATTGCCTGCATCGGTATCGGTAGCGGGCTGTACCTCACCACTAATTTAGGCCCCGGCCCCCGCGACGGGCTCATGACCGGTATTCATCGGCGGAGTGGCTCGCCGGTGTCTCTGGTGCGCCTAGGCATTGAAGTTGCTGTCCTTTCCTTCGGTTGGCTCCTCGGCGGCACGGTTGGTTTGGGCACGGTTCTTTTTGCCCTGCTCGTTGGGCCATCGGTGGGTTATGGGCTCCGCGCCGTGGGCTTACTTGCTGGCGCCACCGCCACCGCACCAATCGATGAAAACGATTCTGATTGGACCGGTCATCCCGAACTAGAGGCCTAGCAGTTCGAAAAAACCCTGGCACTCGTGACGCGTCACCGACTATCATCGGACATTAATTCTATGTCCGGTGTTACGTTACGAACAGGAGTGCGACCCATGGGTGCAGCCGTTGTTACCGGAGCCGCGAGCGGAATCGGGCGCGCCACCTGCGTAGCCCTCGCCCAACGTGGCCTCGTCCCGATCGTTGCCACCTTCCCTGGCGATCCGCACGATCCCCAGCTCACCGCAGCTGCGGTTGCGGCCGTCGGTGGCAGCGCGCACATCGTAGAAGTGGACGTGAAAGATTCAGCCCAGGTCGACGCCCTCATGCAGGTTGCCGTCGATCACTGCGGCACCATCGACGTCGTTGTAGCCAATGCCGGAATTCTGCGCGATTCCTCCCTGGCGAATATGACCGATGAGCGTTGGGACGACATGCTCCAGGTCGACCTCACCGGTGTCATGCGCACCCTGCGAGCGGCCCGACCCCACATGGCCGCCGGGGGGTCCATGGTCGCGGTGTCCTCCATCGCCGGTGCCGTCTACGGCTGGCCGGATCATGCCCACTACGCCACCGCGAAAGCCGGCCTTGTTGGCCTGGTGCGATCACTGGCTGTCGAACTCGCTCCCGACATCACGATCAACACCGTGGTCCCGGGAATTATCGAGACACCTCAGTCGCTGGACCCGGTTAATTCGCTTGGGCCCGAGGGACTTAAGGCAATCGCAGCCTCAATTCCGGCCGGCCGAGTGGGTGCACCAGAAGACATTGCCGCGCTCATTAGCTTCCTCACCTCCCCTGACGCGTCCTACATCACCGGCCAAGCCATCGTCGTTGATGGCGGCTACACCGTTCGCCTGCCCGTCTAACCACATCACCACCCCAATCAGCTCAACCCTGTTCGTACACCGATAGGAGACCGCACATGTCCACATCATCTGCCCTGCAAGGAAAAACCGCCCTCATCGTTGGTGGTGCAGGCGGCATTGGCAAGGCGATTGGCGCGGCATACGTCAATGAAGGAGCCCGGGTGGTCCTGGCCGACCGCAACGGTGAGGCAGCGGAGCGGGCCGCCGAAGAAATTGGTGCGGTGACCGGTGTGACCATTGATGTCGCCAACGAAGACTCCGTGAAAGTTGCCGTGGCCGACGCCCTCACCGCGTTGGGCAGCATTGACATCCTGGTGAACTCCGCCGGCATTGCCACGCAGTCATCAGTTGCCGACATGGACCTGGCCATGTGGTCAGAAACGATCGCGGTAGATCTCACCGGGGTGTTCCTGGTGACCCACCATGTTCTGCCCGACATGTTGGCCCGGGGCTCAGGTCGCATCATCAATATCGCCAGCCAATTGGGCATCAAGGGCGGGCACTCCCTCGCGCATTATTGCGCGGCCAAGGCCGGGGTCATCGGTTTTACCAAGTCCTTGGCCCTTGAGGTGGCCGAGGCAGGGGTGCTGGTCAATGCGATTTCACCAGGACCCATCGACACACCCATGGTTGAAGCCATTGATGAAGAATGGAAGAAAGCCAAGCGCAAAGAACTACCCCTCGGTCGATTCGGCAAGCCAGAGGAAGTCGCACCCACCGCGGTTCTACTGGCCAGCGATCCCGGCGGCAATTTGTATGTGGGAGCCAATCTGGGCCCCAATAGCGGCGATGTGATGCCATGACACAACCGCCCGATCACGTGGGTGTTGCACAACTTCGGGGCAAAACCACTAGCGTATGACCATGTATCAGGGGGATGTGCCACTGTCTGGCGCTAGCGGCAGCACCGAGTATCAACGCCTGGCCAACGACATACGGGCACAGATCATCACCGGTGCCTTGGCGCCCGGCGACCGGTTAATCGAAGCAGATCTCACCGAGACCTACGATGTGAGCCGGGGCACCGTCCGTGAGGCCATTCGATTGCTCGCGAGCGAGCGGCTCGTAGAGACGGTGCGTGGAAGATCGGGGGGCACCTTCGTTGCCCGGGTTGCCCCGGAGAGCATCGCTTCCTATCTCAATACCACGGTGGGTGCCTTACTCACCCAGCACGACGTTGCCCTCAGCGACCTCGTTGAAGTTCGCCAACTCATCGAACCCTTCGCAGCCTCATTGGCTGCCGATAAATGCGGCGCGACGGGGGCTGACGAACTCCATGCCCTACAGGTGCATGCCAAAGCACCCGACCGCGACGAAATGAACTGGGGATGGCACCGGGCCGTACTGCGGTTAAGCGGGAACCCACTGCTGCCTGCCCTGGCGATGCCCGTGTACAACGTGCTCAGCACGCGATTCGATCGAACTCAGGGCAAGCAAAGCCACTGGCAGCGCATTGAACGTGAGCACAGCGAAATCACCAACCTGATCGAAGCAGGTGACGCCCGGGGTGCCGAAGAAGCAATGCGTGACCATTTACACGTCGTCCACCTGACCTACCTCGATCTTGCTGCACATCTGGCAACCCCAGGGCTTGCCAATTAAACATCGGACACTTACTCTTTAGTGGTCATCCACGAAAGGGCCAAAGTGAAACCGCTAGCGGGCATCCGGATCATCTCCCTGGAGCAATACGGGGCGGGTCCCTTCGCCACCTTGCATCTGGCTGACCTCGGAGCAGAGGTCATCAAGATCGAGGACCCCTCCGTCCGAGGTGATGTTGGGCGACACGTTCCGCCCTACTCTGAGGGCGACACCTCATTATTTTTTGAAACGTTCAACCGCAATAAGCGCAGCATCCTGCTCGATATCAACACCCCTGAGGGCCGAGCGATCTTTGACGACCTCGTCAAAGTCAGCGACGTGGTCTTTTCTAATCTTCGCGGTGACGTGCCCGCCAAGATCGGCATCACCTATGACGCGTTGAAGCACCTCAATCCGGCCATCGTGTGTTGTTCACTATCCGGGTACGGCATGGAGGGACCCCGCGCAAAAGATCCCGGCTATGACTACATGCTGCAGGCACTGGGTGGGTGGATGTCGATCACCGGCGACCCCGACGGTGCCCCCACCAAAACCGGTCTCTCCCTCGTTGACTTTTCCGGTGGCCTCGTTGCCTCGGGGGCAATTCTTGCCGGCGTCATCGGCGCCCGCCGCGATGGCATCGGTATGGACTGTGATCTCAGCCTCTACGACACCGCCATCGGCATGCTCAGCTACCTCGCCACCTGGCATCTTTCAGCCGGCCATGAACCACTGCGCACCAAGAACAGTGCCCACCCCTCCATCGTTCCGTTCCAAGCGTTTCAAGCAACCGATGGCTGGTTCGTGGTGGGGTGTGCGAAAGAGAAGTTTTGGCAACGGCTAGCCGAAGAGATTCAGATGCCCGAACTAGCCACCGATCCACGTTTCGATTCCTTCGGCAACCGCTTCAATAATTCGGTGGAACTGCTCGACATCTTGGAGCGTGTGTTTGCCACGCGAACTGTGGAGAGCTGGGTGACGCAACTCCGTGCCGCCTCAATTCCATGCGGGGCAGTGCAGACCGTCGGTGAAGCACTTGCTGACTCACACACCATCGAACGTGGCCTCATCGTAGAAACCACCACCCCGGCCCTGGGTGATGTGAAGTCAGTTGCCTCAGCCATGCGGGTGGGCACCCGCGACGAACCTCATCGACGCGCACCGCTCCTCGACGAAGACCGAGCCGATATTTTGAGTTCGATGCTCAATTACGACGCGGAAAAGATCGAACAACTCAATGCCTCCAATGCATTTGGCACCAAAAACTCCTAGCCGACTCACCTCCATCACCAGAAAGGCTTCACCATGGATTTTCAGTTTTCCGAAGAGCAGCGCGACTTTCAACGAACTCTTCGCGACTTCGTCGATAAGGAAATCAAGCCGGTCGCCAGTGAGATGGAAAAGAGCGGGGAGTACCCCACCGAGATCGTCGAAAAGCTCAAGGCAATGGGTCTTTTCGGCATGACCATTCCGGAGGAGTACGGCGGCCTCGATCTAGACCCCGTCTCCTTCGCCATCGTGTTTGAAGAGCTTGCCCGTGGCTGGATGGGAATCGCCGGCACGCTAGGCAGTCATTCGCTCTCTTGCTGGATGATCGCCCACTTCGGTACCGACGATCAAAAGAATCGCTACCTGCCGGCCCTTGCTACCGGTGAGCGCCGCACCGGTGTTGGCCTCACCGAACCCGATGCCGGCACCGATCTGCAGGGCATTCGCACGACCGCTGTGCTCGATGGTGATCACTACATCGTCAACGGCTCAAAGACCTGGATCACCAATGCTCGCCACGCTGACCCGCTGCCCATCATGGTCAAGACCGATCCCCAGGCCGACCCCCGCCATAAGGGCATGAGCATCTTGCTGATGGATGCCGATACTCCTGGCTACGAAGTACTTCGCGATATCGGAAAGCTCGGCTACAAGGGTCCGGAGTCATGCGAGGTTGTCATGAAGAACGCGCGCGTTCCCGTCGCAAATCTTCTTGGCGGCGTTGAGGGTCGCGGTATGCAGCAGGCACTCCCCGCCCTTGAATCCGGCCGCGTCAATATCGCCGCGCGTTCGGTTGGCATCGCCCAGGCCGCCTATGACGCGGCCCTCGATTACGCGCGGGAGCGCACGGCATTCGGTAAGCCGATTGCTGACTTCCAGGCGATTCAACTCAAGATCGCCGACATCGCCACCGAACTGCAGGCTGCCCGCCTCATGACCTACTGGGCAGCTAGTGAACAGGCCGGGGGTCGCCGAGCCGATATGCAATCGGGTATGGCGAAGTACTTCTCCTCCGAGGTAGCCATCAAGGCCTCCCTTGAGGCGATGCGCATTCACGGTGGCTACGGCTACTCCACCGAATACGTGGTGGAACGTCTCTACCGCGATGCGCCACTGATGGCCATCGGCGAGGGCACGAACGACATCATGCGCATGGTGATTGCGAAGTCATTGGTGTCGGGTCGAGATTCCATCGGATGACTCCGCGCAGTTGGCTCTTCGTTCCCGCCGACGACGCAGCACGTCTAGACAAAGCGGCCGGGCGAGGTGCCGACGCACTCATCATTGATTTAGAAGACGGGGTTACCCCCTCAGCCAAGGCTGCTGCGAGGGTCAACTTACGGAACTATCTCAATGAAAATGCACCGCGGCTGCGTGAGGTGGGTGCACCCAAAATTTGGGTGCGCATTAACCCAACCCCGGAGCTTTTTCAGGCTGATCTTGACGCCGCCTTAGTCCCCGGCCTATCCGGTATCGTGCTGGCCAAAGCCGAGCAACCGCAACAGATTTCGATGGTCGTCAACCGAATTCAGCAGAGTGGCCTCCCCGATGTGGGATTGATGCCGCTCATCGAGACGGGCCTTGCTGTCTTCAGTGTTGCCGACATCGCGGCCGTGCCCGGGGTCACCCACCTGCAGGTGGGTGAGGCCGACCTGCGCGCCGATCTCGGTGTCACCTTCGGACGGGAGGAATCTGAACTCACCGTTGTTCGCCAGCGTGTTGTCATCGTGTGTGCAGCTCTTGGCCTACCCGCACCCATCGCACCGGTCAGCGT
>JABAYF010000020.1 GCA_018609125.1 Candidatus Nanopelagicales bacterium | reverse complement strand
CGACGCTTCCAGCATCCATAGATTCTGCGACGCTTCCAGCATCCATAGATTCTGCCAAAGCGTGCAGCGAGGCCAAAGATTCCCAGCGCTGTCGAATCGCACCAACCCCCACCGGTGGCTGAACAGTGAATCCCATGACCGCCAAGATCGCGCTCACCTGGTCGGCAGTCGTACCCTCGAAGGTTTCCTGTCCGCGAGCTGCGCCGCGTAGACGGGTGATCGCCTCACGGACCTCTGGACGGTCAAAGAAACGCTCACTGCCTCGGACGATGAGGGGAACACCCGCATCGGCGAACGCCTGTTCCAGTGCCGGCAACTGCCCGCGTGTGCGAACCAAAACCGCGATATCGCGCGGTGACCAGCCCCCCGCAATCACGCGGACCACTTCAGCAGCAACGCCGACGGCCTCGGCCGGTTCATCGTCAAATTGCAGTAAGCGAGGGGGATCTTCATCGGTGACATTTCTGGTTGCTACCAACTTATCTGCCGCGGCGTCTCCGGCTGCCAATACGCGATTAGCCACTGTCACAATGGGTTTTAAGCTTCGGTAGTTGCGAACGAGACTCAGTTTGATTGTTGCCGGAAAGTTCTTCGCGAAATTGCGCAGATATTCGTCTCGCGCACCAGCGAAAGTGTAAATAGTTTGAGCGGTATCACCCACGACGCAGATGTCCTCGCCTTCGCCGAGCCATAACCGCAGCAACCGATCTTGAATCGGGCTAACGTCTTGAAACTCATCCACGGTGAACGCGCGGTATGTGGAGCGAATTTCTTCGGCAATGCCGGCATTATCGTTGAGCATCTGGGCACACAGGACCAGCACATCATCGAAATCAATGAGTTGCTGATCGAGCTTTGCCGTTTCGTAGAGTCGATATACACGCATTACCTGGCTGGCCTCCACCGCGATTTCTCGATGTTGCTCCTCGGCGAGGTCACAGTAATTTTCTGGCGACACGTTGTACTGCTTGGCGAACATGATCTCTGCGGCCAGGTCGCGTATGACAGCAGCGTTGATGGTGATGCCGGTGGACCGAGCCGCCTGGGTAATGAGATCGCGCCCCGATGAGATAACCCGGTAGGGCGACCCACTGAATTGACGTGGCCAGAAGTAACGCAGTTGGCGCAGCGCTGCGGCGTGAAAGGTGCGGGCCGCCACCGCATCGACGCCCAATAAACGAAGTCGATCTCGCATCTCTGCCGCCGCACGATTGGTGAAGGTAACGGCGAGCACCTGCCGGGGATCAAGCGTGCCCTCGCGCGCACGGTAGGCAATGCGGTGGGTGATGGCAGTGGTCTTGCCGGTGCCCGCGCCAGCACTGACCACGACCGGACCCGCCGGTGCGGTAACGACGGCCCGTTGCTCGCCGTCTAGCCGGCTAAGAATCGGGTCATCCACGCACGCATCGTGCCACGGCCGCCCGACAACGAGCATCGCTCACTCCCGCATTGGCCGGATCCGCCATCCACCGGCACACTGGACACGTGAACCTTGAGTCGATGCTTCCTACCGCAGACCAACCCATCACCATGTTTACGACCTCGTGGTGTGGTTTCTGTGTCCGACTGAAATCTCAACTCGCGCGCGAAAACATCGTCCTGCGCGAAATTGATATCGAGACCGATGCAGACGCGGCGCACTTCGTGGAAAACCACAACGGTGGAAACCAGACCGTGCCGACGCTTCTTTTTGCCGATGGTTCGACCTTGACCAACCCGGCTCTCGCCACGGTGCGGGCACACCTCGCCGAGGTGCAGGCTAAGAGTTAGCGGCGCATCTCCCACTCCCCCGGAATGGGGCTGCCGTACCAGCGCTCGATCAGTTTTCGTGCAATGGACACAGCCGGTGGCACCGCGATGGTGCCGTTGGCACACGCTGCACCTAGTTCTGCTCGGCTAAACCATCGGGCATCGACGATCTCTACCCCGTCCACCGCGATCGTAGGGTCCAGCGCGCGGGCGTGGTAGCCAAGCATGAGCGACCATGGGAATGGCCAGGGCTGGCTCCCCAGGTAGGACACCTCTCCCACGGTGACTCCTGATTCTTCCTGAACCTCTCGGCGCACGGCTGCCTCAGCCGCCTCACCAGCCTCAACAAACCCGGCAAGGGTGGAAAACCACTCCGGTTGCCAGTCCACCCGTCGGCCCAGCAGGGCTCGATCATCGTCGTCAACCACGAGCATGATGACGGCTGGATCCGTGCGTGGGTATGACTCTGCTGCACACTGCGAACACAACCGCTGCCAACCACCCTGGGAGGGCTGGGTGCCCGCACCACACCGGGGGCAGAACAGATGATGGGTGTGCCAATTATCAAGCGCGACTGCTGATACGAGCAGCCCAGCGTCGGTGTCAGACAACCGCTGGCCGCTGGCGCGCAGGTCACTCCACTGGCCAGCACCCCACGTCCGCTGCTCTTCCTTTACCGTGCGGGCAGCGAAATGCGCAACGCCGTTGGCCAGACCGAGAAAGAGGAACTCATCGTCTTCATTTCGGTTCCAGTCTGCAATGGACCGCCAGTCGGGTGCGTCATCGGCAAGAGGAAACTGCCCCTGGCCGACACCGATTACCTGACTGTCCGGCTGCTGTAACCGCTGGGCCAGCCATGCTGCGTCCGTGCGATGAGCTTCACTTCGATCCGCAGCGGCGCGAGCCAGCGTGAGGTCGGCAAGCAGTCCGGCCGACAGCGGTGTTGGGGGTAAATTCTCGGCCACGCCGTCACCCTAGTGGCGGGGTCGCCATGACACGATGACCCCGTGGGCGTCTTCATTCGGCAGTTGACCGGAATTCGTGCGGTGGCTGCGGTGTGGGTGCTCTTCTACCATTTACAGGGCCCACTAGACACCCTCGGTGTGATGTCGATTCCGGTCCTCTCCGATGTGATCCGCGTCGGGCGTTTAGGAGTTGACCTGTTCTTCGCGCTCTCAGGTTTCATCCTCACCCACACCTACCTACGCAAACTTGGACCCAAAGCCCATGCGCGTCCCACCCTGGAGTTTTGGTGGCTTCGCCTTGCCCGCATCTATCCAGTCCATTTCGTGATGCTGAACGCAGCCGGACTTGCCGTCGTAGCCCAAGCGCTCATCACCGGCGAGAACAAAGATCGCCCCTGGCTGAACCCCATCGACTACATCCGCAACCTGCTGTTGATTCAAGAATGGGGACCCAATCCCGAGCGCGGCTGGAATGTGGTGGCGTGGTCGCTGTCGATGGAGTGGCTGGCCTATCTACTCTTCCCCGTCGTGGTCCTCGCCCTGTTCTTCTTCCATCGCCGCATCAATACTCCACTTCTCCTCGTGGCCTGGGTCGTGAGCGTCCTGCCGCTGCTGCTGCGTGCTTCTGTTGGCGATGATCCCTACTACGGCGGCGCGTGGGGATCCACGATTCGGGTGCTCACGGCCTTTGTCGCCGGTGCCATCACCTATCTCATCGTGATACGACTAATCAATTCTGACGGTTCGATCTCCACCCGAACCGAACGGCTGGCCACCACCGTGTCGGTTGCGATGCCGCTGGTGGTGATTGCCGGTGCCACCTTCCTCGGCCGCTGGAGTGGTGCCCAACCAGAAATCTTGCTCATCGACCCCGACGCCGAACCACTGCCACCGTTTTTTCACCTGTGGCTGGTGCCCCCGCTGATTGTGTGGATTGGTGCGTTGGCGTTGTCCAAGAGTGGCCAGGTGAAATTTCTTTCCCGAGAAACCGTGGTGCTGGGCGGGCTCATCTCGTACTCCCTCTACATGACCCACCTCGTGTGGTTGTCGACCTGGCGAGCCGGCATGAACGCAATCGGCCTGGAGTCAGGCCCGCTGTATGCGTTGTCTGTCGTGTTCGCCTTGGCGATGGCTTTCGTGCTGGCCTGGCTGATGTGGCGCCTCGTCGAAGAACCTGCGCGCCGGTTCATGCGCCGTGGCGTGGGGGTTCGACCCGTAGCACCGGAGGAGACTGCCGCCGACAAAACTACCGGCTAAGCAGGCACTAGGTGAGGGGCAGATACACGAACTCAGCGTCGACCTGGTCTTCGCTTACGCCGGTGATGCTGGCCCACGCCCGACGATAAATATCTAACTGGGCCTGGTCTGCTGAGCCAGCGATTCCGGTCTTCCAGTCGACCACCACATCGCGATCACCGCGACGAAAGACCGCATCAATTCGGCCCTTGATCGCGTGTCCCTGGTCGATCAAGATGAACGGATGTTCCACCGCTAGTGGCGCAAGATGGGCGAAGGGGGTGGCAGCGAAAGCCTCTTTCAGTTTGATCGGATCGACACGCAGGGTGAGTTCATCGTCTGCTGAACCAGGAATGTCATCAAGGTCGAGCAAATGGTCAGAACCAAGCTGCTGCTCGATCCAGGAATGCACCCAGGCCCCTCGGTGAGCCGCAGCGCTGGGGGGCCTAGGCATCGGACGATCAAAAATTGCCAACATGGCCGGCGCATCAGCCAGGTATCTGGTCAGTTCAGTGACCGATACCTGTCCGGGGAGGCCACCGCTTGAGGCCTCCTGCTGCGATTGGGCTAGTGCCGATTGCACCTGCGGACTCAAATGATTGAGCAGTTCCTGCGTCGTGTTGCCGGCCAGGCTGCTCATCGCCTGACGCACGGCCGCTGATGCGCGCTGGTGGATCTCTTCGGGTTGCTCCGCCGACATCCAGCGCACACCAACCCGATGCTGGTCAAACAGGGGATTCGTTGCGCCCTTTGCCGGATCCTCCACCCAGTGCACAATCTCGCCCTGGTGATCTTGACAGAAATCATATGCCTCCCACAAGAAATCGCTGGCGCCTTGGAACGTGTTGCTATAGGGCTTCCAGCCGTGACCGGTCAAGGTCAATTGATGTTCAGCGCGCGTGACAGCGACATAGAGGAGGCGACGTTCCTCGATAAGTTCATATTCCCTGCTTGCAGCGTTAAACTCTTTGAATTCCGTGGCGGTCGGAGACTTGGCCGGGGTGAATTGCAGCGGTGGAAAACTCACCAGGTTCGGTGGGGCGTCATTGCGTAGCGCCCAGGGCACCACATCGGCTCGTTTCGGCCATCGATGCACAGCTTTAGCCGAGGGGAAGAGCGACTTGGTGAGCCCGATGATAAACACCTGCGGTGCCTCCAGCCCCTTGGCCGAGTGCACCGTCATCACTCGAACAGCATCGCGGGTCGGACCCGGGGCGATATCTGGTCCGTCGAAACCGCTATGTACCGCTGCAACATAAGCCAAAAATGCCGCCACGTTCGTTCGAGAATCTAGATCGTTAAATTTCCCGGCGAGGTTGATGAGTTCTTGGATCGCCCGGGCATTATCGGCCGCCTGGTCTGGGTCGCCAACCAAAAACTCCACACCCGCACCGGTGATGGAAAGAATGCGTTGCACGAGATCGCGGGGTGAGTCTGCGCTGTGGCGGCGCAACCGCTGAATCTGTTGTGCAAGTTGGGTGAGTCGCTGACGAGCCTGTCCACTTAACTCATGGATCCCGGCGGTTTCGACTGAGGGTGCGGCGATGACAAAACAGGCATCGCTCAGACTGATCTGTTCGCTGGGGTCGATTCCTTCCACGCTTCCGATGACTCGCTCCGGCAGCGACCGGTCAGCCATGCTGCGGTAGCCCTCGGTGGGATCAAGAATCGACTCGGCGAAGCGACCGAGAATTGCTAGATCTCGCGGGCCGATGCGCCATCGCGGGCCCGAGGCGATGCGCACAAACGCGGTATTGGCCGTTGGATCGTGTGCCACCTGCATGTAGGCAATGAGTTCAATAACAACCGGGTGGGTAAAGAGCGCCTGGCCCGAAGAGATCTGTACCGGCACACGCCGAGCACGAAGAGCCTTAGCCATGAGCCGAAGTTGATCACCGGTGCGAGCGAGCACAAGAATGTCTGAACACGTTGCATCAGGGGCCGCACTCGCCGCAGCAACGGAATCAGCCACCCATTCGATTTCATCGTCTGCCGTATCCCACAGACCCACGCGCAGGTGACCGGACTTGGCCACATCCGGCGCCGATTGCAATGGTTGGACACCGGCATGAACCTCACGCAGCGGGCGCGCAATTTCATTCGCCAACTCGATGATTTCCGGTGCCGACCGACGATTCTGAGTCAACGGATATTGATCCGCGGGAACCGGAAAGTCAGGATTATCGATTCGGGGGAAGTGGTGCCCGAACTGATCGATGTTGTCCACACTCGCACCGCGCCAGCCGTAGATGGACTGACACGGATCGCCGACCGCGGTAATCGGGTGACCCTGGCCGAAAACTTCCTGAAGTAGTTTGCGCTGCGACACCGAGGTGTCTTGGTACTCATCGAGTAACACCAGAGCGAACCGCGAACGAAGATCAGTGGTGATCTGAGGGAAAGTACGCACCAGTTGCAAACTCAGCCGCAACTGGTCGGCGAAATCTATGAGGTGGCGCTGGGATTTGGATTCGCGAAATTGATCAACGAGATCAGCCAGAACGATGCGTTGTCCGGCCGTATGCAAGATCTCGGTGGCGGCTTTTTGCAGCGAGACCGCCTGGGCGATCCGGTGCAGTTGCGCTTGCAATTCAACGGAGTGAGCGCGCAGTTGCGTCGTCGAAATATCAAGATCAGACAACGTGTTATCCAGGGCCGAGACCATGGCAGCCACCGTGGGTGGGCTGACATCGAAAACGGTCATGTCCAGGTCGGTTTCAGATATCACCCGGGTGGCTAGTTGGGCGCGGGCAACTTCGGTGAGGACCTCTCCGTTGGACTCCAGCCCGCTCCACGGCCCGTACTCAGAAATGATGGCGGCGCCAAAGGAGTGGTAGGTAGACACGGTGGGTTCACCGGCATCGACTACCGGTTGATGGTGCCCCGATTGCACGACGGCGCCGAGGTGACTCCGAATTCGCTGAAGCAGTTCTGCAGCCGCCTTGTTGGTGAAGGTCAAACCCAGCACCGCATCGGGAGCGACCGCCTCGGTCAGGATCGACCACAGGACGCGAGCCGCCATGACGGCCGTCTTTCCGGTGCCCGCACCAGCAACGATGCTGGCCGGACGCAGCGGTGCGCTGATGGCATTCCACTGCGCTTCGCTCGGGTGGAACCCAAGTCCGGCATACATAGCGGGGTACACCGGGTCGTGGTGGTGGTCAGTCGTCATCGGTGAGGACCTCCGGATCAATTCTGGCCGGGCACATCATGGTGAATGAACAACTGCGACAGTGCTTTCCTGGCCGGGCGCTGATGTCTTCGGTTCGAATGGTGTGCACCGCGTCGACGATTCCATCCATGAGCCATGACGGGTCGACCTGCTCGGTGATCGCTGCTTGCGCCTGGACTTTCGGGGAAGCATCAGTAGTTCCCGTGTCGAAGGTCAGTTGCACCAAGGAGGCACCAGAAACGACGGGGACGTCAGTAGTGCGGCCCGTGGTGGTCAATCCTGGATCTCCTTCGGCCGCGAGGGCACCGGAAAGAATTGCGGCCTGGTAGAGACCAAGTTGAAGATGCGCATCGACTTCGGCCTGGGTGGGTTTTGTCTTTGAAGTCTTAAAGTCGATGACGTTCCAACTGCCATCTGCGCCCCGCTCTAAGCGATCGAGTCTTCCCCGCATCGAAATGGCATCAGAAAATTGAACACCGGTGTCGAGCAGCCCGGCCAATTGATCTAACTGGATCACGACCTGAATCATGCGTTCGCTAAATACCTCGGGTGCAGCCTGAACGCGTAGGTATCGACAGAGTCGGTCAAGCGCAGCATAGATCTGGACTCGTTGAGCGGTGGAGTACCAGGGGACCGCGATCTGAAGTGCTGGCCACGCACGATCAAGCCACGCTTGCAGGGCTGCCGGCTCTGGCGGTATTTCATTGCGCTGCACAGCATCGGCCAGAGCATGAACAAGGCGCCCGATCGGTGCCGCCGTGGATGAATTTTGGCCAGCCCTGGCCTGGGTCTGGAGAAACCAACGCAGGGGGCAGGTGGAGATTGATTCTAGGGTTGACGGTGATAACTCCACCGGTTGATCAACCGGGTTCAAGGGGCGCTCGCTCATGGTGAGGGCATGTTCGTGCCACCACGTGTCGGGATGGGCTAACTCCACCATGGGCGTGTCATGTTCGTCGGTGAGCATGGCCAGTGCAGCCAGCTGCGTTGCCGCATCGGCTATCTGCTCGGTGCTGGCGCGAGGGTCAATGAGTTCTGAACGTAAAGCTGCGATGAGCCCGGTGAGTGTGCGTGGGCGTGCCGGGCGACCTTCCCGCCACTGATCCTCCACACCCTCAGCAACCATCTCTTCGACGAATCGGCTCGGCTGGTCGCCACTGCTTTCAGCAGCATCCACGCAGTACACCGACGTGCGTTGCCGCGCCCGAGACAGCGCCAATCCGAAAAGGCGGCGTTCACCCGCCACCACCTGTGCGCTCGCCGTTTCAGAATCTGAGGAAAGTTCCGGGTGGAAAATCGCCTCCACATCGATCAGTCCTCGGCGCAGCGACGACTGCGGCCAGCGACCTTCTTGGGCATCAAGTACGAAAACTCGATCCCATTCTTGACCTCGGGCCTGGTGAGCGGTGAGCAGCGTGACGGCACGACCCAGGCGGCCGCGTCGGGCTCCGATCGACTCTGCAGCAATGCGCTGGCCCGCGACGGCGGTGAGGAAGTTCTCAACGCCGACCACACCGTTGTACCTCTCGGTGAGTCGTTGCGCGGTGGCGAAGAGCGCCAGGATCGCATCCAGATTATGGTCGCTAAGCGTGTGTCCGGCCCGGGCAGAGCGCTCGAGCCGACGCGGCCATGGGTGGCCATCGGTATCGGGCAGTGATTCACTCCAGACCTGCCACATCACCACACCGGGCCCCGAATCGAGAAGTTGGTGAGCCTGGGCGAGGAGTTCGCCGAGCGCCACCAGGCGTTGCGCGCCGGCTAGGTTGCGCACCTCGACCGGGAGCGCTGGAGTAGCGCCGGTAGCAACAGCGACGAGGGCATCTCGCTGCAGTTGACCAAAGGGTGGCGGTGGATCTTGGGGAGTGGACTGTCGCAACGCGTGCCGCCATCGGCGGGCAAGCTCACGCGACTCACGCGGGTCACCGGCGCCAATGGGTCCGGCGATGAGATCTGCTGCCGCTGCGACCGTCAGTGACTGCGGATCCACTGCCGCATGTGTTGCGGCCAGCAGGTGCACCACGGCGGGTTCGTCGGGCAACGGCATGTCCTCGGCCAAGACGTGCACCGGGACGCCGTGAGAATGAAGGACTCGCTGGGCTGCCATGAGGATGCCAGAACCGCGCGCGATGACGGCCATGTTCTGCCAGGGCACACCGTCGTCGAGAAGGGCAGCGGTGACATCGTGGGCGAGGTAGGCCAGCAGGTCTCCGGTGGATTCGTGCCGACATACCTGCATGGCCGTTGTTGGTGATGATTGCACCGACTGAGGCTGCGCAATCTTTCGGGAATCTGTGATCGCAAGACCTTGAATACTTGGCGTTGGCAGCACCCGGCGAAGCACCTGATGGGTAAGAGCGCAGCCGCGATGTGATTGCGTAGCAATCACATATGGGGAATGGCGCTGGAGGAAGTCACCGACGACCTGAGCATCGGAACCGCGGAAACCCAGCACCTGCTTGACCGGGTTGGCCGCGACCACGAAGGGAATGTCTGCACCGGCAATGCGCTCGAGGAGTTGTGCCTGCAGCAGATCAAAATCATGGTACTCATCTACGTAAACTCCACGCACCTGACGATGGAGCCGCTCACGCACCTCATCGCGGCTGGCAATGCGCTCGGCTAACTCGATGAGTCCGGCATAGTCAACGCTGTTTTCTAGCGCGGCTGTTTGTGCTTCAATCTCGGCAAATTCCATCAGCGCGCGGCGAAGTTCGGCAGCACGGTCGGCGGCATGAATCGAAAAGCCACTCAGCCCCAGACCAACGGCTGACTCAGCACGGTAGCGAGTCAAGAAAGCGCGAACCTCGTTGGCAAAGGTAAGGGTCGGGAGAGCTTCGCTGAGATGGGCTGGCCAGGTCACCGTGCGGTCTTCGACCGTGCCGCGGATCAATTCGTGGATACGCAGGTCTTCTTCAGCACCGGAGAGCAACCGAACAGCGCGCTCGCTGCCGAGGCGATCGTCGGTGCGGCCGTAAGTGCGCACAATGCTCAGCGCCAGGCCATGGGGACTGGTGACCGTGGGAAGGACTCCCGCTTTGATAAACCCGGCCAGGGCGGCCCGCATTGCGGTGGCTGCAGGACGCCCCAGGGTGAGAACCCACACCCCACCGGGTCCTACCTGACGGGTACGCCTGGCTGCCGCGGCCGCCAGAGCCGTGGTGGTACCCGTGCCCGGCGCACCGAGATAAAGCAGGGGGCCCAAGTCGTGAGCAATGACCTGCTGCTGGATCTGATCTCCCAGCCACTCCGGCGCGTCATCATTCACATCATTATTGGAGCACGTTCCTATGACACCTACCGCGGTGCTGATGCTGATCAAGTCCGGTGTCTGCAACCATCATGGGGTGACCGATCCGAGAATGTCGTCGCCGGCTGACGCCGCTGGCGAACATTCGACGCCGGGCGCGCCCGGCCCGGAGCACCTGGGCAATGAGCATCCCGTCACCGAAGACCAGGTCACCGTCGCACTTCCCCGGCCAGGCCAGGACCCCACCGCGTCAGATGTGCAAGCAACGGTGGTGATCGAAGACGGAGTCATCCCCCGGCGTCTGCGCCGCCCCCTCGACCTCGCCCGGTTCGTGCTGGCCTTGGTCGTCATAGCCGGTGTCGTGGCGCTGGCCTTTTTCGCCTCCGGGACCACCGAGGGCATCGAAGAGGACATCCTTTCTGGAACCGATCGTCTGCCGGCAGTGGTCGTGCTGACGCTCAATATTGTGGCCGGCCTGGGTCTGGTTGGTCTGCCTTTTGCGGCGGCCATCAACCTTGTCATTCGCCGTCGTGTGCGCCAACTCTTTGACGCCCTCCTCGGGTTACTCGTCACCGTCATCACGCTCACCGCAACCAATTTTTTGGTCGGTGAGTACGCTTCGGCACAGTTCAACGCCGCACTCACCGGCTCAGGCACCAGCGGCGTCAGCCTCACCGCACCCGTCATTGCCGGACTCGTCAGTTTCGTGACCATCGCTCGCCTGCTCAGCCGACGTCCCTGGAACGCCCTCAGCGTGGTCGTCATCTCTTCCCTCCTCATCGTCGCCCTACTCAGCGGTGCCACGGCCGTACCCGGGCTCGCCATCACCGTGTTCGTCGGCTGGATGATCGGATTGCTGCTGCGCTATGCGTTAGGCACCCCAACCACTCGGCCATCCGGCGTCCAGGTAGCCGACGCGATGGCACGCGGTTCCTACCCCCTGTCCATGCTGCGCGCCTCGCGCAGTACCTCGGTGGGTCGCCGCTATCGAGCGACCACGCGCGACGGAGGCCCCATGGAGGTGGTCGTCTTTGACCGAGATTTAGAAGGGGCCGGACTCCTCCGCTCAGCGTGGCGAGCATTGCGGCTGCGCGAAGAATCAGCAGATTCCAGCTTCAACATGCGCCGCTCCCTAGACCATGCCGCACTCATGGCCTACGCCTGCGAATCAGCCCACATTCCCGTGCCTCGACTATTGCTTGCCAGCGAGGTTGGACCCGATTCCACCCTTCTCGGCTACGAGTTCGTCGTTGGACAGCGGTTCTCGCAGGTGACCAACGCTGACCTCACCGATGATGATCTGCGCGCTACCTGGCAGGCGGTGCACAACCTGCACACCCATCAAATGGCCCACCGCGCACTTACCGCAGATAACCTGCTGCGCGATTCTGATGGACAAATCTACCTCCTGGGTGAGTCACGGGGCCTGGTTGCTGCCAGCGATGTGACCCAACGCATCGACATCGCCGAATTGCTGTGCACGCTGGCCATGATCGTGGGCGCCGATCGGGCTGTCCGCACCGGGCGTCAGGTACTCGGCGTTAGCACCCTCGCCCGCGCTCTACCCGTACTTCAGCCGGTTGCGCTCTCTGAACCAACCCGCAAGGCCATGCGAAAGCGACGAGATCTCATGGTCGCGTTGCGCGATGCTCTGGTGGAAATTCGGCCCGACGGCGACGTCGAGCAGATACGCCTAGAACGCATCAAGCCGCGCACTTTGATCATGATTGTCGTAGGCGGGATCGCAGCCTACGTTTTACTATCTCAACTTGCTCAGGTCGACCTGGTCACGCTCGTTACCAGTGCCTCTCTCACCTGGCTTGCCATAGCATTTATCGCAGCGATTGCCACATATCCTGGTGCTGCATGGTCGCTCAGTGGATTCGTACCCGAACGATTATCGTTGCGGCGCACCGTCCTTGCTCAGATCGCAGGCGACTTTGCCACACTTGTTTCACCCCCCACGCTCGGCGCAATCGCCATCAATCTGCGTTACCTCACCAAAGCTGGGCTGCACCCAGCCCTTGCCGCCGCCAGCGTTGGGGTATCCCAGGTGGGTGCTTTCGCCGTTCACATCGTTTTACTCAGTGGCTTCGCCATCGCTGCCGGAACACAGTCAGACTTCACCTTCGATCCGCCACCGTGGGCGGTGATAGCCGCGATCGTCGTCGCGCTGCTCATCATCATTGCCTTCGCTATTCCCTGGGTGCGCCGCACGGGCTTTAGTCGGCTGCGCCCGCTCTTGCGCGAGGTAATTCCTCGACTGATTACGGTGGCTCAACGACCCACCAAGTTGCTGGAAGGCATTGGTGGCATCCTGCTGCTCAACTTCGGCTACATCATTACTCTCATGGCCTGCGTGCGGGCATTCGATGGCGATCTGAATGTGGCAGCGATCGCGGTGGTGTATCTGGCGGGTGCAACGATCGGCCAGGTAGCCCCCACCCCCGGCGGTCTTGGCGCCGTCGAAGCCGCGCTGGCCGCCGGACTCACCGCGGCCGGGCTCCCCGGCGGTGTAGCCGTATCCAGTGTTCTGCTTTTCCGCCTCATCACTTTTTGGATACCCACGGTCCCGGGCTACTTCGCCTTCAATTGGCTGACCAAGAAGGGTGCCCTCTAGGTCTGCGCCGGTTGCTATTGTTTGGTTATGAGCGATGACGCAGTAACGATTACCCCACTCACCGACGGACCACTGGAAGTCAAGGGTTTGACCACGGTAACCAACAGCGCTGGGGAACCGATGGAAGAATCTGATCGCACCTACCTGTGCCGCTGCGGCGGATCGGCTAAGAAGCCTTTTTGCGATGGCTCCCACAAAAAAGCTGGCTTCACCTCAACCGTCTAGTAGAACTGGGTCACAAGCAGCGTCAATAGCGGTGCCACCACCAACGCCGGTAGTAGATCCCCCACCGCAAGCGTGCTGACGCGCAAGAGGCGCAGCCCGATACCGATGATCAAGATCCCGCCGGTTGCCGTAATGGAGGCAACGACGGATGCGGCAACAACGCTGCCCACGCCGATGCCAAGTAGCGTAATGACCCCCTGCAAGATGCCTACCGGGATGACAGATAGCGCAACGCCCCAACCGAGCGTGGCGGCAAATGCCACCGATGCAACGCCATCGAGGGTGGACTTCAGCGCCAACTGTTCGATTCCTTGGCCCAGCCCATCGCTGAGGGCACCGAGGATCGCCAACGGACCGATGCAAAACAGCAGCGACGCGTCGACGAACCCCTCAATGAAGCGTCGTCGTTCCTCGCTGCCCTCTTTGTGGGAGAAGCGCCGCTGGAGCCATCCGCCCATCCCCTCTAGGCGCGCTTCGATGCGTAATAGCGAACCAATAACGCCGCCGATCACGATAGCGGCAAGGCAGATCAAGATGGGTGCAGCCGAGCCGACATCGCCAATCCAGTCAGCATCGAGGAGAGCGGCAACATTGAGCGCAGCAACCACAAGGACAACCAGCCCGAGGGCTTGGGTGGTCAGTTCGCGAGTGCGATCGGGAAGGCGAGAACCGAGCAGAATGCCTAGACCGGAGCCGACAATAATCGCTGCCATATTCAGCAGTGTCCCGGCTCCACGCACCGGCGCAGTCTAGTAGGCAGCCTGGTGTGGCTCGATCTGGTCAACCCAAGCTGCAATTCCGCCGCCCACATGGATGGCATCGGTAAAGCCTGCGCCCTTCACCACGGCCAATGCTTCAGCCGACCTTCCGCCCACTTTGCAGTGCAGTACAACAGGTTTATCGGTGGGTAGTTTCTCTAACGCGGATCCATCCATGAACTCACCCTTGGGAATCAAAATGGCGCCGGGAATCTGGGAGATTTCCCATTCAACCGGCTCTCTCACATCAATGAGAACGAAGTCTCGTTCGCCTCGTTCGCGTTCATCGAGCATCTGCTTGAGTTCACGAACGTTGATGGTGGAGTCTCGTGCAGCATCGGCAGCCTCGGTTGAAATGGACCCGCAAAAAGCCTCGTAGTCAATGAGTTCGGTAACGGTGGCATGCTCACCGCACACCGCGCAATCAGGGTCTTTACGTACCCGAACCTCGCGGTAGGTCATTTCCAGTGCGTCATACACCTTCAGTCGACCCACCAGAGGTTCGCCGATGCCAACAATCAACTTAATCGCCTCGGTCACCTGGATGGAACCGATAGAACCGCACAGCACGCCCAGTACGCCACCCTCTGCGCACGAAGGCACCATGCCCGGAGGCGGGGGTTCGGGGTAGAGGCAGCGGTAGCACGGGCCAAATTCAGACCAGAAAACACTGGCCTGTCCATCGAATCGAAAAATTGATCCCCAGACATAGGGCTTATTGAGCAGAACGCAGGCATCGTTGACCAGGTAGCGCGTTGCGAAGTTGTCGGTGCCGTCAACGATCAGGTCGTAGTCGGCGAAGATCCCCATCACATTGGTGGAGTCCAGCCGCTCTTCGTGCATGATCACGTCGACGTAGGGGTTGATCTCCTTGATGCTGTCGCGGGCGCTTTCTGCCTTGGGCCGACCAATATCGCTCGCGCCATGGATGATTTGACGCTGAAGATTGGATTCATCCACCACGTCGAACTCCACGATGCCCAAGGTGCCAACACCGGCAGCGGCGAGATACATCAATGCCGGTGAGCCCAGGCCCCCTGCGCCCACGCATAGGACGCGGGCGTTTTTCAGGCGCTTCTGACCATTCATTCCCACATCGGGGATGATCAGATGGCGACTGTAACGACGCACCTCATCGATGCTGAGGTCGGTGGCGGGCTCGACCAACGGGGGTAGCACGATCGGGTTCGACATAGGAGTGCTCCTCACACGGGCGGCAAGTGGCGGCTGACGGGCGCTAGCGTCTTTGGTAGTGCAACAACGGAGACGGGGGATGTGTTCCCACCCTAGGGGCGACCCACCAGATCTCGCCACGCCGCGGCAACCTCCGCCGGGTGTTCCATCATCGCAACATGGCCGGAATCGGGCAGCACCATCACATGGGCATCGCGAAAGTGTCGGGTAATGCGGTGGGCACCCTTGGGGTCCACCAATTGATCTCGCTGCCCGTATACGGCGAGGGTCGGACACTGAATACGCTCGGCCAACTTCCACACTCGATTGCTTCGAGGGTCCACGAAGGTAGAGATGAGTCCACGCAGAGACGACAGGGTGGCATCGGTGACGTAGGGCAACTCATCGCGCCTGAGCACTTCGTCGGCAATAAGTTCGCGTCGATTATCGGCCATACGTTCCGGTCGACCATAGACCGAGCGAACCGTGTCGTTGACCCGTTGTTCCACGGGAAGTTGCAGGTATCGGCGAACAAGACGTTCACCGACGCCGGGGATCGCAATAACCGGCATATGTGCTGCACCCCGCCGGATTCGAGTACTTGGCAGCGCCGGTGACAGGAGGGTCAACGTGGCCACTAGGTCGGGACGATCAGCGGCTAGATGCACCGCAACGTTCCCGCCGAGTGAATTACCGAACACGTGAAAACCCCGCGAGGAGATCGCGTTGCGATTGAGTGCATCAAGCAGTCGTGCCACCTGACGCGCGTGTCCGCTGGGCCGATAATCGCCATCTCGCGGCGGTGGCGAAAACCCAAACCCGGGCAGGTCGATCGCCGTCATCGCAAGGTCGTCATCGAGCACATCCATGAGCTCGATCCAGTTCAGGGAAGAGCCGCCCAAACCGTGGATCATGACAGCCTGCGGCCGGTCATGTGACATCACCGGCATCCCATCAACGATCCTGGTATGACGATGTGACACCCGAACGTTGATGGCCCCGTCGGGCATGGGCAGTAGATGTGGTGACCAACTCAATGACGATGACACGTTCACCATGATCACCCCTGAAGGCATTGCGATCACGGTTGGGGGTCGGGCTCTCGTTACGATGTGAGCATGTCGGTCGCCGGGGAACGCGCCACCACGCGGTTACCCCGCGAGGAACGTCGAGCTCAACTCCTCGTCGCTGCCCGCGAAGTGTTCGTGGCCCAGGGTTACCACCTCGCTGGAATGGACGACATCGCTGACCGAGCCGGCATAAGCAAGCCGGTTCTCTACCAGCATTTCCCGGGGAAACTGGATCTGTACCTTGCCCTCCTCGACGAGGGAATTGGCGAACTACTGCGCACGGTTCAGATCGCTATGGCCACCACCACCGACAACCAGCAGCGCGTTCGGGCGGCGGTGGGTGCGTACTTTGAATTCGTGGATGAGCCAGACAGCCCCTACCGCCTGATCTTCGAAAGTGACCTGCCACACGAACCTGCCGTGCGCGACCGCATGGAAGCAGCCGACGCAGCCACCGCAGGTCTACTCAGTCGCGTGATCGCTACCGACACCGGGCTATCCGAAGAAGAGGCCCATCTACTGGCCGGCGGTTTGCTCGGTATGGCCCACGTCGCCGCTCGCAGCTGGTTGCGCGACCGCGATGGCGTTGCCCGAGCTACCGCCATCGATCTTGTCTCGTCGCTGGGTTGGCGTGGCATCCGCGGTTTCCCCCGCAGTCACCCGCCCATGCCAGACGCCTGATCCTGGGTTAGCCTGCACATAGATTGATACGGGCGAGGCTCTCGATGAGCCGCACCGTCCATCTGGCACAGCATTACCGTCTACCCGCCTGGGTTGGCTGTTCACCGTCGTGGGAGGCGTTGTTCGTGGAGGTCAAGATTGGCGTGCTGCATACCGCTCGCGAAATCACGTTCGACAGCACCGATTCCGCAGGGGATATCACCAAGGCAGTGCAAAAAGCACTCACCGATGGCGCAGTTCTCAACCTTAATGACGACCGGGGTCGTACTATTTTGATTCCGGCCGACCGCATTGCCTACGTCGAGCTCGGCGACTCGGCCAGCCGCCGCGTGGGGTTTGGCAGCACCTCTTAAGCAGATAGCCCCAGTGTTTGCATGCGGGCCGCGTGAGCGTCAGTCATCCGAGCTAACATTCGCCCAATTTCCGCCAAATCTGCACCCGGCTGTTCAACATTGCCCACCAGTAGGTGTGTCAGCCCGTCGCGGTCCACCGCGACCCGCTGTGCCTGGCTGAGCGCCTCGCCCACCAACCGCCGCCCCCACAGGGCCAACCGGCCAGCCACCCGCGGATCCTGGGCAATTCCCTCACGAACTCGCCGAATCACGTAGTCGGAGGCGCCCGGGTCGGCGCACACGCTGAGCACAACGGCTTGCGTATCGGGGTCAATATAGGCGGCGATCTCACGGTAGAAGTCAGTCGCGATCCCATCGCCAACATAAACCTTCACCAGCCCCTCCCACCAGTCGCTCGGGGCGGTGTGGTCGTGGAAACCGATGATCGCTGCCCGAAATGGGGTCATCGCATCGTTGACGCTTACCCCGAGTTGTTCGAGTCGGGCTTTGAGCATGGTGAAATGTCTAAACTCATTGCCTACCAGCGAAAGTAGCGCCACTTCATCTTCAAGGGTGGGTGCCAGCGCTGCATCGGCGGCCATGCGCTGACAGGCACTGAGTTCGCCATAGGCCAACACTCCGAGTAAATCAATAACGCCGGCGCGGTACTCCGGCGTCCAACTCAACGGATCGGCCGAAATCTGCTCACGAATGACCTCTCCCTCGCCCACAGGTCAAGACCCTAGTACCCACCGGGGTAGGATGAACACGCTGCAACCGCAGCATGAGGAGGGGCGTGAGTCCCTAAATTCATTGACCGCCCCAACCAAATTCGCGAATCCAGCGTGGATACGCGATTGAAGACCAGCGAGACGCGCGTCGGCGCCCCCGAATATGTACCGATATCCGCCCTCGGGTGCGGTGCCCGCGAACTCGCATCGAATGTGTGGAGAATCCCCTGAACCCCGTAACAGATACAACCCAAACCGAAACCGCAGTAGCCGAAGTAGCAGCAGATAACGGCATCGAAGAGTCACCGCTGACTCCGCCGGAGATCCCCCCGACCTTTACCGAACTTGGTGCCGATCCGGCCATCGTGGCGGCGCTGGCCGAGCAAGGAATTGAACAGGCCTTTCCGATCCAGGCCATGTGTCTGCCCCTTGCTCGCGAAGGACGCGACCTGATTGGCCAGGCCAAGACCGGCACCGGAAAAACCCTTGGCTTTGGCATCCCCCTACTCATGAACATTGAGTCCAGCGGCACTAAAGGTGCTGCACCACAAGCACTTATCGTTGTGCCCACCCGTGAACTGTGTCTTCAGGTTGCCACTGACCTTGAACGCGCCAGCGCCAAGATGGGCACACGCGTATTGAGCGTGTACGGCGGCCGCGCATACGAACCCCAAATCGATGCGCTTACTCGCGGTGTCGAGGTGGTCGTGGGCACCCCCGGGCGCCTGATTGACCTCGCCCAACGTGGCAATCTGCGACTTGGCGAGGTGCGGGTGCTTGTCCTCGATGAGGCTGACGAGATGCTCGACATGGGGTTCCTCCCCGATGTTGAGCGCATCGTTGCTCTGATTCCTCCCGTCCGCCAAACCATGCTTTTCTCGGCCACCATGCCGGGGCAAATCGTGAACCTTGCTCGTCGGTACATGACTAAGCCCACCCACATCCGAGCAAGCACTCCCGGTGATGAAAGCGCCACCGTAGACACCATTGAGCAGCATGTGTGGCGAGCACACCCCATGGACAAGGTCGAACTTTTGGCGCGGATCCTGCAAGCGAAGGATCGTGGCTTGGTGATGGTGTTTACCCGCACTAAGCGCAAGGCACAAAAAGTGGCCGACGATCTCACCGAGCGCGGTTTCGCCGTGGCTAGCGTCCACGGAGACCTAGGCCAAGGAGCACGCGAACAGGCACTTCGTGCGTTTCGCACGGGCAAGGTTGACGTGCTCGTGGCAACCGACGTGGCAGCGCGAGGTATCGACGTTGAAGGCGTTACCCACGTCATCAACTACGAATGCCCCGACGATGAAAAAACCTACCTGCATCGCGTCGGTCGCACCGGCCGCGCGGGTGCGACCGGTGTGGCGGTCACCCTCGTTGACTGGGCCGACATCGCGCGCTGGCAGATGATCAACAAGGCCCTAGGTTTGGCCTTTGCCGAACCTGTCGAAACGTACTCCACGAGCGATCATGTTTTCACCGGACTCAGCATCGACCCGCGTGTTTCTGGAAAACTGCCCCGCACCTCCCGCACCCGGGCCGGCCTAGGCGCCGAACAGGTCGAAGACATCGGTGGTCCCGGTAAATCTGGGGGCCAAAAAGCTGCGCGTACCCCGCACGGCTCACGAACTACCGATGCACCGGCGAAAAAGAAAGCCGCTACCCCGGACGCAACGAAACGCCGTCAGCGGCGTCGAACCCGCGGCGGCACCGGCCCGGCCAGCGCACCGGCAAAATAGTTCAATTCCCTTCACACAACCCCCACGCGGTCAGTGTTGCGACCAGGCCGGGGGTTGTGTGAAGGTCATCAAGCTCAGACCGGCTAAACCAACGGGCCTCAACCGCGTCATCGCCGGCCATCAGCTCGCCTGAGTGGCCATGGGTGGCATAATCGTGCACGACGAAAATCTCCTCCGGGCCCGCAGGAATGTCGATCACTCCCGCCAGTCCGCCCGGTTGCACTGTTAGGCCGGTTTCTTCACGAATTTCGCGCACTAGGGCCTGCGCGTGTGTTTCGCCCGGTTCTATTCGCCCTCCGGGCAGCGACCAGGCGCCCCGAGAGGGCGAATGGCCGCGCTTGATCAGCAGCAGCCGCCCCTGCGGATCGAAAATAATGCCACCCACGCAGTGAATTTCCATCGCCATCGGTGTCCTCCCTATCGCCGTCATAGACGTCAATCCACCCCGGCTATGCCGCACTGATCAGCCGGTGCCGTAGCCTAACCCGCCATGACGCAGGAGAGTTTGACCATCCCTCGGCCCGTATCTTCCTGGGCCCGCCCGCTTTTTGGCATTAACGCCCTCGTTGCGTGGAGCGGGGTGATCTTGCAATTTGTCATCACCACCCTGGGCACCTATCCCAGTGACAATACGGTGCCATCCATTCTGGGTAACAACGAACAGGGCGCCCTAGGTCGAATTTTCGACTACTTCACCTACTTCACGATCCTGTCCAACATTCTTGTCGCGGTCATTCTCACGATTTTGTTTCTCAATCCCAATCGCGATGGTCGTATTTTCCGCGTGCTCCGCCTTGACACGGTCTTGATGATCACCGTGACCGGTGTGGTGTACAACCTGATTCTGGCCGGCGACTCAAGCCCGGAGGGGCTGGGCGCGATCGCCAATTCCATTGAACACCAGATCACTCCGGTACTGACCGTGCTGGTGTGGCTGATTGTGGGTCCGCGCGGATGGATCAATCCGCGCGTGATTGCCCTTTCCTTCGTGCTGCCCATCGCCTGGTTGGTTTTCGCGCTGATCCGCGGTGCCATTATCGACGCCTACCCGTACCCGTTCGTTGACGTCGTGACAAACGGCTACGGCACGGTGATGATCAATGTGGTGGGGATCGTGGTCTTTGCCCTCATACTCAACCTCATTTTTTGGGGCCTTGACCGCCTGCTACGAACACGTCGCTCACGAGCGTGATTTGTAGTTCTCCAACAACCGCCGCGCGATAATCATCTTCTGAATGTCTGCGGTGCCTTCGCCGATCATCAGCATGGGCGCTTCACGGTAGAGGCGTTCAATCTCATACTCCTTGGAGTAACCGTATCCGCCGTGAATGCGGAAGGAATCTTCCACGACCTCCTTGCAGTATTCACTGGCTAGCATCTTCGCCATCCCTGATTCCAGGTCGTTGCGGTCGCCAGAGTCTTTCTTACGCGCCGCCATAATCATCATCTGGTGAGCGGCCTCCACCTTCGTCGCCATCTCCGCCAACCGGAACGCAACCGCCTGGTGTTCGGCGATGGGTTTGCCGAATGTGACGCGCTGCTGGGCATATTCCACGCCCAGCTCGAAGGCTCGGGTTGCCAAACCGCACGCTCTGGCAGCGACATTCACGCGACCCACCTCTACCCCGTCCATCATCTGGTAGAAGCCCTGACCGCACTCACCACCGAGCACCGTATTGGCGGGTAGCCGGAAGTTATCCATAATGAGTTCGGTGGTGTCCACACCCTTGTAGCCCATTTTTTCGATCTTGCCCGGAATCGTGAGTCCCGGTAACACCTCTCCGAAACCAGCGGGCTTCTCAATCAAGAACGTGGTCATGCGGCGATACACACTGGCATCTTCTGCACTCTCAGCATCGGTTCGCACGAGCACGGCCACCAGGGTGGAGGAGCCCCCATTGGTGAGCCACATTTTCTGACCGTTCAAAACAAATTCATCGCCTTCGCGGACCGCCTTACTCTGGATCGCGGATACATCAGATCCGCATCCGGGCTCAGACATCGAGAACGCACCGCGCACATCACCGGTGGCCATGCGGGGTAGGAAATGGGCTTTTTGCTCGTCTGTGCCGTGCTGCATCAGCATCCAGGCGACGATGAAGTGGGTGTTGACCACGCCGCTGACGCTCATCCATCCACGCGCGATTTCCTCAATGACCAGCGCATAGGTCAACAGTGACTCGCCTAGACCGCCGTACTCCTCTGGGATCATCAGACCGAAGACGCCGAGTTCCTTCAGGCCCTCAACGATGTCGGCCGGGTACTCATCCTTGTGCTCGAGGAAGTTAGCGTTGGGCAGGATTTCGTTATCGACGAAGTCGCGAACGGCTTCCAGGATCTGCTCCTGCACATCGGTTAAGCCGTCAGTTTGAGCGAGTCGCGACATGATTCCTCCGGGCGATGATGGGTGCGGGTGTCTCAGGCGGTACACCCCTGTTTTTACGATGCTAACGGACGTTCACCAAATCGGCTTTGTCTAGCGCATCGGGTGGCGCCGTAGGCCCGCGCCCGGGTTCTGCGCTGCCACCACCGCCACCAGGGGTAGCGCGAGCAACGGCAATACGGTCAACAGGGACACCCCGACGGTTTCGGCCAGCACAACCTGGCCCGTTGCAAGGGGCAGCCAGATGAGGGTGACACCAACAATGCGATGTCCGACATCGGCGGTGACCACCAGAATTTGATCACGCAAGTACAGGGCCACTCCGGCCGCCCCCAGAGCTGCTGGGGCTGCCGATAGAACCAACGGTGCACCGGGAAAGATCTGTGGCAGCAGGGCCAGAAGGAGGCCTAGGGAAATTAATGCAGACGCAAGCACGGCCGCCCTGCGCGTGGGTCGCCGAGTGATTTCACGCCAGTTGCGCCGATGGGCCGGAGCCCACGCATGCTGGTTCGGTGGGGCGGCGTGCTGATGTGACGGCTTGGCAGAGGCGCTGTGGAGCAGCACATCGCGGGCCTGGCAGAGCAGCCGGAACTGCGCTGGGTCGCCACCGTGGTCTGGGTGGGCCATCCGTGCCCACAGGCGCCACGCAGCCCGCACCTGTTCGGGTGACGCAGCCGCGTCGATGCCAAGGTGACGGCGCGCCGCACCGGGAGTCAACCCAATACCTCACTCACCGCGTGTCATGACCCATGGCGCGCTAGACCTGCGGGGGCGTGAACTGTTCGTTGCGCACCATGCCTGCGGCCCGTCCCTTCGCCGCGATGACCAGTGCCATTTTTCGGCTTGCCTCATCAATCATCTCGTCGCCGAGCATCACTGCACCCTTGGCTCCACCGGCTGCGGAGGTGAAGAACTCATAACTATCCAGAATCAATTCAGCGTGGTCGTAGTCCTCTTGTCGCGGGCTGTACACCTCGTTGGCCGCATCCACCTGGCCGGGGTGCAGCACCCACTTGCCATCAAAGCCCAGGGCCGCACTGCGACCAGCCACTCGCCGGTATCCATCAACATCCTTAATTTGAAGGTAGGGGCCATCGATGGCGTGCAGGTCATAGGCACGAGCAGCCATCAGAATACGCATCAAGATGTAGTGGTAGGCGTCGCCGGTGTCATAGCCCGGTGGATTCTCCCCCACCACCAGCGACTTCATGTTGATGCTGGCCATGAAATCAGCCGGACCAAAAATGATCGTCTCTACCCGCGGGCTCGCAGCAGCAATCGCATCGACATTGATCAGCCCCATGGCATTTTCGATTTGTGCCTCGATACCAATTCGTCCCACCGGCAGGCCCATGGATTTCTCGATCTGGGTCATCAACAGGTCCAGCGCCACAACCTGATCCGCGGTTTGCACCTTGGGCAGCATGATGCAGTCAAGATTGTGACCGGCGCCTTCCATAATGGCCACGACATCGGCGTAGGTCCACTGCGTCGTCCAGTCGTTCACACGTACGGTGCGAACTTTGCCTTCATAACCGCCTTCATTCAGCGCGGCCACGATATTGACCCGGGCCTCTGGCTTGGCCAGGGGCGCCACAGCGTCTTCGATGTCCATAAAGACCTGGTCTGCAGGCAGACCTCGGGCTTTATCCAGCATCTTCGGGCTCGAGCCGGGAACAGCGAGGTTGGACCGACGTGAACGCTGACCACGAGGCACATCAGGATGCGTTGTCATATGGTGAGATTACCCATCGTTGGCCAAGCATGACCAACGAGGCCCGCTCCATCGGCTAGCCTCAGTACCTGTGAGCACCGCCGCCCGAGTCTTTGTCGCCCGCCTCGCCGGCGCGGGTGTCTTTGACCCTAAAGCCGACCAGGTGGGCCGTCTCCGCGACATCGTGGTGCTGCTGCGTACCGACCGCAAGCCACCTCGGGTGCTCGGCCTCGTCGTTGAAGTCGTCGGTCGCCGCCGCATCTTCATTCCGATGACCAAGGTCAGCGCCATCGATTCCCATCAGATTCTGGTCAACGGCGTCGTTAACCTTCGTCGCTTTGAGCAGCGGCCCGGCGAAACCCTGGTCATGGCTGATCTTCTCGACCGGCACGTCACGCTCGTCGAACCGGGCGAGCCTAAGTCGGATGCGGCTACCACCGACCGAAGTACGGTGACCGTAATGGATGTGGCCATTGACCGGCAGGCGTACAGCGACTGGGAAGTTTCCCAGATTTACGTACGCCTGAAAGGTCGACTGCGCCGGCGCGGAGAGAGCCGGATCGTAGACTTTAACGACGTCAACGGCTTAACGCTTCCCACCGCCGAGCAGGGTGCGGAGCATTTACTATCGACGATGGAAAACCTGAGACCAGCCGACCTAGCTCGCGCACTCATGGACCTCAGCCAAAAGCGACGCATCGAGGTTGCCCGGCAACTAGACGACGAACGCCTCGCCGATGTCCTCGAAGAACTACCCGAGGACGATCAGGTCGAGATCTTGCAGCGCCTAGAAGCTGAGCGAGCCGCCGATGTGCTCGAAGAAATGGACCCCGACGACGCGGCGGATCTTATTTCTGAGTTACCGCCCGAGCAGGCCGCTGACCTACTTGAACGCATGGAACCTGAAGAGGCAGCCGATATTCGCCGCCTGCTGCGCTACGACGACTACACCGCTGGCGGCATGATGACCACCGAACCCATCCTGCTGCCACCGGATGCCACGGTCGCTGATGCACTCGCTCACATTCGCAATCCTGATCTTTCCCCCGCACTGGCCGGCCAGGTGTACATCGTGCGCGCTCCCTTGGAAACTCCCACGGGGCGCTATATCGGCACATGCCATTTTCAACGCCTGCTTCGCGAACCGCCGGCCACGTTAGTAACGGCCCTGCTTGACGTTGCGCTAGAACCGATTAGGGCCGAAACACCGGTGGGTGAAGTCGCCCGTTACTTTGCGACCTACAACCTCGTTGCTCTTCCCGTTGTTGACGAGACCGATCACCTCATCGGCGTGGTCACCGTCGACGACCTCATCGACCACATGCTGCCCGCCGACTGGCGTGATCGCGTCAGTGACGTACGGGCTTCAGAAGTGGAGGTGCCGTGATGGCCCGTCCTCCTCTGCCGCGCCGACGACGCACCGAGATCCGACTCGATCAGCCACTTGAACGCGGGCGTCTGCGGGGGCCGAGTTATGACCCGGAGAACTTCGGCCGGATCTCTGAACGCATCGCCCGCTTCATTGGTTCGTGGAACTTCATCGCCTGGATGACCCTGGCGATCAGCCTGTGGTTGGCCTGGAACATTTTCGCCCCGGACAACCTCAAACCCGATGCCTATCCGTTCATCTTCCTCACCCTGCTGCTGTCTTTGCAGGCCTCCTACGCGGCACCTCTCATTTTGCTTGCCCAAAATCGGCAGTCTGATCGAGATCGTGTGCAGTATTTGGAAGACAGGGCGATGACCGAACGTGTCATGGCGGACGCGGAATACCTCGCCCGCGAGATTGCTGCCCTGCGACTAGCCCTCGGCGAAGTCGCCACCCGCGACTACCTGCGCGGTGAACTGCGCGACGCCGTGGAAGAAATCACGATGGCATGGACCAACTCCCTTGAGCGGGACGAGAACGATGGCGGTTCGGCACCCACCGCCTAGTGCCCATAGCATCGTGGGATGGCATCGATTAATCCCGAAGACATTCAGGCAGCCCTCGCCAAGGTAGAGGATCCAGAGATCCATCGACCGATCACCGATCTCGGCATGGTCAAGTCAGTCGACATTGACGGCGGCGTCGTTAAGGTCGCCATCTTTCTCACCGTCTCCGGCTGCCCGATGAAGGACACGATCACCCAGCGGATCACCATCGCGGTGGGCAGCGTGCGCGGGGTCAGCGAGGTCCAGGTTGAACTTGATGTGATGAATGATGAGCAGCGAAAGAAATTGCGATCCACGCTGCAGGGTGGACGCGAGGAGAAGGAAATCGTCTTCACCCAACCCGGTAATCGCACGCACGTGTATGCGATCACTTCAGGCAAGGGAGGGGTCGGGAAGTCTTCCGTCACCGTCAATTTGGCGGTGGCCATGGCTGCTGCTGGTCATACGGTTGGCATCGTTGACGCCGACATCTACGGCCACTCCATTCCGGGGCTCCTCGGTATCACCACAGCACCGACGGTCGTTGAAGGCATGATCATGCCGAGCGAAGCCTACGGCGTTCGCGCCATCTCGATGCTGCCATTTAAGCCCGGTGGCTCCAGCCAGCCGGTGGCGTTCCGTGGGCCCATGCTTCACCGTGCGCTGCAACAGTTTCTCTCCGACGTCTGGTGGGGCGACCTAGATGTGCTCCTGCTTGATCTGCCCCCCGGTACCGGCGACATTGCGATGTCCACCGCACAGCTTCTTCCCAGCGCCTCACTCGTGGTGGTGACTACGCCCCAGGCTGCGGCAGCCGACGTTGCGGTGCGGGCAGGCATGCTGGCTGAGCAGCTGAAGCAAAATGTAACCGGAGTTATTGAAAATATGAGCGGCTTCCCGTGCCCGCACTGTGGTGAACCGATCGACCTGTTCGGTGTGGGCGGTGGCGCGCGAGTGGCAGAACAGTTGAGCGCTGGTTTGGGCACGTCTGTCCCGCTGATGGGGCGGGTGCCTTTCGATCCTCGACTACGAATTGGCGGGGACGCAGGCCAGCCTCTCGTCCTTGCCGATCCGGATGCGCCCGCCGCGGCGATGCTGATCGACATGGCCGCCCGCCTGGCAGGGAAACCACGCGGACTCGTGGGCCAATCCCTTGGCCTCACCCCCGCCGTACGCTAGGTAGCGTCGGGGTCGAATCGAGGGGTCGGACTCGCGGAACGGCCGGGCCCTGCTTTCGGATCAGCGGGTGTGTCGTCGCCGAGTAGATCACTCATCAGGCGCTTAGGGTGATATTGACTAAATTCCTGCAGCGCCTTTTTCGTATCACCCACATCAATTCCGGCAGAATCGACAAGATCTTGGCGAGCGTTCGTTGCCATCGCACGCAGATTGCGTAGCATCCGCGCCGCGTCGGCTGCGGCCTTCGGCAGTTTTTCGGGTCCGAAAATCAACAACCCGATGACCGCAAGAATCGCGATTTCGCCAATTCCGACATCAAACATGACCCCACCCTACGTCGGTGCTCCCGGTCATGTCGCCTAAGCCACAGTTTAATGTGTTATCCGCACATCAGACCTGCACCTAGTCGCGCTGATCCCCGGCCAGGATGACCGAGACCTGCTCCTGCTGACCCGCTCGGTTGACCGTGAGGACGATGGAATCACCCGGCGCATTCGAGCGAATCGCAATCACCAGGGTGCGCGCATCGGTAACCGGACGCCCATCGACAGCGGTGATGACATCTCCAGGCTGGATGCCCGCGTTCGCTGCTGGGCCGCCCGCGGTGACCTCCTCGATGAGCGCCCCGGTTCCGGCGAAGTTCACGTCCAAAACAACACCGATCACGGGGGTGGCCGATGTGCCGGTCTCGATGATCTCGTTGACGATGCGTTCGGCAGAATCGGCGGGGATTGCGAAGCCGAGACCGATGCTGCCCGAACCACCAGCGGCGGCCAATGTTGCGACCGCAGAGTTCACGCCCACAACGCGGCCTTCACTATTGAGCAGCGGCCCACCGGAGTTGCCCGGATTGATAGCGGCGTCGATCTGAATCGCATTGATAAATGCGGTCCGGTCGGCAGAGCCGGTGGTGACGGGCCGATCGAGCGAACTAACAATGCCGGCGGTGACGGTACCGGCCAAACCAAGTGGTGCCCCGATCGCGATCACCGAATCGCCAACAGCCAACGCTTCGCTTTCACCCCAGGCGACGATCGCCAGTTGGCCACCGAGGATTTCTGGATCGGTCACCTGAATCACGGCAACATCGGCAGAAACGTTTCGACCGATGATTAATGCTTCGGTTTGGTTTCCGTTGGAAAAGACCACCCGCACGGTGCCATCGACGCTTTCTGCTGCTGCCTCGATCACATGACTGTTGGTCACAATGTAACCACCGGCATCAATCACGAACCCAGATCCGGTGCCAGCACTGCCACCGCCCTCTACCGCGATAGACACCACAGCTGGCAGCGTCGCGGCAGCAACCGCAGCGATCGTTCCCGCAGCGGGGGGAAGTCGATCGGCATCCTGCTGGGGCAGCGATTGAGTGATTCCCGTTGTACCGGGGCGTTGATCCGCAGCCTCGGCACCCACACCGATAGCGATTCCTAGGGCGGCTCCGATGAGGCCAATAAGCGCAACAACCAGACCTGCGATCAACCACCATGACGCTGGCGGGCGCACAGGTTGGTCGTCATCGCTCACGGCACGAGTGTGGCACCCCTGATTAATCATCGCGTCAGGTACCTGGTCGACCGGAAACCCGGCATCGGCCCACCTCCGTAGGTCGGGGGGCGTAGGGTGCGATTTTGTGAGTTCAACATCTGATTTACCGCCTAGCCCGGTCACCTGGGCCTACGTCAACTCCGCTGCACACGAACCATTGGCCCTCGTTGAAGCGAGGCAACATGGGCAAGAAAGAGATGTTCTGACGGTGGCCCCGGCGGTGGGCAGCCTGCTGCGGTGGATAGCCAGCCTGACCCAACCCGCCCAGGTCCTCGAACTAGGTACCGGGACCGGCGTTTCTACCGGCTGGTTGCTCGCGGGGCTGCCCGCCGCATCGGTGGTGACCTCCGTTGACGCAGATCCGGCCCTGCATTCAATCGCCCGACGAACGGTGGCCGCCATGGACCACGCCGCTCACCGGTGCCGATTCATCGCTGGCGACGCAACCGACGTGATCACGCGACTCACCGAGGGTTCCTACGCGCTGGTGGTGCTCACGCCCAGTGCACCGGCGCTGGGCGATCCCGAGATCATGCTCGCGGAGATTTCTTCGGTGATGCGCCCGGGCGGGGTCTTAGCGATGTGCATTGATGCCGAACATCTTGACCGCGAACTCATCGCGGCACTACACGCGCATGAGGCGTGGACCACGACGCTGGCGACGGTAGGCAGTGGAATGTGTCTGGCAGTGTGGCGTCCAACGAGTAGCGATGATGGGCTTTAAACGACCGCTTCAATAAGTTTATCGCCGAGTTCGGTCGCTTCTGTGGCATTCAACTCCACCACGAGTCGACCGCCGCCTTCGAGGGGGACCCGCATGACATAACCACGGCCCTCCTTCGTAACCTCCATCGGGCCGTCGCCCGTCCGTGGCTTCATGGCGGCCATGGTCGATCCCTTCGTTTGCGCATATGCCCGGTGCGATGACCGGTTGAGCATCGGCGCGGGTGCGCCTGAACTAAAGGTCATTATCTCCTATGCGGCTTCACCCTGCGCTTTGGGTCTGGTCAGCAGGTGGTGTGCAGCAAATGGGCTACTGCAGGGGCCGTTCGGGCAGATCCGACTCCTCAGGCGCTTGCACCTGTGCCAACTGCGCATCACGGGCAGCAATTTCTTCGGTCAGCCTCGTGAGAACCGCGTCTACATCCGCCATGCGATAACCGCGGGTGGCTTGGTCAAGCTGGAGTTCTTCGATGTCTGAGGCGTGCAGCCGGCCCAGGGGCACGTCCACCAAGGATGGTGGAAGGCGGTCGCCCGGGTCCTCAACGAGGCCAGGATCGGGCCATCGGTTGGTCGCGAGCAGGAAGGTAGCGGTAATCACGACTATCCCAACGAGCACAAAGAGCAGCGCCATAGACATCATGGTGCCATGGACGTCCCCTTCACCGCAGCGCCTAGCCCAATCGGTCGTCGTGATCCTCACGTGCCACCACGGTCCCTTGTTCTCAATGGCCAGACATTTGGCATTTATGACCGCCTGGTGATGGCCATCATCAACCGCACACCGGACTCCTTTTATGACGCTGGCGCCACATTCGCCGACGAACCAGCGTTGCTGGCCGCCGATGCTGCGGTTGCCGCTGGTGCGCATATCCTCGATGTTGGCGGCGTGAAAGCTGGGCCGGGGAAGGCGGTATCCACTCGCGAGGAGATCTCCCGCACCGCCGAGTTCATTGCCGCCCTTCACGAGCGTCATCCGAAGCTCATTATTAGCGTTGACACCTGGCGGGCCGAGGTTGCCGATGTGGCCTGCACAGCCGGCGCATCCTTAATCAACGACGCATGGGGCGGCGTCGAACCTGATATTTTTGCTGTCGCTGCCAGCCACTCCGTCGGCATCGTCTGTACCCATGCGGGCGGGCAACAGCCACGAACACGTCCGCATCGGGTGGCCTATCCTGACGTAATGGCAGATGTATTGCAGCGCACTCTTGCCCTGGCTGAGCAGGCTGAACACAGTGGGGTGAATCCACAAAGCATCATCATTGACCCCGGACACGATTTCGGGCTCAACACACGACAGTCTCTAGAGGTCACGCGAAGGCTTGATGAGATGGTAGACACCGGCTGGCCGGTGCTGGTGTCCCTGTCTCGCAAGGACTTTGTTGGCGAAACACTCGACATACCAGTGCCGATAGACCGCCTCACCGGCACCTTGGCCGCCACGTCTATCGCCACCTGGTTGGGTGCTCGGGTGTTTCGCGTCCATGACGTACCCGCTACCCGGCAAACCGTCGACATGGTCGATGCAATTCGTGGCCTGCGACAACCCAGCGTAAACCGCCGCGGCCTGGCCTAGTTGTTGATCTTTACCTAACGCGAACATTCGCCGAATACGGTCCATACACTTCCCTGTGAGGCTCTCTTTACTTGGCGATAACACGATCGCCGAAATAGTGAGGGAGCGCACCATGGGACACCGACGAACCGTTACCGCTATCGCCGCAGGAGCACTCGCGGTGACCGGGCTTGCCGGTTTTGCCGCGGCAGCACAAGCTGACGACGAAACCAATAACTCAACAACTCCAGAGTCTTCCACCGGCGCTACGTCTGAGACTGATGACCAGTCAGGCGAAGGCGAGCAGAACCATGAGCGCAAAGGTCGCGGCCCCGGTGGGCACAGTGCGATTGGGAAGGACATGCTTCACGGTGAGATCGTGGTCGAGACTCAAGATGGCGCCGTGCAGACACAGTTGATTCAACGCGGCGAGGTCACCAACGTGAGTGCAACCGCCATCACGGTGGAAAGCTCTGATGGCTTTAGCCAGACGTACACCATCGACGCCGACACCACCCAGCAGCGGGATCGTGCCGAGGGCACCGCGCAGGTCGGTGACACCGTACATGTCCTCGCCCTCGATTCCGGCTCAGCCGTAATCGCGGAGAACATCAAGGCGATGAGCGCGCAAGCCCAAGCCGAGTTCGAGCAGCGCCGTGCGGACATGGAGCAGTGGATGGCCGACCGCCCCGAGGGTGCAGGCAAGCCCGGCAAGCCCGGCCAGCGCGGTGGCCCGGGTCAGGGTCAACCATCTGCAGACGCCGCCTAGAACATCCATCGTTAAGTCCAGCGCAGGTCGGGTCGCCAATGTCGGTGGCCCGACCTGCGCTAGCGTCGGACCGTGAATGCAGCCAGTGGCCTCGGCCTAGCGACCTACCGTGACGGCGCAGTCTTGGATGTCTGGTACCCCCAGCCTGTCCTGAACAAGCAGCCGTTACCGGTGCCCGCTATCGATGCGGCCATCCGCACCGACGACGTCCGCCAGGTTGACGTCCGCCCGCTGCGATGTGTTGTCGAAGATCTCACAGCGCCGCCGCGTGATGCCGCAGATGCATACCTCCGGTTGCACCTCATCTCCCACCGGCTGGTCCTCCCCCGCAGCATCAACCTGGATGGAATCTTCACCCTCCTGCCACTGAATGCCTGGACATCGCTGGGTCCGGTAGCAACTGATGACCTAGCCGACACAGTGTTGCGCGCACGCAGTCACGGACATCACGTGACAGTGTTCGGCGTCGACCGATTTCCTCGCATGGTCGACTACGTCGTGCCCTCCGGTGTCCGCATTGCCGACGCTGATCGCGTGCGACTGGGCGCCTACGTAGGCGTCGGCACTGTGGTGATGCATGAAGGATTCATCAATTTCAACGCCGGCACCCTGGGCACCTCAATGGTTGAGGGCCGCATCTCAGCCGGTGTCGTGGTGGGCGATGGCTCAGACATCGGAGGCGGGGCATCCATCATGGGCACTCTATCCGGGGGTGGACAAGAAATCATCACCGTCGGACAGGGCTGCCTGATCGGGGCTAACGCAGGCATCGGCATCCCACTCGGCGATCGATGTATCGTGGAGGCGGGCACCTACGTGACCGCCGGAGCCCAAATTTCTACGCCTGATGGCCAGGTCGTGAAAGCACGAGAACTCGCAGGTGTGCCTGATCTGCTCTTCCGACGACATTCACAAACTGGTGCGCTGCAGGTGCTTCCACGCGAAGGAGACTGGGGCGGGCTTAACGCCGCCCTGCACTCCTTCGACTAGTGAAAACGACCCGGCTTAATCAGCGTGAGGTCAACGGCGCGTAGTCGCGCAGTGGTTCGCCTACATACACCTGACGCGGGCGCCCAATTTTCGTTGCGGGGTCGTCGATCATTTCGCGCCACTGCGCGATCCAGCCGGGCAGACGCCCAAGAGCGAACAGCACTGTGAACATGCGGGGCGGGAAACCCATGGCCTTGTAGATCAGGCCGGTATAGAAGTCAACATTCGGGTACAACCGCCGCGATACGAAGAAGTCATCGGCAAGGGCAACCTCTTCGAGTCGAAGAGCAATATCTAGCAGCGGGTCCTTGACCTGCAACGCTTCGAACGTTTCGTAGGCGGCCTTCTTCACGATCGCTGCACGAGGGTCGTAGTTCTTATACACGCGATGGCCAAAGCCCATGAGCTTTACACCGTCTTCGCGGTTCTTTACCTGACGGATGAAGTGATTCACGCCGCCACCGGAAGCGTGAATGCCTTCGAGCATTTCCAACACGGCCTGGTTAGCTCCACCATGCAACGGCCCAAAGAGTGCATTCACGCCGGCAGACACCGATGCGAACAGGTTGGCGTGCGAGGAACCAACGAGTCGGACTGTGGACGTTGAACAGTTCTGTTCATGATCAGCGTGCAGCAGCAGCAGCATGTTGAGTGTCCTGGACACCACCGGATCAATCTGGTAATCCTCCGCCGGAACACCAAAGGTCATGCGCAAGAAGTTGTCGACGAAGCCCAGTGAGTTGTCCGGGTAAAGGAAGGGCTGACCCACCGACTTCTTATAGGCATAGGCCGCGATCGTGGGGAGCTTGGCGAGCAGACGAATGGTGGAAATCTCCACCTGTTCGGGATCGAAGGGATCAAGGGAATCCTGGTAGAACGTTGACAGCGCCGACACAGCCGAAGACAGCACCGGCATCGGGTGAGCATCGGGTGGGAAGCCGTCAAAAAAGCGACGCAGGTCTTCGTGCAACATGGTGTGTCGCTTGATGTTCGACTTGAAGTCGTTGAGCGCTTCCGGGCTCGGCAGGTCGCCATAGATGAGCAGGTAAGCGGTCTCTAGAAAGGTGGACTGCTCCGCTAACTGCTCAATCGGATATCCGCGATAGCGCAGGATCCCCTGGTCGCCGTCAATGTAGGTGACGGCCGACGAACACGACGCTGTGTTCACAAAACCGTGGTCGAGGGTGACGTGACCCGTTGTCGACAGGAGCGGGGCAATGTCGTAGCCAGACTCACCAATCGTGGCTGGGACTTCGGGGAACGAGAGTTCGCCGTCCGGGTAATGCAGCACGGCCTCGGTCACGTGGGACGACCTCCTTGGAGTGGCGCCCCGATCGGGGTGCCGACGAATGCCCGGGTCTGGGCGGTCAATAAGGGAACAGCGTTACCGTACCGAGATGTTGTCTCGGCCCCCGCTGAGACCCTACCTGCTGCGCGCTCGGACGGGACCGCCGGTGCGGCTTGCCTACCGGCCGCTAAAACTGGCGAGGCGGGCCTTAGTCCGACCGATCACATCGTCGGTTGCTGTTAACGCCACCCGCACATGCTCCACACCGGCATCGCCATAAAAATCCCCCGGGGTCACCAGCACGCCATGCTCAGCGAGTGCTCGTGCGGTGTCCCAGCAATTTTCCCCGCGCGTCGCCCAGAGGTAGAGGCCACCTTGGCTGTGGTCAATGCGAAAGCCTGCATCGGTGAGCGCTGGTGCCAGCACGCTACGGCGGCGCAAATAAATCTCGCGTTGCGCTTCGACATGAGCGTCATCGTCGAAAGCAACAGCCGCGGCAGCTTGGATCGGGATCGGCACCATCAAGCCGAGGTGCTTACGGACCTGCAGCACCCTGACGATTACCTCACCATCACCGGCGGTGAATCCATATCGATAACCGGCCATATTCGATCGCTTCGACAGCGAATGCAAACTCATGATGCCTCGATGGTCACCGCCGCTGACACTGTCGTGCAGCATCGATACAACCGCTGCATCCCAACCAAACTCCGCGTAGCACTCATCCGATGCGACGACAGCCCCGGCTTCCCGGGCCGCGGCCAAGAACTCCGCCTGCTCAGCAGCGCCGGCGATGTGCCCCGACGGGTTGCCAGGTGAGTTGTGCCAGACAAGGGCTGCCCCGGACAGATCCTCGGGCCGATCCGTGACCCGCACCTGGCAGCCGGCTATCCGGGCGCCTAGGTCGTAGGTCGGATAAGCCAACGTCGGAATCACCACCGTGTGCTCGGGGCCGAGCCCAAGCAGGGTGGGCAGCAGCGCCACCATCTCTTTCGACCCGATGCTGGGTATTACGTGGTCGTCCTTGGCCAGGGTCACATCACATCGGCGGCGCAACCACAAACGGGCAGCCTCTTCGACGCGAGCCGTGCCGGCGGTCGCCGGGTAGCCCGGTGCATCTGCTGCCGCCGCTAAGGCATCTTGAACGAGATCTGGCGTCGGATCCACTGGCGTGCCGATGGTCAGGTCGGCTATCCCGTCAGGATGCTGAGCGGCAAGTTGACTAATCGGTTCGAGTCGGTCCCAGGGGAAAACTGGGAGGGCAAATTTCAGTTTTCAGGTTCCTTACGCGCAACGGTCGCCACGATTGCCGCGTCGAAACCCTGAGGACCCAACTTCGCCGCGCCACCGGGTGAACCTAGCTCGCTGAAAAACTCGACATTCGCTGCGGTGTAGTCAGTCCACTCGTCAGGAACATCATCTTCATAGAAGATGGCCTCAACCGGACACACGGGCTCACAGGCACCGCAGTCAACACACTCATCTGGCTGTATGTAAAGCATGCGGTCGCCTTCGTAAATGCAGTCGACCGGGCATTCCTCAATGCAAGACTTGTCCTTGATATCAACACAGGGAAACGCGATGACGTAGGTCACCTTGACGAGTCCTTTCCACCGGGGTTACTCCGACGGACCGCCCGTCGCATGCCCAACGCTATAAGTACCACCTACGTGCGCACCGGTCAGGGCGTGAAAGGAAAACTAGCGACTGCGACCGGCAAGCACGGCAAGTACCTGCTCGACCTCGACCGCGACGTCGTCGGGACCGCCGTCGGGCTCGCTATCGCTGGTGGGTTCAGGCGTTGGGTCGGTGTCACCGCCCTCATCGGTGTTCTCGTCCTTCTCGTCCTTCTCGTCCTTCTCGTCCTTCTCACTGGGCTTTTCACCGCAGATCACGCGAGGTGAGGGGTTGTAATCGGTCGTGAAGGTTTCCCGATTGACCTCCTCATCGCCCTGGTAGAACACGCGATCCACATCGATGGCAAACCCCTGCGCACCAGATTGGGCGGCGCAGCGATCAGAACTGTTATAGATCGTAGAAAAATCAGTGACCGCGTATCGAGAACCGACCTCCGCATCGATTTCGGTGTATTCCTTGGTGCCGTACATCGTGACGGTCATGGATGTAGGCGTCGTTGTGGCCACGATGAACACCCCGTAGGGCGTGTTGTTGGCGAACTTCATGTCGAAGTAGTCCCAGGCAACGGTGGCTTCAAGGCCGGGCACATAGCGAGAAATATAGATGGAGTGGGCCCGCACCTCAACGGCTTCGAGTCCGCCATAAAAGGCCGCAGACCACAGCGTGGTCGTTGCTGCGGAGATACCGCCACCGAGGGCCTTGGCAAACACGCCACCGGAACCGATAACGTAACCTTCCATGTAGCCGTCCACCGGATCGCGATTTTCGGTGGTGTCGTTCATCGAAAAAATATCACCCGGAAGTAGCAGTGTTCCGTTGATGTATTCCGCAGCGAGCGACAGGTTGTGCTCCATGTAAGGCGCATACGAAACCTGCTGGGTGAAACTGGAAATCTCTTCCACCACACCAAGTTTACGGGCATCAGCAGTGGTGATGCTTGGATCACGGACGGTGATGGGCGCGCTCGTCACGCGCTCAGCACCGGAAAGACTGAGCACCCTGTCGACGGCTGCTCCCAGGTCTTCATCGGCCACACCCTCACCGACCTGGGATGGCACCACAACCGGGACACCGTCGACGATCTTGAATGTCGCGTTATTTCCTGGAGTTTCAATCGGGGCCAGTTGCTCTGCGATAGAGCGATATACCTTCGTGCCGTTCAGAACATGTCCGAACACTCCATCAACAGCTTCAAAATCTAAAGATTTGGCGATGATCTCCGGAGCCACCTCCGCGGTGACCGAACCAGCCTGCACAAAAATGGGAGCCGACACCGCGGCAGTGGCGATGCCATCTCGAATCTCAACGGCCTGTGCCTCATCGACGGTGGGGGGAACAACGACCTCGGGCAGCGCCACCGGCCCGCTATTAGTCAAATAGGCATCAGCAAGGAGGTCCACCGCGTCGTCGACGTTAATCGATCGACCATCCACCCCGGGAGTGAGTACCGGCTGTAGACCTTCGTAGACCAAAATGGGTTCAACCGGTGCAACCTCAACGGTGCTGGCGAACTCCGCCAGATTCTCCCCCAGGATCTTTTCGTCGACAACCACGATCGGATCGACCGGTACCGGGCCGAAAAGGCGCTGAACCATCGCTAACGGGTTGTAGAGACGCTCGCTGGCATTGGCGACGGTGGCGAAAGCGTCAAACCGAAGGCCAAAATCGGCCGGGGTCACATCAGTTGCAGACTCATAAGCGGTAACTTCGATATTTCTGGCAGCCCGCGGGCTGAGTTCGTCGTCGAGGACCGCGACAGCCTCGGCCTGGGACAACCCACCGATTTGAACGCCGAGCACCGTGGTGTTCGCTGGCACGTCGCCCGCAGATCCGACCAGCATGCCCGAGTAGAAGGCAGCAGCCCCGGCGAGGACCGCACCGGTAATGAGCAGCGCCCGCCGACCGTTTACTCCGCCCATGGACGACCGATCGGCGGTCACTTCGGCGTTCTCCGGTGTCTCCGGGTAACTCACAGGTCTCCTCTTAGTTTCCTCGCTACCGTGGTCTCAAGCGCGCACTTGTGGTGCACTCGGATCGCTCGAACGCGCTCGTACAGTCTTACGACTCTTAATGATAGGCGTTGGATCCCGCTATTTCCCATCTGAAACATTAAAGACGATTTTGTCTCACTCTGGGAGGAGCTGCTGTCTGCGTGGCTTCAATAGGAACAACGCCCTAGCGCGAAGACGTGACCGGCCCTTGGCCGGACAACTGGCCAGACAACTGGCCCGGGGCAGCCTTGATACTTGCCGCCGCGGAACCCAAAACAACACCCACGAGCAGGTAAACCAGTTGTCGACCACCGGAGCTGATGATCAGATCTGCCGACCATGGAGTCTTAGTGGCGAACCCGATCGTGGCAATGAGCCAACCGACAAATAGTGCTGAGCCTGCCCAACGGGTGCGTGTGACGTTAACGCCGAGGCGAATAATCAGCACCAGCAAGCCGAGAACGAATATCAGCCCCCACGGGATGGTGATGCCCACAACCTGACTGCGCGCGGCCTGGACGAACGCACCGACGGTGCCCAGGGCAAGGCCGAGGACCACGTAGACCGTCGCGATGAGGGTGGTAGCCCCCCTGCTACGCATCACCGTCATGCCACGCCGGTGAAAAAATCGGTTTCCATCTCCTCAGACGCCGGGGTCGGACCCTGCACTAGCCGGAAATACTCCGTGCCGAATGCCTGCATCCCCACGGCATCGGCAAGCGCGAAGAAGCCACCATCGGTGGTGACCTGCGTTGCATGTTCGCGTAAGGCAGCCATCTTCGCGTCGAGAAACGCTCCACCCTCGATGCTGGTGGACACCACGTCGTCATCAACAACGAAGGGCAAATCGTCGGGATCCATCTCGGCGAACTCTGAGGTGTCGCCGGCGGCACGCATCGCCTCAATGCCGGCAACAATGACCGAGCGAGGAAACGCCGTCCAGTAAAACTTGCTGATCTGCCATGGAGTCCCCAGATCTGGCCGAAAACCTGGTGCTCCCGCGAGGGACGCGGCATATGTCGTCACCCGATGAGCCTGAATATGGTCTGGATGCCCGTAGCCACCAAACTCATCGTAGGTCACCACCACCTGGGGTCGGCGATCTCGGATGATGCCCACCAGGTCGGCGGCTGCCGTGAGCAGATCTGCATTCATGAAGGCACGCTCATGGTTATTGCTTGGGGTGTCCACCATGCCCGAATCCCGGTACTTACCCGGTTCACCGAGCAGCTGCCAATCGGTGACTCCGAGTTCAGACATGGCCGAGCGGAGTTCGCCCTGGCGGTGTGGGCCGAGGCTGTCGGTGTGCTCGGCGGCCAGGTGGGTCAGGTCAGGAACCAGCACTTCGCCCTCTTCACCCAGGGTGCATGTCACCAGGGTGACCGAGGCGCCTTCGGCGACGTATTTTGCCATCGTGATCCCGGTTCCGATGGTTTCGTCGTCCGGATGGGCGTGGACGATCAAAAGTCGGCGACTGCTCATGGTGCGCCAGACTACCGGCTCTGGTGCACCATGAGCGCTGAGCGGCTACCCAGTGACGCTGACCCCCGCCCGATTGACCTCAATGAAAGGGTGCTCTGGTGACCGAACTCGAAGCGTCCGTGCATCACGGTATGACTTACCCGCGCCACCGGGCCCGCACACGTGGATTTCGATCCGGTGCTCCCCGTCAGCCAAGCATTTCACCAGAGGGCACCCGTGTCGTTTTTTGCCGCAGTGAGGCTGGTGACAACGCATCTGAAGACCTCTGGGTGCTCGATCTTTCGATTCCGGAAAGCCCCACAGAACGGTGCGTGGTGCGGACCGCAGACCTGATGGACGCAGACGGGGACGCCATCCCTGCCGCCGAAGCAGCACGACGTGAGCGCATGCGTGAATCAAGCGAAGGCATAACGTCATACACGGTGAACTCAGACGTAACATTTGCGGTATTTACGCTGCACGGCAGTATCTTTTTCGCTTCGCTCACCGACCTCAATGGCAACGTCAGGAAACTCAACGCCCGCTCAGGTGCTGTTGACGCGCGGATTAGCCCAGATGGCGCCCGGGTGGGATATGTCGCCGACCGTGCCCTGCATGTCATCACGCTCGCCGATGATTCACACGAAACACTCGCGGTCGCTGCTCACGAATTTGACTCCTGGGGTCTCGCGGATTTCATCGCTGCAGAAGAATTTTCGCGAGTCCGCGGATGGTGGTGGTCTGCAGACAGTCATGGCATCTTTGCCCAACACGTTGACGAAAGTGACGTACACACCTGGTGGATAGCCAACCCTGCTCAGCCCGAACAACCTGCCCGACCGCACAGATACCCATCAGCTGGCACACCCAATCCGCAGGCACGCCTTTGGTACTTCTCCCTGGATGGGCAGCGACAAGAACTGTCGTGGAATCACGAAGAGTACGAGTACCTTGTTTCGGTTCAGGTAGCGCGAAGTGGGCCGATCATCATCGAGGTGCTATCCCGTGATCAACGCAGCTCACAAGTTCTGTGCTGGGACGATACGGCTGCGATCCCTATCCTCATGGCGCAACGCCAGGACCGGCATTGGATTGATGTCTTTCCCGGCGCGCCGAGGATTGACGCGAGTGGCGAACTCCTGCAGATCACCGCAGACCTCGAAACCGACACGAATCGACTGATCTGCAAAGACCGCTATCTCACACCTCCCGGTCTTCAGGTGCGGGCGATCTCAGCGATGGACGGCGACCGTTGCCTGGTAACTGGATCACTCGATCCCACCGAAGAACTGCCCTATCTCGTTTCTGGTGACCGCGTTGTCGCACTCGCCACACACGGCGTCGCTACGGCAACGGTGCGAGGCAGCATCGCCGTGGTCAGTGCGACCAACGCTGACACTTTCCGGACCCGGATGACGGTGTATCGGCTCGGTGCAGAACTGAGCAGTGCATCTGATCTCGTTCCCATCGCCGAAATCACCTCATTCGCGCACAGCCCCGAACTTGAGCTGAACGTATCCATCCAGCGACTCGATGAAGACGCATTGCCTGTAGCGATCGTGTGGCCACGCGGACACGTTCCCGGATCCACTCGGCTCCCGATCTTGCTCGCGCCCTATGGCGGTCCGCATGCGCGGCGGGTTATTGCGGCTGGCCTGGCCTATGCCAGTGATCAGTGGTGGGCAGACCAGGGCTACTGCGTTGTGGTGATTGATGGTCGCGGTACGCCAGGACGCGGCCCAGCCTGGGAACGCATGGTCTCTGGCGATCTCGCTACGCCCGTTCTCACCGATCAAATGCGCGGACTTGCAGCCGTCATTGCAGCCCACCCGCACGACGTGGATCCCCAGCGAGTAGGCATCCACGGCTGGTCTTTCGGTGGTTACCTTGCCGCCCTCTCCGCCATGCGTGCGTCTGGCCGTATTCATGCAGCCGTAGCAGGCGCTCCTGTCACCGAATGGCGACTCTACGACACCGCTTACACCGAGCGGTATCTCGGCGACCCGCACCAAAACCCTGATGCCTACGAAGGCAGTTCGCTACTCTCCCTTGCGCCGCAACTGCAATGCCCACTACTTCTCATCCACGGGCTCGCCGATGACAATGTGGCCGTCGCCCACACCCTGCAACTTTCCTCAGCTCTTCTGGCTGCGGGAAAACCACACAGCGTGCTGCCACTCACCGGCGTAAGCCATATGACCCCGCAGGAAATCGTTGCAGAAAACCTGCTGCTGGCACAGCGCGACTTCTTCGCCACCCACCTGCAAGGCTGATTTCACAACCCAGCGGAACTACTTTCGGCGCGATCGCACCTTAGCCCGATCTGTTGCCGGTAGAACCGTGGTGCGGATACGCACCACTGCTGGTGTCACCTCAACACACTCTTCCTCGCGGCAGAACTCCAGCGCCTGCTCCAGCGATACCTGACGGTGGGGAATGAGCGGGATCAATACGTCGCCGGTCGCCGAGCGCATATTGGTCAGTTTCTTTTCCTTGGTGGGGTTGACGTCAAGATCGTCTGAGCGAGAGTTTTCGCCGACGATCATGCCTTCATAAACTTCGGTACCAGGCCCAACGAACATCGTGCCGCGTTCCTGCAGATTGGACAGGGCGAAACCCGTTGTCATGCCCCGACGATCCGCCACCAAAGAACCGGTCGGACGGGTACGAAGCTCGCCGTACCAGGGCTCATAGCGGTCGAATACATGGTGTAGCAGACCGGTGCCGCGAGTTTCGGTGAGGAACTCTGTACGAAATCCGATAAGACCCCGAGCTGGCACAAGGTATTCCATTCGCACCCAACCGGTTCCATGATTGACCATCTGTTCCAATCGGCCCTTGCGCAGAGCCATGAGTTGGGTAATCACGCCCAGATAGTCCTCGGGCACATCAATGCTGAGGCGCTCGATGGGTTCATGAATCGATCCGTCCACGATGCGGGTGACCACCTGGGGCTTACCTACGGTGAGTTCGAAACCTTCGCGGCGCATGATCTCCACCAGGATCGCCAGTTGCAACTCACCGCGACCCTGCACCTCCCAGGTGTCGGGTCGTTCGGTCGGCAACATGCGAATGCTGACGTTGCCAATGAGTTCAGCCTCAAGTCGGGCCTTCACCTGTCGCGCAGTGAGTTTAGTACCGCTCTTTCCGGCCAGCGGCGACGTATTGATACCCAGTGTCATCGAAATACTGGGCTCATCAACGGTGATCACCGGCAGTGGAATGGGGTTGTCCGGATCCGCGAGAGTCTCCCCGATCGTAATGTCGGGTAGTCCGGCCACCGCAATAATGTCGCCAGGGCCGGCCTCGTCGGTGGGCACTCGATCCAGTGCCACGGTGATGAGTAGTTCTGCGATCTTGGCTCGCTGGATGGTTCCATCCGCGCGACACCACGCCACCGACTGCCCTTTGCGGATGGTTCCTTCGCGTACTCGGCATAGCGCGAGGCGGCCCAAATACGGCGATGCGTCCAGGTTCGTGACATGCGCCTGCAGGGGTGCGCCCTCGGTGTACACCGGAGCCGGGACGGTGGTGAGCAGTGTCTGGACGAGTGGTGCCAAGTCTTCACAGTCGGGTAGCCCACCGTCGGCCGGGCGCGTCAGACTTGCTCGTCCGTTCTTGGCCGAGGCGTAGACGATGGGAAAATCGATCTGCTGCTCGGTGGCATCAAGATCTAAGAACAACTCATAGGTCTCGTCGACGACGGCGGCGATTCGAGCATCGGGGCGATCAACCTTGTTAATGACCAGCACCACCGGCAGGCCTTTGGCCAGTGCCTTGCGCAGCACGAACCTAGTCTGCGGTAGCGGACCCTCCGAAGCATCTACGAGGAGCAGAACCCCGTCGACCATCTCTAGCCCGCGCTCCACCTCTCCACCAAAGTCAGCGTGACCGGGGGTGTCGATGATGTTAATCGTGGTGCCATCCATGCGAATGGCCGTGTTCTTCGCCAGGATCGTGATGCCCTTTTCGCGTTCAAGGTCCATTGAATCCATCACGCGGTCGGCCACGTCGGCGTTTTCCCGGAATGCCCCCGACTGCCACAGCAGCGCATCCACGAGGGTGGTCTTGCCATGGTCCACGTGGGCGACGATGGCCACATTGCGAAGATCTTCTCGGCGGGTAACGGGGGCTTGAGTCACCGCGTAAGACTAGTGCCCCGCACCGGTGGAAGATTCCACGTGGGTGAGGTGACCATCCAGAATCTGGAAAACCCGATCGGTGTATTCCACCATGCGCAGATCGTGGGTCACCATGATTCCGGTCTTGCCGCGATCTTTCACCTCACGGCCAAGCAGTTGCACAACCTGCCTACCCAGCGCCGTATCGAGTGCTGCCGTGGGTTCGTCGACGAGGACCAAGTCTGGATCATTCATGAGTGCCCGACCGATCGCTACCCGCTGACGTTCACCGCCGGAGAGCTGCTCTGGCAGATTCTTGGCGCGGTCAGCCAGGCCAAGTTCCTCAAGCAGCTGGTCGGCCCGTGCACGTGCGCCAGATTTTGACGACCCGATCAGTCCGGCAACGTAGAGCAGATTTTCTCTAGCGGTGAGAAAAGGCACGAGGTTGGCGGATTGAAAAACGAAACCCACGCGTTCGGCTCGAAAGCGCGTGAGCTCTTTACGACTCAGCGCGGTCACATCGATATCTCCGATGTGAACCGAACCAGTCGTGGGCGCAAGTAGGCCACCGATAATAGAAATGAGCGTCGTCTTGCCCGAACCAGACGGGCCGACCAGCGCCACGAACTCACCTTGCTCCACCGACATGGTGGCCGTCTGTAGCGCGGTGACGGCGGTGTGTCCGGTGCCGTAGACCTTGGTGACGTCACGCACCTGGAGAAGTGCGGTGGGGCGCTGATCAGCATCAATCAACGGGTCCGGCCCCATGTCGGCGGTCGTGGCGTCTTGCTCTGACATTACAGAACACCTCCAATGGCGGTTGCGGGGTCAATCCTGGCAATACGGCGCAGCGAAAATAAAGCACCCGCAAACCCGGCGATCACCGTGAATACCCCGATCGTGATCAAGGTTTCGGGTCGAAAGAGCGTGGGCACACTCGCCGGAATTACCAGTCCGAACAGTTGAGCCACAATGGAGCCAATGACCACCCCGAGCACGGAGGAAACCACTGCCTGGATGATGACCGCCCAGCCCAACCGCGATGTAGGTGTGCCCAGGGCTTTCAAGGAAGCGAACAGTTCACGCTTTTCTAAAACAAGCAATGCGAAGAAGAGCGCAACTACCAGCGCCGAAACCGCCAGGGTGGTGTAGATGATGGAGTTGAGAGTGGCGTTTTGCTGCTCGACACCTGGAATGGCTAGGCCCGTAGCCTCGGCGGTCAGCACATTCGTGCCGTCCACAGCCGCCGCGATGTCACCGAGATCAGCACTCGTCGTCAGCGCCACAGCGTTGATTTGCGTTGCCTCACCGCTCAATTCAGGTCGAACCGCGTCTCGCATGGCCCGCCACGTATCAATTGATGTCCAGATGGTCGGCTGCAATTGATAGGACGTATCAGAGACGATGCCGACAATTTCTGCAGAGTTACCCCCCACGGAAACGGTCGTGCCGATGCGTACGCCGAACTGATCAAGTTGTTGATCGGCAAGGGCAACGCCAACCTCGCCCGGTTCAGGTATTCGTCCTGATACCAACGTGTTAGGGGTGCCTGCCGCACCCATGGATATTCCGAAGACAGCCAGATCCAATTCACCCTCGGGGCCTTCGCCACCGGTCAGCAAAACACCGACCGGGCCGGCTGAAGCAACCCCGGGTACCTGCGCAAACTTCGCTACGTCGCTGATATCTAATCGCGATCGAACGAGTGAACCTTCCGCATCAGAGCTAAACGCGTAGGCGTTCGCCGTTGTTGACCGCACGGCTCCCGTGGCACCGAAAAACAAGCCATCAGCCAGAGCGCCCAGCACTAAGACAAGGAAGACAATGAGTGCCAGTGCGGAAACAACGGATGCGAAGCGCCCGCGGCCGCGTCGAATTTCGGCGCTTGCCAGCATCATTGATGTATTCATCAGCGCGCTCCCACCGCTGTAGCCGGGTCCAGCCGCACAATTCTACGGACACTCAGCAGTCCGGAGAGAAGGGAGAACACCAACACCGCGAGGACGGTGGTAATGATCGTGGCTACGTTGAGATTCACCGGCAGGCCCGTATTGAGGCTCTGCACCGCCAGGAACGTCAGCGCTACCGCGATGACAGAAGCAAGAAGTACCACGATCGCAATCTGCAGGGACACGCTCAGCGCAAGCCGGCCAGAGCTGGTACCAATGGCACGCAGAAGCGTAAAGGCTTTGAGTTTTTGGACCGTCAAAATAAGGAAGAAGAACCCGATCACAACAATGCCGATAATGAAGGTCAAACCCACCAGGATGCCAAAACTTTGGGAGATGGATTCAATACCCGGGATCAGCGCCACCGCATCTGCTAGCGAGTAGGCCGACACACCGGGCACCGCGCGTTCAATAGCTGCAACCACGTCGGAGATCGACGCATCATCGGCCACGGTGAAAGCCACCGCATTGATGGGAACGAAGGGAAGGTTGTCAAAACTCGCTCGAACTATCGCGTCGTAGGTGCCCAGGGTTGTGTAAGCCGTGGGGATCGCATTGAACTGCGCCCCGCGAAGCAGTCCGACAACGGTGAGTTGAACGCCGGAAGGGTCCAGCGTGATGACGTCACCGAGTGACACGCTGCCATCTACAGCGGCCTCTCCATCGGTGGTGGGCAAACGCCCATTCTGTAATCCAGAGGGCGCACCAGGACCGTCAAGGGCCACCCCGAAAACCTGAACGTCCAGGGATTCCCCCGCCACAGCGGCCCCGGTGGTCAGGGTTGCGATCCCCGCCGCCGCACTCACTCCCGATACTGCCGCGACCGCATCAACCGTATCGGCCGGTAGTCGACTTGCCGAGATGTTGTCTCGGGCAGTTTGGGAATAGGCCAAACCATCGGTGCGCAGGCCCTCGAGTGCTCCGGTGAGCGCTCCCACCAACGCACCCGACAGAGTCGTGAGCAAAAGAACGAGGAAAACCAGCAGCGAGACAGCGCCGGTGAGGAGACCAAAGCGCAGCTTTGCTCTACGCATCTCGGTGAGCGCTAGTTGCACGACGACCTCACCGACCAGATTCCCCGCACACCTGCCACTCCCCCACTCTCGCACATGACGTACCGGGCAAATATCTGTCAGGGTAGGTACATGAGCAGACGACTAGATGATGACGAATTGCAACGACAACTCACCAACCTGCCCGGTTGGCGCGGCAGCACCGATCACCTCATGTGCAGCTACCGATTCGGTTCATACCTGGATGGGATCGCCGCGGTTCCTCGCGTGGCAGTCGAGGCCGAGGAGATGAATCACCACCCAGACATCGACATACGGTGGCGCCGGGTGAACTTCACCCTGTCCACGCACGACGCAGGAGGCGTTACCCAACTCGATATCGAACTTGCCCATCGCATCCGCCTCATTGCCGAGGAATTGAACGGTCAGACCGACGAGGGAATAATCAGCTAGATCGCAGCGCGGGGAATTTTACTTCTTTCCGGTGCTCGCAGCGCCACCATGGCGGAACTCAACGACGTCGCCATCAGCCATGACATAGTCCTTGCCCTCCATGCGCACCCGGCCTCGGGCCTTAGCCTCTGCCGGCGTGCCAGCGGCGACGAGGTCATCAAAGGAAACCACCTCCGCCTTGATGAATCCTTTTTCGAAGTCGGTGTGAATGACCCCCGCGGCGACCGGTGCGGTAGAGCCTCGAGCAATCGTCCACGCCCGTGCCTCTTTGGGTCCAGCAGTCAGATACGTCTGCAAGCCCAACGTGTTAAAGCCCACCCGAGCCAACGCGTCAAGACCGGACTCATCTTGACCGATGGAGGCGAGAAGCTCCAGCGCCTCATCCGCGGGTAGCTCGATGAGTTCCGCCTCTGTTTTCGCGTCGAGAAAAACCACATCGGCCGGTGCCACTAGCTCGCGGATTCGTTCCTTGAACTGTGCGTCGCTCAGTTGTCCTTCATCAGAATTGACCACGTAGAGAAAAGGTTTTGCGGTGAGGAGGAAAAGTTCGCGTAGCGGTTCTGGATCCAACTTCGCAGCAAAGATCGTGGTGCCCTCAGCCAAGACTTCCTGGGCTTGCTCAACAGCTGTCACGATCGACTGGCGATCCTTGTTAATGCGGGCTTCCTTCACCAACCGCGGCAGCGCCTTCTCAATCGTCTGCAGGTCGGCGAGGATGAGTTCGGTGTTGATGGTTTCTAGGTCTTCGGCCGGATCAACCCTGCCTTCCACATGAACCACATCGGGGTCATCAAAAGCGCGGAGCACCTGACAGATCGCGTGGGATTCGCGAATGTTGGCGAGAAACTGATTGCCCAGCCCTGCACCCTCGCTTGCTCCGCGCACGATGCCCGCAATATCGACAAAGGTGACCGATGCGGGAATGATGCGATCGGACTCATAGATCCGGGCCAACTCAGCCAGCCTCGGGTCAGGCACCCCCACCACACCGGTATTGGGTTCGATGGTGGCGAACGGGTAGTTCGCGGCCAGTACCGAATTTTTGGTGAGCGCGTTGAACAGGGTTGACTTGCCTACGTTGGGAAGGCCGACGATGCCAATGGTGAGAGCCACGGGCCACGATCTTACGGGCCGCTACCCATGCTCCCGACAGCAGCGCCGACACGGTTGCTGAACGCTTGAATCGCCGTGCGCGCGGGTGAGCGAGGTCTGCTCTCCGCCAGCGTTCGTCCGTCGCGCAGCGCGGAATCAAAGGCTGCGGGATCATCGGGAATGAAGGCCAGATCTCCGGCATAACTTGACTCGGCGAGGGCCGTACGAATCTGGTCTTCGGGATGGGCGCCCAGCACCGACCTACGTAGGCGGTTTACGACGACAAGAGGCGCAGCCACACCGGCCTCGGCAAGGACTACCAAGGCCTTACCCAATCGATCAACACCCACCGGATCGGCACAACCAACGGCAATGACCATGTCTGCGGCAGCAAGAACGCTGTGGGCAACTCGATGGGGCGCATCAGGCACCAGATCGATGGACCGTGAGCCAAGGTCTCGATGATGCGCACCGAAGCCGACACCCAGGTCGGCCCCCATATCGATGATCGTGACCGTAGCCAGAGATCGGGCCGTTTCCCACACGCGCGAAAGAGCAAGCGGTGGGAGCTCTGCTGCGCGGTCTAGTTGCGGGATGCCCGTCAATACCCGCCACTGGTTATTCAGCGAACGAGCACACTGAGCCAGCGCTGCGGCATCAAAGCTTGCTCGTTCTGCTTCACGGCAGGCGATAGAAAGACCACTGGCTTCATCCCACATGCCGAGCACCAGCGGAATACACGCACCCCATACATCGGCATCCACAAGAAGCACCTCGTGGTTGCTTCGGCTGAGTTCATCAGCAAGGGCGACGGCCACACTTGTTCGACCCGGTGCACCCGGTGGCCCCCACACCGCGATGAGCACACCCCGCGAGTTGACACGGTCATCCCCGCGGCCTCGTTCTTGCCGCACTGGAGCCGATTCAACATCTTGGGCACCTCCATCGCGCGAGGGGAACTGATCTGGATCGTCGAGTTGTTTCAACCTGCCAATCGCTCCCGCTACTGACTGTCGCAGGTGACTGGGATCAGCATCGGTGACCGTTGCCAGCACAGCCACCCCGATGGCACGTAAGCGCTGCTGGGCATCTACATCGGCTGCCGTAACCAGACCGATCACGGGCATATCCATCGACTGCAGTTCCGCCAAGATTTGTGTTGACAACCTCGGCAGTCCAGCGCTCACCAGCGCAATGGTGGGCACACCACTGGCAGCGGCTCCCACCAAATCAATCGCATCAACGCAGCGGCGCACGACGGACAACTCACCGCCACCTGACAGGGCCGCAAGGAGGTCCTGTTCCATTAAAAAATCCGGGGCTGCAAGCGCAACTTGATGGGTCATGACGGCGCCACCACCGTCGTATCGGATGAATACGCCGGTTGGCGATCGGCCAGCGGCACTCCGACAAGATCAATCTGACCCGATCTGACTGCGGCCAGGACCGCGCCGGCATCCGCCTGGTCAATCTCCAAGACAACTCCGTAGTCACTGGCAAAACCTCGCGCGTCTATGTCGACACCGACGACGAGTTGACCCGCAAGCACGAGCTCTGGTTGCACCCGCGCACCTAGGTCAACATCGGGAGTTGACCACAGGTCGACCAGATCTCCGGGCGCGAGGTTTACCGGAGCATGTAAGGGTTCAACCGGCACTGTTACCCGCCGCAGAGTCTCGGTCACCTCTTGCCTGAAGTTGTTGGGATCCAGTAACTCTCCGGCTAGCACCGATGTAAAGATAGGGCGGTCAGGAATGACATCCACCGGAAAATAGTGCGCGGCAAGTTGAGGTGAGACCGCGATAGGGGCAAGGTCTTCGATGCTCAGTTCAGCACCGGCAGCGAGGTCTCGCTGCACCTGCCATACCTCGACCTCGTCACTACCGGTGGAGAACAGCCGCACGCCGATGAGCATGCAACCCACCACGAGGAGCACACCGAACACAACGCGTGTGTCCGACCACCACCGCCGCTGGGGTCGTGTGGCCGAGGGCGAGTCCGGGCGAGCAGCCGACGGCGGCTGTGATCCTTTGCGCCGCAGTCGAAGTTTAGGCAACCAATCGAATACTGATGCGAAACGTTGGGACATGGACCTCTCCTGACACTGTCTAGTGAGACCTGTGCCCCTTCCCGAGAGGAGTGTAGCGGCTGTGTGGACCCTGACCCGGCGAGTCGATTTCTTTGCCACAATGGTGGGGTGGCCCGCTTTTTAACTCTCGCCGATGTTGCCGAGGTACTCAATATTTCGCCAGCCCAGGCCTACGCTCTCGTGCGTGGTGGTGACCTCCGCGCTATCAAGGTGGGCGGTCGCGGACAGTGGCGGATTGAGGAAAACGAGCTCGAAACATACATCACGCGCATGTACTCAGCCACCGAAGAGTTCGTGCGGACTCACCCGTTCGGGCGTGAAGACGAACTTAACGAGGCAATCGACGAGCACTCCGACAGCACCCGGTAATACCGCCGATACCGCGTCGGCAATCGATGACTACCGAACACCCTCACTGTTCCTGCACGCCCGCCACAGCGCCAAACGCCACGCTCACCACAGATCCGGCACCTGTCAGGCCGGGCCAAGGTGTTGGACCGAGGATGTCTAGGTCGAAATGATCGCGGCCTACCCGAGTGACGCTGCCGGTAATAGGCGCTGAGTTGGCCCAACACCGGATCAGTGATCCGGTATCTGACCAGCCCCGCATGAGTGACGCCCAACCTAGGCGCATGTCGATTCGTGACGGGGGCTGTGACCGCCCGCCGATGCCGGTGACGGCCACCACCCGCGAGAGAGCGATCGCCCATCTATGCCCGCGCTCGTCCACTAATTGACATGTATCGGCATCGACTCCGCACACGCTGCCCCCAACAGACCCCACGCCCTCCACCTGCAACCGGACGTCAACTGCTGCCCTCAGTCGCGAGGCAAGATCAACTCGAGCAAATTCAGCCTGAACCAACGCTCGGACATGTGCGGATACCTCTTGGCGCTCATGGGCAGCAGCCTGTGCAGCCAGATCGGCAAGGAGCGCATCAAATCGTTCAGCACCTACGGCCATGGCCGACACCTTGACACTCCTCGCCGCCGACCCGGGTGAGCATTGCAAGCCGCAAAGCGATCAATTCGGTCAGTGCATGTGGACAACCCGTTGACAGCATGGGGTCGGATCTGTGGAATGCATTCACATTTAAATTGAAGCAAACACATGCAAACGAACTTAAAAACTCAGCCGGTAAACAATCCCCGCACAGGTAATCCCTGCTTGCTACGTATCAGGAGCCCACATGTCTGCTGCATCATCCGCTATCACCGAGTCAACCCCAAGTGCCCAGCCGACGCGACTGCGCGTGGTCTATCAGACCGCACCCGCGCCCTGGCACGCATCGAGGCCGGCGCACGAGCAACCGGCCCTCCCACTCGTTTGGGACCTACCCACCGGTTTACCCGCTGAGCCGCCCGAACCCCGCCATCTCGTGGTGGTGGGCAGTCCCGGCGAACTCGCTTCCGCTCCTCATCCAGGTGCGTGGGTGGCTCGAATCGCACCAGCGATCTTGGAGGTGGTGGCCGGAGAGCGCCCGGCAACTCAACTTTCCCGCTGGACCTCTCGCGACGTCTACGCCACCCTGGCTCGTCGCGCGGCAGTTGCCCTACGCCACCCGGCAGGCAAAGGTCGCCCCGCGCAGTGTCGTCGAATTAAGTCCGTCCGCCTGTGCTCTCCCGATAGCGGGATCGTAGAGGCCAGCGCAGTGGTAACCGGCATCGAACGCACCCGTGCCGTGGCGCTGCGACTAGAACTGATCAATCGAACCGGACCGCATCCGCAGCGATGGCTCATCACCGCATGCGAACTCGGTTAGTCGAGTCGCTCGTTAGCGTCCCTTACGTGCCGCACGGGCTGCACGACGCCTTTCCGCACGACTCGCATCATCACCCAACGCCGCAATCGCTTCATCGGGATCAACGAGCACGTCGGAGTGTTCCACCTCGTGTGTAACGCCGCCGTCAGCCGATGGGGCTGTGTACTCCAACTCGGTAGGTCGCTGCGGCCCAAGGCCTTTAGCGGTGACCCTGGGTGCCTTTGTTGCCGCAGCAATAGCTGCGCCAGCGCCGGTGGAAGTAGCATCTACCAAGCCCGCCTCGGCAATTCCAGGAGCGGCTGGTTCAGCAACGGCAACCTCCACGTTGAACAAGAAGCCAACGGATTCTTCCTTGATGGCATCCATCATCGCCTGGAATAACTCATACCCCTCGCGCTGATACTCAATCAGCGGGTCGCGCTGAGCCATCGCACGTAAGCCGATACCGTCGCGCAGGTAGTCCATCTCATACAGATGTTCACGCCACTTACGATCAAGCACAGACAGGATCACCCGTCGTTCGAGTTCGCGGGTGACCTCTTCGCCCAGTGACTCTTCGCGCCGGGCATACGCACCCAGAATGTCCTGGGTGAGTTCCTCAGACAGAAAGTCCGAGGTTAAACCGGCGCGACCAGACCCGCTGGCCTGTTCGATCTCGTCGACGGTAATTCCCACGGGATACAACTGGGCCAACGCAGTCCACAGCGTGTCCAGATCCCACTCCTCGGGATAGCCGTTAACCGTTGCGGCTGTCGCATAGCCGGCCACCGTGTCGGACAGGAACGTTTCCACCTGATCATGAATGTCTTCACCCTCAAGCACCCGCCGACGCTCGTCATAAATCACCAGACGTTGCCGGTTGAGTACATCGTCGTACTTCAACACATCTTTGCGAATCTCAAAGTTTTGCGATTCGACCTGCCCCTGAGCGCTGCGAATGGCCTTAGACACCATGTTGGCCTCGATCGGCACATCATCGGGTACATTAAATCGGGTCAAAAACGCATCAACCATGTCTGACTTGAACAGACGCATGAGATCGTCCTGCAAGGACAGGTAAAACCGTGTTTCCCCCGGATCGCCCTGACGTCCGGACCGGCCACGCAACTGATTGTCGATGCGGCGCGATTCGTGGCGTTCGGTGCCCAACACGTACAGGCCGCCTAGTTCGACAACCTCGTCGTGTTCATCGGCGACAGCCTGCTCCGCATCAGCCAGGGCTTGCGGCCAGGCCGCTTCGTAGCTTTCAGGATCTTCGACCGGATCCAACCCGCGTCGGGTGAGTTCAGAAGTCGCAATGAATTCTGAGTTACCACCGAGCATGATGTCGGTACCGCGACCGGCCATGTTCGTCGCCACCGTCACCGCACCGCGATGACCCGCCTGAGCAACAATTTGGGCTTCACGTTCGTGGTTCTTCGCGTTGAGAACCTCATGTCGAATGCCGCGTTTTTTCAACTCCGCGGAGAGCAATTCAGATTTTTCCACGCTCGTCGTTCCGACGAGAATTGGTTGGCCCTCTGCGTGCCGCTCAGCAATATCGTCCACCACTGCGGTGTTTTTAGCTTCAACCGTACGGTAAATCAGGTCGCCATCATCGAGACGAACCATCGGCTTATTGGTGGGGATGGGGACGACGCCGAGCTTATAAATCTGATAAAACTCATTGGCTTCCGTCATGGCCGTACCGGTCATGCCCGACAACTTGTCGTAGAGTCGGAAATAGTTCTGCAGGGTGATCGTGGCCAGAGTTTGGTTCTCGGCCTTGATCTCCACCCCTTCTTTGGCCTCAATCGCCTGATGCAGACCCTCGTTGTATCGGCGGCCCTTCAACAGTCGACCGGTGTGTTCGTCGACGATCAAGATCTCACCGTCCATGATCACGTAGTCACGATCGCGCTTGAACAACTCTTTTGCCTTGATCGCGTTGTTCAAGAATCCCACGAGCGGGGTGTTGACCATGTCATAGAGATTGTCGATGCCCAACTGGTCTTCAACTTTGTCAATGCTCGACTCGTGCACACCGATCGTTTTTTTCTTCTCGTCGACCTCGTAGTCGTCCTCAATGGTGAGTTTCTGCACGATGCGCGCGAACTCTGCATACCACTTGGTGGGCTGGTCCGCCGGGCCACTAATGATCAGCGGGGTGCGGGCTTCGTCGATGAGAATCGAATCGACCTCATCGACCACCGAGAAGTTGTGTCCTCGCTGCACCATGTCGTCAACCGACCACGCCATATTGTCGCGCAGATAGTCGAAACCGAACTCATTATTGGTGCCGTAGGTGATGTCTGCGGCATAGGCAACCCGACGTTCAGCCGGTGACATGTGGGCCAAGATGACGCCCACCTCAAGCCCGAGGAATCGGTGAATTCGGCCCATCCACTCCGAGTCGCGCTCGGCAAGGTAATCGTTGACGGTGACCACGTGGACACCCTTGCCCGACAGTCCGTTGAGGTAGGCCGGCAGCGTGGAGACCAGCGTCTTGCCCTCACCGGTCTTCATTTCCGCAATATTGCCTAGGTGTAGCGCCGCTCCACCCATGATCTGAACGTCATAGTGGCGCTGGCCGAGGGTTCGCTTTGATGCCTCACGCACGGTGGCAAATGCCTCGGGAAGCAGGTCGTCCAGCGTCTCACCATCGGCTAGACGCTGGCGATACGTGTCGGTAAGAGCCCGCAACTCCTCGTCTGTCAGGGAGACAAAGTCTTCCTCAATGGCGTTGACCTGAGCGGAAATGCTGTTCAGGGTGCGAAGAATTTTACCCTCGCCGGCACGCATTAGCTTATCGAAGATACCCACGTGCACATCGTAGACGCCCGGGCTGCTCTAACGGTCAGCGGCGGAGATCTCAACCATTCCTACGCTGGCCGCACGCACCACGGCTTCGGTGCGTGAATGGGCGCCGAACTTCTCGTGCACCCGTCGCACGTGGTTTTTTACCGTGTTCTCACTGATAAAGAGCGTGGCCGCAATGGCGCGATTCCCTAGCCCCCGGCCCATCAGGGCCAGCACCTGGCGCTCACGCCTGGTCAGGGCCGGCGTTTGGTCCACCGCGCTGGCCTCCAGACGCGTTCGGGCCCGTACCTCCGGGGCCCACGTGGTGCGCCCGACCATCACCGCATTCATCGCCGCATGCAGATTAGGAACCGAGATGGAGAACTCCACCAATCCAAGCACCCCGGCGGCTAGGGCCGCTTCGGCATCCACGAGGGGAGAACGCTGGCTGAGCACGACGATGAACTGCAGGTGGACATGCGTCTGTCGGGCAGCGCTGATCCGGCTAAAGACGGGATCGTCTAAATCTGCGGCCACAACACACAGGGCCTGCTCCTGCGGACCCACCGCCGCGATAGCACTGCTGAGGTCATCGAGGGCGGCCCGCACAACGAACCCCTCGGCTCGCTCTACGGCGTCGACGAGGCCGAGCCGATACAGATGTACCGGTTCGGCGACGACCACCGGGACGGGTCGGCGGACATCAGCCGGCGCGATGGCGACCGCCTGCATCTTCGCCTACGGTCAGGCGGAGCAGACCGTAGGCGTATCCACGGCGTCGATACACCACCGCGGGTCCGTCGGCATCAACATCGTGAAACAGATAGAAGTCATGATCGAGCTGTTCCATCTGGTCCAGCGCCTGCTCCACAGTCATGGGCAAGGTGTCGTGATTCTTCTCGCGCACCACAACCGGACCATCAGCAAACACCACATCGGTGTCTGCACCGGTCATCTCCGCGCCACTGCCTGCCAGACCGGCTAGCAGTTCAGCATCTTCAGCAGAACGTGTTCCGCTGTTCTCTGACAACAGTGGCGGTACTGGGATGTCCTTGTGGGCTCTACGCGATTTGGAGTTTCGACGATCTGCCGCTCGGCGCAGCCTTTGCTCAACACGATCCACAGCACGGTCGAGTGCGGTGAGATCGCGATCGGCCGCCGCCTCAGCACGCACAACAGAACCGTTGGCTCGACACGTGAATTCCACCTTGAATGCCTGATCTGTCATCCGCGGGTTGTGCTCGTGTGTTATTTCAATCTCTACGCGCTGCAACGGAATACCGAATCTATCTAATTTTTCTGCCGCCTCCGCAGCATGCAGTCGGAAGCGGTCGGTGAGGTCGGTATGACGACCTCGGATGACGATCTTGGCGGGGTCGATGGTGCTGTGAACAGTCATGACACTCCTTCCGGTATTCGCGAAGCGGCGCTTTCTTGATCGCCACTCCTACGCTAACCCACATCACATCCGCACAGGTGGAGAATGCTCGTGACGAGACTCAGCCTGCCTGGGCGATAGCGGCGACTCCGAGCACGGTTGTTCCACCGTCGACCAGACACCGGACCGCCTCGGTCATGGTGGCTCCGGTAGTAATCACATCGTCAACCACAACGACCGGACCGGGTAGGCGTTCTCGGAGCCGAATCGCCCCGGCGAGATTTAGCTTTCGGTCCGCGGCGCCAAGCCCCCGCTGGTCGCGCACCTGGCGAGCCATGGCCAGCACGGGGCGCTCATGCGCGGAAAATCCATCTCGACGCAGTTGCACAGCGGCGGCAGCGGCCAAGCGCTCGACGATGTTTTCGCCGCGGTTCCACCTCGCTCGATCCGACGCGGGTACGGCTACCAAGGTGACAGGGTCGCTGCGCAGTCGCTGGGTCTGCTGGCCTGGGCCGGCATCACTCACGTGAACCACGCGCATGACGGCCGCGGCCAGTAAGCGTGCAAGCGGGAGATTTAGCGACCGAAGACCATCGTCCTTCCAGGCCCGCACCACAGTGGCCAGCTCTGCGTTGAGGTAACCGGCGCAGCTGACCGGGATCGCAGGCGCGCCGGCCGCAGTGAGCACCGATGGCAAAGACACCGGCGATGAGCGTGAGAGTTTTCCGGCACACGCCGCGCACAACACCCGGCCAGGGATCTGGCATACCGCGCATTCACGTGGCATCACTAAATCGAGCAGGTCACTCCACATGGTGATCAGCGTTTCGGCACTTCTGCCGAGCGTCACCGCTCAAACCGACATATGTGGACGGGCACGATAGACTCCCCTCAGCAATATCCGGAAGCCATCGAAGCCTCGTGACGTTTACCGGCGCAGCACCCTCCCGCTCTGTCGCCCGGCCCGCACCGGCCCGCGCGATCAACGTCACTGAGAATCGAGGCTTCGCACATGTCCACGTCCAACCCCAGCGCACCCTTTGTTGACTACAAGGTCGCCGACCTCGCCCTTGCCGAACTCGGCCGCGACGAAATTCGCCTTGCCGAGCACGAGATGCCCGGCCTGATGGCTATGCGTGCTGAATTCGGGGCCTCTCAGCCGCTACGCGGTGCACGCATCACCGGCTCCCTGCACATGACCGTCCAGACGGCTGTCCTCATCGAAACTCTCGTCGACCTCGGCGCGCAGGTCCGTTGGGCATCCTGCAACATCTTCTCCACCCAAGATCCCTCCGCTGCTGCCGTCGTCGTGGGTCGGGACGGCACCGTGGACAACCCGCAGGGTGTGCCCGTCTACGCCTGGAAGGGTGAATCACTCGAGGAGTACTGGTGGTGCACCGAGCAGGTGCTGCGCTGGCCCGATGGTGTTGGCCCGAACATGATCCTCGACGACGGTGGCGACGCAACCATGCTCGTTCACAAGGGCCTCGAGTTCGAGGCCGCAGGTGTCGTGCCCTCGGCTGATGCCAGCACTTCGGAGGAATACGCCGTCGTCCTCGAGGTGCTGCGTCGGTCGCTGACCGAGGACCCGCAGCGGTGGACCACCATCGCCCAGGGAATTCTCGGTGTCACCGAAGAAACCACCACCGGTGTTCACCGCCTGTACGAGATGATGCGAGAGCAGTCTTTGCTCTTCCCCGCGATCAACGTCAACGACTCGGTGACTAAGAGCAAGTTCGACAACAAATATGGATGCCGCCACTCCCTTATTGACGGCATCAACCGAGCCACCGACACCCTGATCGGTGGAAAGGTGGCCGTCGTGGCCGGGTACGGCGACGTAGGCAAGGGCAGTGCGGATTCGCTCCGCGGCCAAGGTGCCCGCGTCATCGTCACCGAAATCGATCCCATCTGTGCGATGCAGGCAGCCATGGACGGCTACCAGGTCGCTCGAATCGAAGATGTGCTGGGCAGCGCCGATATTTTCATCACCGCAACCGGCTGCTACGACGTACTCACCGCTGAGCACATGGCGGGCATGAAGCATCAGGCCATCGTGGGCAACATCGGCCACTTCGATAACGAGATCGACATGACAGGCCTCGCCGCGGTTCCCGGCATCGTCCGTAAAGTCATTAAGCCGCAGGTGGATGAGTGGACCTTCCCCAACGGGCGTTCGATCATCGTGCTGTCTGAAGGGCGCCTACTCAACCTGGGTAACGCCACCGGCCACCCCTCGTTCGTGATGAGTAACTCCTTCACCAACCAGGTTCTCGCCCAGATTGAGCTGTTCACCCGGCCCGATGACTACCCCCTTGGCGTCCACGTCCTACCCAAGCACCTCGACGAGAAAGTCGCACGCCTGCACCTTGATGCCCTCGGCGTGCAACTCACCGAATTGTCGAAGCCGCAGGCGGAATACCTCGGTGTCGATGTCGCTGGGCCGTACAAGCCTGATCACTACCGCTACTGATCTACCACTGCGGCGCTGGTGACGGGTAGCGTGTCTGGGGTGAGGACGGTAGTACGACCGGACTATCCACAGTGTCCAGACACGGTGACCCGCGCCATCGCCCGCGGTGCGGTGCTCCAGCCGGCTCGATGGGGTATCCCCGACATCGCCTACACGCTGGTCGGTGCGATCGGGTTTTCCATCATCGGAGTGCTTCTGGCAATTTCAGTCGAAAGCGTCTTCAATCTGACGCTGGCCTGGAGTTTGCTCATCGGCCTCGTCACGCCGTGGGTCGCGCTGGCTGGTTGGCCATTGCTCGTCACCCAGCTTCGTGGCAATGGGCCGGTCATTGACCTGGGGATTCACTTCACCTGGCGCGACGCTGGCTGGGGGCTCCTCGGAGGGGTCGTAGCACTCTTCGGGTCTGGCGCCGTTGCTCTCCTCATTACCGCTGTCGTCGGTGAGTTCGACTCTGCCGCAGGTGAGGTTGCTAGTGACATCGCTACGGCCGGGCCCCTCATCGCGCTCATTATTTTCGCACTGCTGGTTGCCGTTGGCGCACCCATCGTGGAAGAAATCGCCTTCCGCGGTCTTGCCTACGCCGCCATCGCCAAACGGGGCGTTCACCCCGCGTGGGTGATCGCGATCACGGCCGTCATCTTTGCCGCATTTCATCTTGAGCCGACGCGGATGCCTCTTTTACTTTTCAGCGGGGTGGTTTTTGGGGTCCTGCGTTGGTACACCCGCGGCCTCGGCGCACCCATCATTGCCCACGCCGTAGTCAACACACCCGGAGCGGTTTTCCTCCTCTTTGCCTAACGTCAGAGGGAGTGAAATGACGGAGGTTGCGCCATTGCCACGAAGAAGGTGACACGATGGGGGCGTGAGAGGACGCGTACTTGTCGTTGATGACGACCTAGCCCTGGCCGAAATGCTGGGGATCGTTCTGCGTAGCGAAGGGTTTGAGCCCACCTTCTGCTCCGATGGGTCCCTAGCCCTGCAGGCTTTTCGCACCGCCCGCCCCGACATTGTGCTCCTCGACCTCATGTTGCCCGGAGTCGACGGCATTGATATTTGCCGCATGATTCGCGCCGAATCCGGCACGCCCATCGTCATGCTCACGGCTCGAAACGACACCGTCGATGTGGTCGTCGGCCTAGAATCAGGGGCTGATGATTACATCGTTAAACCCTTCAAACCCAAGGAATTAGTCGCGCGGTTGCGGGCACGCATGCGCCGAACCGACGAGCCAGCGGCGGAACTGCTCACCATTTGCGATCTCAGCATCGATGTTGCCGGTCACTCGGTCAAGCGTGGAGATGAGCTACTCAGCCTGACCCCGCTGGAGTTTGATCTGCTGGTCTGTCTGGCCCGCAAACCCTGGCAGGTATTTAGTCGAGAAGCACTCCTGCAAGACGTCTGGGGATATCGCCACGCGGCAGACACTCGTCTGGTCAATGTGCACGTCCAACGCTTGCGCGCAAAAATTGAACACGACCCGGAAAAGCCAGAGATCGTTTTGACCATTCGTGGTGTGGGGTACAAGGCCGGCCCACCATGACCTGGATCCGCGCCATGGGACGACGCCTCCGCTCCTGGTGGCGAGGCTCCCTGCTCGTGCGGGTCACCTCCACCACACTGGTTCTGTCGCTCCTCGTGGTCGGCGTTCTGGGACTGATGCTCATGTCGCGGATTGCGACCGGGCTCATCGAAGCAGCCGAACGCAACGCTGTGAGCGAAGCCCGCGCCGGCCTTACGGATGCGCAACGGGTGTCATCTGCGGTCGAAGCTGGCACGGCCTCTTCATCCCCGGCACGGGTGGTGGACACCCTCGTCGCTGCGCTGGCAACCCGCGCTGGCAACCCGCCGCAGTATGAAGTTCTCCTACTTTCCGGCCCAGACACCGAAGGTTTCGCTCCCGAGCGAGGTACAAATCTGGTCGCCACCGCCAGCATCCCGCTAGACCTTCGACAAAACATCAATGACACCGGCCGACTGGCCTGGACGTTCACCGAAATCAGGTATCTCGACGGCGCCAGCGTGCCTGGCATCGCGGTGGGTGCCCCACTCACCGTGCCCGGCATCGGTTCCTATGAGTTGTACTACCTCTTTCCGCTTACCGATCAGGTCGGCACCTTAGATCTGGTGCGCAGCGGGGTGGTGGCCGTGGGCGCGCTGCTGGCGATCCTGCTGGCCCTCATCGCCTGGATCGTGACCCGCCAGGTCGTCACCCCGGTGCGGATCGCAGCCGAAGTGGCCGAGCGCTTTTCCCACGGGCATCTCACCGAGCGCATTGCCGTGCGGGGTGAGGACGACCTTGCTCGCCTTGCTACCTCGTTCAATGAGATGGCCGGAAGCCTCGAATTACAAATCCACCAACTGGAGGACCTATCGCGGGTACAGCAGCGCTTCGTCGCCGATGTTTCCCACGAGTTGAGAACACCACTAACCACTATTCGTATGGCCGCTGACCTTCTCTTTGAGAACCGAAGCAGCTTTGACGCTGCAACCTCACGATCAGCTGAACTCCTTCAAACACAACTTGATCGTTTCGAGAGCCTGCTCACCGATCTCCTCGAAATCTCTCGATACGATGCTGGCGCAGCGGTACTTGACTTGGACTCCGTCGATCTCTTCGGACTCATTGATCGCCTCGTTTTGGCGACCGCACCCCTTGCGGAGCGTTGCCAGACGCCACTTATCGTGGAATACGATCCTTCACTAGACAACCCCATGGACCTTGACGCCACGGTACTGGCTGATCCGCGCCGCCTTGATCGGGTGCTGCGAAACCTGCTGGACAACGCGGTTGAGCATGGCGAGAGGCAGCCGATCTTGATCACCATCGGCGCATCAACACACGCGGTCGCCATCACCGTGCGTGACTACGGCGTCGGTCTTTCTGAAGATTCCCGGCAACATGTTTTCGCAAGGTTTTGGCGGGCCGACCCAGCGCGGGCCCGAACTACAGGGGGCACCGGGCTAGGGCTTGCCATCGCACTGGAAGACACTCGACTCCATGGTGGTTGGCTTGAAGTGTGGGGATCTCCGGGACAGGGCGCAAATTTCCGGCTAACCCTGCCCCGGGACCCTGACAATGCGCTGATCGCGTCGCCGCTGCCGCTCGTCCCCGAGGACACGCAACGTTTTGCTGCCAGTTCAGATTCAGCGGGAATTCGATGAACATGAGTCGGTTTTGGCAGGCCCTGGGCGCGTTGATCTGCAGCGTTACCATCCTCACCGGCTGCATTAATATTCCCACCAGCGGGCCGGTGATCGAGGGTGAGCGAATAGACGGTGGTGGCAGCGAACAGATCATTCGAGTAATTGCCCGACCACCGAGTACGGGCATGAGCCCGGGGGAAATTGTGGCCGGTTTCGTGCAGGCGTCAGCATCGTTTGAAAATGATCATTCCGTCGCACGTGAGTACCTCACACCAGAAACAGCCGCCATCTGGAATCCGGCAACCGGTACCCGGGTCTACGAGGGCAACCTCGCTCTGAGTGCCCAGGGTGGAACCACCACCGAGGGCAGCACATCGGTACAACTGCAGGCCGCCGAGGCGGGCAGCATCTCTGCACAGGGTCGCTACCAAGTCTCAGCCGCAGCCCGTGAAATTAACATCGGGTTTCGGCTCACCCAGGTAAGCGGAGAATGGCGAATCGCCTCCCCCCCATCTGGTTTGCTCTTATCGCGCGCCGATATTGATCGGGCCTACCGCAGTTTCAACGTCTATTTTCTCGACCCCTCGTTTTCTACCCTGGTGCCCGATCCACGCATGATTCCCCTCGACGGTCCTGGTGTTGCCACTTCGCTCATGCGCGCACTACTCACCGGTCCGACCGACTGGCTAGCTCCGGCCGTGCGTACCGGATTTCCCGATGGAACAACTCTCACGGTCGAGTCTGTTCCCGTCATCGATGGCATCGCCCGAATAGACCTTGATCCACTCGCCCGCCTCACTGACGATGCAACGCGGGCAGCTATGAGCGCTCAGATGGTGTGGACCCTCGGCCAGGTCAGCACCATCTCCGACATCGAGATCACCGCGGGTGGGCAGCTGTGGCAGGTACCGGGAGCCTCATCGCCACAGCCGCGGGGATCCTGGCCAACCTACGATCCCAACGCGATGCCACCGGACACCGTCGCCTACCTCGTGAGCGGCACTCGCGTGGCGCGCCTGTTAACCAATGGCCCCGTTTCCGTGCCCGGTGGTGCCGGCCTCGGGGAACCCCCGCTCAGCGGACTTGCCATCACCCTCCAGGGAGATCGAGTGGCAGGGCTCGACGAAAAGACACGACTGTGGTCGGGGCCCATGGTGCAGGGTGAGGACCTGACCGAAATTGGCTCAGGGCCAGGACAGTCGCGGCCGTCCTTTGGACGTGGCGAAGATGTATGGGCCCTAGACGCCAACGGGGTGCTGCAGCGCACAACTCCCGACGGCATCGCCACCGAGGTGCCGGTAGAGGGCCTACCCGATCGAGTGGAGATCGACTCCGTGGCGCTCAGCCGAGATGGCACCCGTATTGCTTTGGTTACCCGACGTGGCCCGCGCGCAATTTTGTTCATCGCCGTGGTGGTCCAACGTGAGGGCATCCGCATCGTGACCAATCCGGTGCGGGCAGAATCGCGGCTTACCGAGTTCGTGGATGTGGCCTGGCTCCAAGATGATCTCCTGGTAGCCATCGCTAGTGAAGGCGCGGCCAAACCGACCCTGCATGAAATCGACCTGGCTCGCGGAACCATCCGCGACCTTGGCTCTCCTGACAACCCGGTTCGCGTTGCGGCAGCACCTGGCCGATCCATCCTCGTCGGCACCGAAGATGGTCGGATCTTCTCACCTCTGGCCGGGACTTGGGAATTGGCCGCTAACGGTCGATCGCCGGCATATCCGGGCAGCTAAACCACCACCCGGCTGGCCTAGGACGAGCCCGTAACAACCACTGCCCGGCCGGCTGCGGCCACCAGCACGTCAGGGTCACCCGGCGGGAGTACCGCAGCCTGACCCGGCGCCAGCGCCACCCCCGCAACATCACATCCAGCCGCGAGACATAGCACGACTCGGTGATGGCCTGCGGCTGCGGTCACCGTCATGCGGGCATCGAGAAGTTGCACGCTGAAAGGCATCTGAATTGGACTCATATGATCGCTTTCGGCCAGCAGCAACGGTGAGCGATCGGTTCGAATCGCTGCCAGTGCGTCAGCAACCGCAATGGGTTTCGGCGTAAGCCCCAGACGCAAAACATTGTCTGATGAGGTCATGACCTCGAGCGCAATGCCACTGACATAGGAGTGCACGACGCCGGCGGGTACGGCAAGTGCGGTACCGGGCTGTAACTGAAAGTGCTGCAATAACACGGTGACAAGTACGCCGGTATCGCGTGGATGAGTTGCGGCAACACGTGCCAAAGCGGAAACTTCGCTGGGCTGCCATCGAGCAGCGACAGCGGCCGGAACAAGTTGGCGCTCAACAGGTTCAGTCTCAGCAGAGCTGAGTGACAGCAGGGCGCGCACCGCCTCACTTCGATCTGCATGGTGAACCACATCGACGATGCCCGGTGCGGCTCCTGCGCGACGCAGGACATCGGCCGCATCAGTAGGATCGCGCCATCCGGCATGGGCATCGAATGGTGTGAGAGCCACAACCATTTCAGCCTTCTCAGCGTCGTCGCTGTACCGACGCTGCGCATGGGGCTTGGCTCGGTCAGCGGCAAACCCAGTCGCTGCGCGGGCGGCGTCGGGGTGCACCTGAATCGACAACGGCGCCGATGCAGCGAGCAACTTCACCAACGGCATTCCATCGTGAACGGGAAGATCAGCCAGGCTCCGGTCTGGGTCACGCACAAGGGGCGAAGCTCCGGCCCGATGAGCACCAAACCAAAGTTCCGCCTGCGCCGCTGCGGTGGGCTCACACCAGGGCACAAGACCATCGACCACACCCCACGCATAATCCTTCAGCGCTCCTGTCACGACCTCCACGATGCCTCGCTGTCGTCAGGAAGTTGCGGGGATGGATTCGTCAAGCAGCATGATCGGGATACGGTCTCGCACGAGAAATCCTCGCCCGCATTCAGCACACACCAGTAATTGGCGTTCGACATCCACACTCAGGGTTGCATGGGCAGGGCACGGGCACGCCAGGATGGCGAGCAGTTGAGGATCCAGGCCCAACGTATGTGCCGCTGCCGCCGCGTTCTGTTCATCAGTCACAGGTAGCAGCCTACGACCGAATCATGGTGAGAACGTCATCGCGCACCGATTGCATCTGTTCAGCGCTGCCGGCCTCAACATTAAGTCGCAATAGTGGCTCGGTGTTGCTCGATCGAAGGTTGAACCACCAATCCGGCGATGCGACGGTGAGACCGTCGAGATCGTCCATCGTGATGCCGGGCTGAAGCGCGTAGTGAGCTCGGACTACTTCGGTCGCCGCCGCAGCTTCGAGGACCGTGGAGTTGACCTCGCCGCTGGACACATAGTTGCTGTACGGCGAGAGTAATTCCGACAGCGACTGTCCCGCGGTGTCCTGGCCCAGCGCTGCGAGCACATGCAGTGCGGCCAGCATGCCCGAATCTGCCCGCCAGAAGTCAGCGAAATAGAAGTGACCGGAATGCTCGCCGCCAAACACCGCGTCGGTCTCAGCCATCCGTGCCTTGATAAACGAGTGACCAACACGTGTTCGAATCGGTCGCCCTCCGTGGGCGATGATCGTTTCGGCCACGACGCGCGAAGTAATGAGGTTGTGAATCACTGCAGCACCGGGAACGCGCTGCAGTTCGCGCTGGGCGATGAGTGCTGTGATAACCGACGGTGACACCAGATTGCCCTTCTCGTCGACAACGAAGCACCGGTCAGCGTCACCGTCAAAGGCCAACCCGAGGTCCGCACCTACTTCAAGTACTTTGCGCTGCAACGCAACGAGAGTGGCCGGATCAATGGGATTAGCCTCATGGTTGGGAAAGGTGCCATCCAGTTCGAAATACATGGGAACAACGTCGAGCGGTAACGGTGCCAGCCCCGCAGCGGCTCCCAAAACTGCCGGGGCCGTATGGCCGGCCATTCCATTGCCCGCATCAATGACGATGCGTAACCGGCGAATGTCATCCAGGGGCACCAGGTTGCGCAGGTGTTGTGCATAGTCAGCCAGCAGGTCTTGATGGGTCACCGCGCCGGATGGACCGGTGAACTCTTCGACACCAAACTCCACCAACTGACGGATAGCAGCCAGGCCGGTGTCTTGGCCGACCGGAGCCGCTTTGGCTCGACACAATTTGATTCCGTTGTACTGCGCTGGATTATGTGAAGCCGTCACCATCGCGCCGGGGAGCTCTAGGGCACCGGAGGCAAAATATAACTGATCCGTGCTGGCCAGACCGATGATCTGCGCGTTCGCCCCCTGCGCGGTGACTCCATCGGCAATGGCCTGAGCGATCGCCGGGCTGGAATCGCGCATGTCGTAGCCGATAACCATGGACCCTGGCCCGCCTGCATCGGCGCGCACCGAAAGGACTTCTACGGCGGCGGCGCCCACCGCACGGGCGAGGTCAGCGTCGAAATCTTCACCAACCAGCCCTCGAATGTCGTAGGCCTTGATGACCGCATCTAACTGTTCAGCGCTGAAAGTCACATATGCACAGTACGCGGTGGGCTAGAGGTCGAACCCGGGCAGTTGAACCGGGATTGATCGCAAGTGCCCCCGCTGCACGCCTTCGCCGACCGCGCCGGCTAGATACTCTTCGTCTTGATCCTGGGCGCTATGGCCGGTTGAGCCGCTGCCCGGTGCGGTGGCGTTGGAATTGGGTACCGACGCCCTGACCTCTTCGCGGACGGCGTCGGCGAGGGCTTCCATATCGCTGGCGCGTTCGCTCACCGAAGGTTCTGCCACCGTGATCCGGATGAGTTCCCAGCCCCGCGGCGCCGTGAGGCGGTCGGCGTGGACCCCGCACAGGTCGTAGCCGTGCGGTTCGACCACATCGGATAACGGCCCGAGTACCGCGGTGGATTCAGAATAGATATAGGTCAATGTGGCGCCCGCATGTCGAGTACATGAAGGTCGAGAACAGCGACGGCGGTAACCCACCCTGGGAGGTTAGCCCGCAATTCCCCGACAGCGGTGGCTGCCACGCCGAAGGGTGACCCGCCGCCGGTGGACGACCGGTGGACGACTAGGGCAGGGAGAGCAAAACAGACTGCACAGCGGTGGGAATACTCACCGTGGTGCGCAGGGGCACGAGGGGATAGCCGCTGATCAAGGAACCACGCGACCCGCGCCTCAGTGAGGTCTGAGACACATAGATTGGATGATTCGACGGGGTGACCTGCACGGTGACCCAGGTCGCACCCTCCGGTCGCCCGAGGGTCACCGGGAAAGCACGATCAAAGGGCACGTCAACGGTGAAGGGGTCGGGGCTTTGCACGTCTGCGCCGAAGGGGGTGAGCGAAACCGCCACGGTGGTGAAAGTGTCGTCGGTGCCGGCCGGCCGTGGCGCGGTGATCCACACTGTGGACTCGGTGCCGCGCACCGCGGGCAGGCCAGCCGCTGCGGTGGCGGAATTTAGCCGCAAAGCGCCGGCGGCATAGGACACCTCAATGCGCGTTTGGGGTCCATTCGCATCGATTCCCGGATGCTGCTGACGGACTCCGGCCACGATGGGCACGTCGGAGGTCAATTCCACCGTGGCGGAAGTGCCGGCCAGGGCCGGTGCCAGGTTGACGCTGGTGACAGCACCGGCAGGGGCCTGAATAGTTTCCAACTCGGTGGGCCGAAAAGCTCCGTCTGGAGCCAAGAAGCGCACCGATATCTCCGCATCGGTTTCTGAGGTCGGGTAGATGATCAATTGTCGGTTACCTTCGGTGCCCAAAACCCCGGGGATGTACACCGTGGTGGCGGGATCGGCGGTGGGGGGAACCCAATCGATGCCCTGCTGGATGAAGCCCTCAGAGTCGATATCGAGAAGCGAAGCCACGATTCGGCCCGTACGCACCTGAACATTCCACACCGCCGCTGGCAGGCGTGGAGCCACGCGGGTCAGGCGCACCGACTCACGACTGAAGGGTGGAATGACCAGGCCGCGCAATGACGGCGCATCCACCTCTCCATCGGGGCCGATGATGGTGACCTCCACCTCAGCCTCGGTTGCTTCCGGATTGACCAAAAAAAGAGTTGAGTTGCGCCCCGCCGTGGACCCGCCGCCGGCAAACCACCAGGTGGGCGACGGTGCTGGGCAATCCAACATGGCCAGCCCTCGGCGCGGACCGCTCAGCGCTAGGTCATAGGATCCCGCAACCAATCCGGGCGCAAGGCTGCCCTCGGTACGAATCGTCAGTGGTTGGTCCCGGCCTGCCGACTGTTCCAACTGAGCTGAATCACCCGGGGCTCGGAGGCCGGTGGTCGGGTCGAGCTCAACGGCCTCACCGGGGCGATCAAGAAACTCGATCGTGGCAGCACCGGCACCATCTTGACCGGCGAAACCCGACAGGCTGGTCATGGCTGAGGTGACCACAGCATCGTCGACCCCGCCAGGCTCTGGGCACACCAGTGTTGTCGTTGCCACCGGCTCCAAGACAGGCGGTGGCACGACGGCGATAGTTTGGGCGGGCAAGACGGATCCGAGCAGAACAACCCCGGCGATAACCCCCGCCCCGACCAAAACCGAGATCGGGCCTCGCGGGTCAGAAGCTACTCGAACCGATCGGCGCACTCGACGCCGAGTTCGGCGCGAACGAGGCGTGTCGGTGTCGTCGACGGGTGGGTCAAAGGTCGGCTCTGGCGTTGACATCGGGCACCTCCTCCTCGTCGTTCAACGGTTGATGCGCATCGTCGCTGGCCGCTATCGCATCAGCATCGTCAATATCGTCAATATCGGCATTGGTTCGCCGCCCGGGCAGCGCCAGTACGGCCACGACAACCAAGGCGATCAACTGACCCCACAACCACCACGTGCGGCTTGAGCCGTCGACGTCTATCGTCACTCGGTCGCCGGAAACTACCGAGTCAGGTAAGATAAATCGTTGCAGTGCAGCGTCTTCAGTGACTGTTGGGATTGGATCAGCTGGCAATGTTGACCCGTCAGCCAACACTGCCCGCCAGGGTGCATCGGCATCTTGGGCAAGAAAAAGCTCGCCGGGCCCAGGGACGGGTGAGTCCACCAGCGGTTGAGCCGAGTCGATGTCGGTAACTGTCAGGGGAATCGATTCATTCGCTGTGTTTGACCCCGCCTCGGGAATGGCACGCACCCGTGCGGTGACCCCGCTGATGCGCCACAGCACCTCACCGTCAGCCGCGGCCACCCGCCGCAGGCCGGGGACGGAGTCCAGATTTCGCACGAGGCTGGAGGATTGCTCAACCTCAGCCACGATGTAGCGCACCGCATAGTCGGCCAATGCGGCCACTTCTGGCCCGCCTCGACCAGAGACCAGCGTGGAGACCAAAGCGTCCAGCGGTGCCCACACCGAACTAGGCGGACCTACATCGGCATCACCGAGACTCGGTCCGCTGCCGTTGATCAGGGTGTAGTCCACCGCACCACCGGATGCGGGGCGCACCACGAGGGTGCGTGGGGCTTGGGGGCCAAGAGCTTCGGCTGCCACGAACGACGGCAACACGCCAGGAGTCGCTCGGCGCAGCGGATCACCCGCACCGGGTAACCACCAGAGGGCAGCAAGTACGGGCGCAGCAACGGCGGCCATGGCGGCCAGGAAAGCCACCGGCTGACGCCAACCGAAAGCCGCATCGGCCATGCGCTGTCGTAGCCCATCGGCCCCGAAACCGGCGGCGATGACCAGGGCGGCACCCCACAGCAGCGTGGCCGGTCCCGGCCATGGCGTCACGGTGCCGGATGAACTGGGATCGCCAACGCGCACCAGGCTCATGCCGATCGCGGTGACCAGACCGAGCACTCCCACGATCAAGATGGCCACAGTCGCCGAGCGCCGTTCCGCGCGCAGGAGAGCGAGCACGCCCGCAGCAAGGACTCCGACGCTAAAGATGATCGGCATCATGCCCGGGCCACCCGGATGCATCAGGGCAAGATCTAGGGCATCCAGTTGTGGATCGACCGGTCCGGGAAGACCCGGCTCAAGCAAAATCAAGCCAGGTGCAGTGATGACGTGCAACGACCACGGCACCAGCAGCAGCAGGGGCACTCCGACGGCGACGGCAACTCGTAATAGGACCGCAGGTTTAGCCGCAGAACCGGAGCTTTCTTTCGCAGTCTCCTGCTGGGCGTGCCCACGCAGCAGCCACCACACCAGCGTCACCAGCGCGACCACCAGGGCGATCGGCCACAGCACCGGCGCGCAGGCGGTGAGCGCGGCCAGGAGCAGCGCGGTCCACCACGGGGTTCGTGCGCTGCGTTTCGGGAGCCCACGAACATTGACCGGCAGCACCCGCACAAAGGCCCGCATCGTCACCGGTAAAAACACCGCCGCTGCAGCGGTGCCCAGGCGCCCCGCTGCGGTAGCACCGAGCACGGCTGGCAGGAGCGCATAGGCGACGCTCATCCAGACGCGCACCGGAGTGGAAGAGATGATGCCTCGCAGCGACCACCAGGCGGCCAGCCCGGCCATGGGTACGGCCAGCAGCAAAATCACGTTGACAGCGAAGGGGGCTTTGCCCAGCAGCAGCGTGGCGAAGGCCGCTAGCAATCCCATCCAGGCGGGGCTCGGTGTCGTGGAGCCAGGGCCAACGTCGTGCCACATCTGCGTATAACTGCCCCACAGGTCGCTGGCGCCCGCAGGGGTGGGCAGGAGCGCACCACCGAGGAGAACGCCATCACCCCACCACAGGGCACGGGTGGCGGCAACGCTGAGCACGATCAAAGCGAGGGCCAACAGCATGCCCGGACGCGTGAGCACCCGGCGCAACCAGGTGCCAGCGGGGTCGTCATACAAATCCATGGCGTCATCGCCCGGACCGGTTTCCCGGGCGCCTCCGCTGCTCGATGTGCTGGCCCGATCCCCGCGACCTGCACTGAGCGATCCGCTGAGTGCGTCCACGGCCTGGCGGGTCTGAACACTAAATCCGGGTCGAAATTCTCCCACCGCGGCCCGGGAAGTCAGCACCGAGGTGGCCGCCGCTGCCTGACGAGCGGCGCGCAAACGACCCGGATGGGCCAGAACGGACGCCCACGCCAAGGCTTCGTCGACCGCGCGGCGCGGTGCTTTACCGAGAATGGACACCACGATGCTGAAGAAGGAGCCCAACAGCAGGCGCAGTGATGTGAGCGGCAACCGCCAGGCCGGGGTATGGGTAAGGAGGGTGTGGACTGCACCTCGTCGATCCAGGCGATGCCCCAGTCCGGGTCGGGTGGAGCCCACCCGCCGTCCGTGAAACGAAGCTTCTCGATGATGAACGACCGCGGCTGGGACAACGCGAACCTCATGGCCTGCTCGCCATACTCGCCAGCACAGGTCGAGGTCGTCACGGTAGAGGGGCAGTGCAGCATCAAAGCCGCCCAGGGCCTGCCAGATATCGCGTCGAATGAGCATGCCGCCGCTCCCCACCGCATGCACCTCGCTGCGGGCATCGTGCTGTCCCTGATCGTGCTCACGTGCGTCCAGATCGGTGAACCGGCGACCGGACCCGGTGATAGTGAATCCCACCTCAAGGAGTAGTCGGCGATCGTGCCAGCCGCGCGCTTTTGCGCCCAGGATGACCGCGCGAGGGTGCGCCTGGGCGGCGGCGAGAAGTTCGCTCAAACAGTCCGGATCGGGGGCAGAATCGTCGTGGAGCAGCCATAACCACTCAGTTTCGGTGACCTGCTCGGTGCTCAACGTGGACACACCTGCCTGGACAGCTTCACCGAAACCGGTGAGTCCACTGGGAGCAGCCATCTGGTGCACCCGATCGGCACCAAGAGCCTCCACGAGAATGTCAGCGGAGTCATCGCTCGAGCCAACGTCTACCGCCACGATGGCGTCGGGTGCCCGGGTCTGCTCGCCTAGCACGGTCAGCGTTGCAGGTAGCCAAAGATGGCCGTCGTGGGCGACAACGACAGCGGTGACCCGGTCGTGAGTGTTCAGACCGCCTGCTTCTTCAGCCGACGGCGTTCCCGCTCGGACAGGCCGCCCCAAATACCGAAGCGCTCATCATTCTCCAAGGCGTACTCCAAGCACTCCGAGCGTACGTCGCAGGACAGACACACCCTCTTGGCATCTCGGGTGCTACCACCTTTTTCAGGGAAAAACGCCTCGGGGTCAGTTTGGGCGCACAGCGCACGCGCCTGCCACTCCATCCCTTCCACCACGCTCAAAGGCAAAATGGTGTCCTGCTCGCCCGGCTGGGGGTCAGCGATGGCCAGGAGCCCGGCGAGGGCATCGACCTCGGTTGCGCCGGTGCGGCCGATTACCTTGGCGTCGATCACGTTGAAACCAGCATAACTGCGCGCGTCTGCGGCCACAGGGACTGTCCTCCTTACCGAGCCGGCCAGTGCCGGCTGCGAGTCGGTGCCTGTTGGTGCGACACCGGTGGTGGCTGCTGAAAAATTAAATAACAATGGTGTTATTAGATCGGGCGCGTCGGCCCACGTCAAGTGCGGGGGCGTGATAGGTCCGGTCAGTTTTGTCGACCGCGACCCAAACTGCACTTTCCAGATTGGAATTTCAGCGGTGGGCTCAGCCAGACTTGAGGTCTGCCCCCAGGGCCTGGGTGTAGGTGGTGGTCCGCTGCCGTGGCCTTCGCCCCATGGACTCCACGAGGGCCACCAAGTCTGCAGCTGACTTCGACGAACCATGCTCAGAACCCGCCATGCGGCTGATGGTCTCCTCCATCAACGTGCCACCCAGGTCATTTGCCCCCGCCGCCAGCATGGCCCGGACGCCGTCATCGCCGAGTTTCACCCAGGAGCACTGCACATTGTCGATGGCACCGTGCAGCATGAGTCGTGCCATGGCGTGCACGGCGGCGTTATCGCGCGGAGTGGGCCCTGGTCGGGCAGCCCCGGCGAGATAGACCGGGGCGTTGTGATGAATAAAGGGCAGGGCGACGAACTCGGTAATGCCCACCGGGTGGTCACTGTTGCTGCGCTCTGCGATGCCGCGCAGGGTGGCCAGGTGCGACACCCAATGACCGGGGTGATCTACGTGGCCGTACATCATCGTCGACGTCGTGGGCAGACCCACACTGTGCGCGGTGGCGATCACGTCAATCCATGCCTCGGTCGGCAATTTTCCCTTGGTCAGTACCCAGCGCACATCATCGTCGAGGATCTCTGCCGCTGTCCCCGGCACCGAGTCAAGGCCAGCTTCACGCGCTGCAAGCAGCCAGTCCCTGATCGACATGCCGGTGCGCGAGGCACCGTTGACCACTTCCATAGGTGAGAACGCGTGTAAATGCACCTGGGGCGCAGCCGTTTTCACCGCGCGGGCCAGATCGAAATAAGCGGTACCAGGAAGGTCGGGGTGGATACCACCCTGCATGCAGATTTCTGTGGCCCCCTCGGCTACTGCCTCGGCTACCCGCTGGGAAACCTCGTCTAGGGACAGTGTGAAGGAATCGACGTCGGTCTTGCGCTGGGCGAAGGCACAGAAGCGACAACCGGTGTAACAGACGTTGGTGAAGTTGATATTGCGATTAATGACGTAGGAAACGTCGTCCCCCACCACCTCTTGGCGCAGCGCATCCGCCATGTCCACCAGGTGCGACAGAACGGCACCGTCTGCGCTCATGAGCAGTCGGGCCAGTTCATGATGGGCTGGGTCGGCGAGGCTGGCGGGATGCTCAGCGGCCAGGTCGAGCGCCTCTTTCGCGTCAGTGTTCAACCGCTCCGGCACGCGGCTGGTGGCGGTGGCGTGGGTGCGCACAGCATCCCAATCGCCGTAGACGTGATCAAAGTCCGTGCGGCGATCATTCGTTCGCCCCACCGTGTCCACCTCGCGGTGCAGGGACGTGCGTCCACCGGAATGTTCAGCGGCGAATCGGACATAGGCAGCCCCGTCGTCGTCGGGTTCCTGCCACGGGATCCCCTTGGCCCGAGCACCAGCCGCCAATAACCCCGTTGTGGGATCTGCAAGCGCACGCACGTGAACCGCCACACGAGGATCAATCCACTCTCCCGTGCCGATGTAGGCCGAATGCACCGTCAACCGGGGCTGCAGGTCAAATCCCGCTGCCGCCGTGGCGTGGGCCAATGCGTCCAGGTGCGGCCAGGGACGCTCCGGATTTACGTGATCAGGGGTGACTGGGCTGACGCCACCCCAGTCATCGACCCCGGCGGCGATCAACCGGGGCAGTTCATCCAAATCAGACAGGTTGGGGGGAGCCTGAACGCGCATGCGCGGGCCCAGCAGCACGCGAGCCGTAGCGATGGCAGCGAGGTACTCCTCATGGCCAAGATCAGGCTCTCCGCGCATGGCGGTGTCTTCCTTGGCTCGGAAGTTTTGAATGATCACCTCTTGGATGTGGCGGAAGCGCTGATGAGTTGATCGAATGGCGAACAGCGCCTCAGCCCGGTCGGTGAGCGTTTCGCCGATGCCCACCAACAAGCCGGTCGTGAACGGAATCATGAGTCGCCCAGCATCTTCGATTACTCGCAACCGAACAGCAGGGTCCTTGTCGGGGCTGGCGAAATGGACTTCGCCTGGGGTGTCCCACAACCGTTGGCTCGTTGTTTCCAACATCATGCCCATGCTGGGCGCCACTGGACGCAGGCGTCGCATCTGCGCCCAGGTCATCACGCCCGGGTTGAGATGGGGCAGTAGCCCGGTAGTTTCTAGGACCTTGATCGACATCGCCCGGACATAGGACAAGGTGTCGGTGTATCCGGCTTCATCCAACCAATCCCGGGCCGCTGGCCACCTGTCTTCGGGTTGATCGCCCAGGGTGAATAATGCCTCGGCAGCACCAACGGCACGACCCTGTTCGGCAATGGCGACAACTTCATCCGGGGAGAGATAGGCCGCCGGGACTCGATGGGGCACGGTAGCGAAAGTGCAGTAATGGCAACGGTCCCGGCACAGTCGAGTCAGCGGAATGAAAACCTTGGGTGAGTAGGTCAGCACCCCGGGTCGGGCAATGCTGATCAACCCAAGATCACGGATCGCAGCAGAAATTTCGAGTAGCTCGTTGAGTTGTTCTCCGCGCGCGGCGAGCAGCGCGGTGGCTTCACCCACATCGAGCCCAACCCCCTTGCGGGCGCGAGCCAGGGCCCGCTTGGTTTCGGCGACGGTGGGCTGGTGCCCGTCGTCAACCGGCTTCCCCTCGTCAGCCATGGCCACGTCTGACACCCTAGCCCTGTGTCCGCATTCCGCCCAGAAAGCATCTTCGAGCCGAGCCCATCCCATCCCGAGCCGGCTCCCCTGCGCATCGTGGTACCCGCCGGTGGCATCGGTGGTGCACGCCTCCTTCGGGGTCTAGCCGCTGTTGTCGGCGACGACGCCGTGATCACCGTGATCGGTAATACCGGCGACGATATTTGGGTGCACGGTTTGCGCGTGTGCCCCGACCTCGACACGGTGATGTACACCCTGGGCAACGGGATCAGTGAAGAGCGTGGCTGGGGTCGCGAGGACGAAACCTTCACCGTGAAAGATGAACTCGCCGCTTACGGGGTGGAGCCAACGTGGTTTGGCCTGGGTGACAGGGACACTGCAACACACCTCATTCGCACGCAGCTGCTCCATGCCGGGTACCCGCTATCTGCTGTCACCGCGGCGCTGTGCGATCGCTGGAAGCCCGGCGTGCAATTGCTTCCGATGAGTGATGAGCGGGTGGAAACCCATGTTGTGGTTGACGACCCCGACCAGACTCCCGAACCCGGGCAGGCCGCCGCACGGCGGGCAATTCACTTCCAAGAGTGGTGGATTCGATATCGGGCGCAACTGCCGGCGCACTCCTTCGCCTACGTTGGACTCGACAACGCCAAGCCAGGCCCCGGCGTCATCGAAGCCATCGACACCTGCGATCTGATCATCATTCCCCCGTCGAACCCTGTCGTTTCGGTGGGCACGATCTTGCAGATTCCTGGCATCCGGGAAGCCATCGTGGAGGCACCCGCACCCGTCGTTGGTATTTCACCGATCATCGCGGGGGCGCCCGTGCGTGGCATGGCGGATGCATGCCTGCGAGCCATCGACGTCCCCACCACAGCCACCGGTATCGCCCGCCACTACGGCCCACGTCGAGCCCTCATACCGATCGGCGCATCCGGCGGTGGCATCTTGGATGCCTGGCTTATTGATACTTCCGATGCGGCTGCCGTTCCCGATATTGAAGCGCTTGGCATCACCTGCGCTGCGGTTCCACTACTCATGTCTAATCTCGCCAAAACTGCCGATATGGCAAGGGCTGCAATGGATCTTGTTGGTTTCACGCCATGACATCCACCCCCGTTATCGTGGTCGGAGTCGATGGAATCGGCGAAATCACCCCCGGTGACGATCTGGCGGGACTGCTCGGGATTGCCCTGGCCAACCTGACCTGGCCAGATGGAAGCATCGGCGTGCAAACCGATGACGTTGTGGTCGTCACCAGTAAAATTGTGAGCAAAGCCGAGGGCCGCATTAAGCCAGTGTCAGAGCGCAGCGCGGCTTTGGACGCGGAAACCGCGGAGATCTTGGCCGAGAAAATAACTGATCGCGGTGTTACGCAGATTATTCGCAATCGTCACGGTGTCGTGCTCGCTGCTGCCGGCATTGATGAGAGCAATGCACCAAGCGGCCAACTCCTGCTGCTCCCGGTGGACCCGGATGCATCAGCCGCGCGACTGCGCGAGGTGTGGGAGGCCCGCTTCGGTGTACGGCTGGGAGTCATCATCACTGACACTTTGGGGAGAGCCTGGCGTGAGGGCCTCACCGATTCAGCTATCGGGGTCAGTGGCGTCGCCGCGATTTCTGATCTTCGTGGCACGCCCGATACCCATGGCAACACACTCGAGGTGACCATGATCGCCATCGCCGATGAAATAGCTGCCGCTGCCGATCTGGTGAAAGGCAAGGCAACGCATACACCCATCGCGGTGGTTCGCGGCATCCAGCAAGCAAGTGAGAACTCATCCGCTACCGACCTGGTGCGCGACAAATCCGGCGATCTGTTTACCCTCGGCACAGCCGAGGCAATTCAGCTGGGCCGCCAGGGTGCAGTGAGTCACCGGCGCACCGTCCGACACTTCACCGACGACCCGGTTCCGGCGCAGGTGATCGAGCAAGCAGTGCGGGCAGCAACAATGGCTCCTGCTCCACACCACACAACGCCGTGGCAGTTCATCTGGCCACAGTCTCGCGCATCTCGCACAAAACTCCTTGATGCAATGGCCGAGCAATGGAAACGCGATCTCATTGACCTCGACTCGCTCAGTGAATCCGCTGTGCAGCAACGAATTTCTCGAGGCAACCTACTCCGAGAAGCACCCGAGATCGTATGTGCCTTTGTCGACCTCTTACCCGCGCATGTGTACCCCGATGAGCGAAGAGCGAATGCGGAACGCGACCTGTTCCTCGCATCCGGTGCTGCGGGCATTCAAAACTTCATGATTGATGTCGCAGCCCGCGGTCTTGGTTCGGCCTGGGTGTCGTCCAGCATGTTCTGCGCAGACACCGTGCGTGAAGCTCTTGAACTGACCGAACCTTGGCTACCCGTCGGAATCATCGCGGTCGGGTATCCGAAAGAGCCTAGTTTGCCGCGAGAACAAGAAGCGCCACTCCCCCTGCAGCGCAGGTAATACCGCTAGTCACTGTTTGCGGTCACCGTGATTCCATCAGGCACAACGGCGCCCACTCCGATGCGAGCACCCGCACCGATCACGGCGTCTCGACCAATCCTTGCCCCATCGCCAACCACAGCCTCGGTGATCACCGCTCCCGCTTCGATTTTCGCACCCGCACCCACAGCGGAACGGAAGAGTCGAGCGCCCTGACCAATGTGCACGTTGGTCATGACAACGCAGCCGTCAACGATCGCATCAGCAGCCACCACACAGCCCCTGTCGATTGTCGTCCCACCGGAAAGCGTCGCTTCCGGACTCACGTTTGCGCCATCCAAGACCAGTGATTGCCCACCGCGAATCTGCGCACTTGACGGTATCTGCGCGCCTGGCGCCCGTCCGGTTACCAGATCTACTGAACCTTGAACGTAGTCCCACGGCGTGCCCAGATCTAGCCAGTAGGAGTCGTCCACGACCCCTCGAACGAGGTCGCCATCGCGCAGCAATCCGGGAAATGTTTCGCGCTCAACAGACACCGGGCGGCCTAAGGCGATGCGATCAATGACACTGCGACGAAACACGTAGCAGCCGGCATTGATTTGATTCGTCACAATCTCGGCTTCGGTCTCAGGTTTTTCTAAGAACGTGAGCACGCGGCCCGTCTCATCTGTTGGCACCAGGCCGTATCGGCGGGGGTCCTCTACCGTCGTTAGGTGCAAGGTGACAGCGGCCCCTGAGGAAACATGGCCGTCCACTAGCGCGGCAATGTCTAGACCGTTAATGATGTCTCCGTTGAACACCACCACGGGATCATTGGGACCGCAGTTGAGTTCTTCAGCTGCGTTTCGTATCGCCCCACCGGTACCCAGGGGTGTTGTTTCGTGTGCGTAGGCGACGTCGATCCCGAGGTCGGCTCCATCGCCTAGGGCCCGGGTGAACACATCGGCGCGGTAGGAGGTGCCCAGCACGACCCGGCCCACGCCAGCCGCTCGAGCTCGACGAATCTGGTGCACGGTAATGGGCTGACCAGCTACCGGCAGCATCGGTTTGGGTGTGGTTGCGGTCAGCGGGCGCAGCCGGGTGCCCTGGCCGCCCACGAGCAAAATCGCCTCAATCACGGACGCATCCCACGAGCAACAGCCCGGTCTTGAGCACTGTTTGCCCTCGGCACTGAATTCACCTTAGGAACTGTGCCACATCTAGGGCGCCTTCCGGTGTGACCATCGTCTTGGGATACCCTGGGGGGTATTACGTTTAGTGTCCCTTTGGAGGAATCATGAGCACCGTTGCCCTCAGCGAAGCCACATTCAACTCAACGATCGCGGACAACGAGATCGTTTTCGTCGACTTCTGGGCATCCTGGTGTGGCCCCTGTCGAACTTTCGCACCTGTTTTTGAAACGGTGAGCGAAGCAAACCCCGACATCGTCTTTGCCAAGGTAGACACCGAAGCCGAACCTGCCCTGGCCCAAGCCTTCGCCATCAGTTCCATCCCTACCCTGATGGCCATTCGTGATGGCGTAGTGCTGTTCTCCCAACCTGGAGCCCTTCCCGAGCAGGCACTCACCCAATTGGTCGAGGCCATTCGCGACGTCGACATGGTCGAAGTTCAGGCATCCGTCGCTGCTGAGCGGGCAAAAAACGAGGCCACGAACTAACCTGAAAATTTTAAATCCTTGGCATTGGTATCAACCGAACGGTTGATACCAATGCACCCGGTGAGCCGATACCGCTCAGCAAGACACGGCGGCACCATAGAGATATGCCCGCACAGCCACTAGCCCAGGTCCCGGACGATGCAGTTTGGCACTGGCAGGAAAAGGGTAACTGCCGCACCGCCGATCCAACATTGTTCTTCCATCCCCGAAACGAACGCGGCTCCACCCGGCGTCAACGCGACGCTGCGGCGAAGTCGGTGTGTTCTTCATGCCCCGTTCGGGTGGAATGCGCCGATTACGCCATTCGCGCTCGCGAGCCCTACGGCGTGTGGGGTGGCATGACCGAGGAGGAGCGCGAAGACGTCTACGCGATGATTGATCGTCGCGTTGGTGGGTCACGCGCTTACCCCCGCGAGCGTGGTGCCGGTGCACTCATGGCCGCTGAGGCCATCGATCGCGCGGTCAACGCCAGATCGGCGCGCGACCAATCTGTGGCCTAGTCACCATCGGTGTTCGTGCACGGAATACTTCGTGACTCAGGCGAGGCGAGCACGCAACTGCGCGAGCTCTTGCCACAGCGCGTCGGGAACACGACCATCAAACTGGTTGTAGTACTCCTCGGTCAGGTCACACTCCGCTAGCCACGTTGCGGCGTCGACCTCGAAGAGTCCGGCCATATCAGCATCGGTAATGTCCAGATCAGCAATGTCGATTTCTCCGGGCGCGGGCAGTGCTCCCACCGGGGAGTCCACTGCTTCTGCTTCGCCTTCGAGGCGGCGAATGATCCATTCCAGCACGCGTGCGTTGTCACCGAAACCGGGCCAGATGTAGCTGCCTTCGGCATCTTTTCGAAACCAGTTGACCTGGTACACCTTGGGCAGTTTTTCGGCGCTGGTGAAGTTGGCGATCTTCAACCAGTGGTCCCAGTAGTCGGCCATGTTGTATCCGCAGAATGGCAGCATGGCGAACGGATCCCGGCGCAGCGCACCCACCGCGCCCTCAGCAGCAGCCGTCACTTCGCTGGACACAGAAGAGCCCATGAAAACACCGTGGGCCCAGTCACGTGATTCGGCAACGAGCGGCACGTTGGTGGCGCGTCGACCACCGAAAAGAATGGCGTCAATGGGCACCCCGGCTGGGTCTTCCCAGTTGGGTGCAATGGAGGGGCACTGAGATGCCGGGGCAGTGAAGCGGGCGTTGGGGTGGGACGACAGTTCACCAGTCTCGGGGGTCCAGTCCTGACCCTTCCAATCAATGAGATGAGCGGGAGCTTCCTTGGTAAGACCTTCCCACCAGATATCCCCATCATCGGTCAAGGCCACGTTGGTGAAGATGCAGTTACCGGTCAACGTGCGCACGGCGTTGGCGTTGGTGTGCATTCCGGTGCCTGGAGCAACACCAAAGAAACCGTTTTCCGGGTTGATGGCATGCAGGCGACCGTCTTCGTTAAAACGCATCCAGGCGATATCGTCGCCCACCGTTTCCACTGTCCAACCCGGTGTTGTGGGTTCAAGCATGGCGAGGTTGGTTTTGCCGCAGGCGGAAGGGAAAGCGGCGGTGATGTGGCGAACATCTCCTGAGGGCGCCGTGAGACGCAAGATGAGCATGTGCTCGGCCATCCAGCCTTCGTCTCGCGCCATCGCGGAAGCGATGCGCAACGCAAAGCACTTCTTACCCAGCAGAGCATTGCCGCCGTAACCAGAACCGAATGACCAGATTTCGCGTGTCTCCGGGAAGTGACTGATGTACTTGGTGTCGTTGCAGGGCCAGGTCACATCCGCCCTTTCGACGCCATCGGCATCGCGCAGCGGATATCCCACCGAATGCAGGGCCGGCACGAAATCGCCATGCTCACCAATCTGTTCCAGGGCTGCCGCGCCCATGCGGGTCATGATGCGCATGTTGACCACCACGTAGGGCGAGTCAGAAATCTCCACCCCCAGTTGGGCGATCCGCGAACCGAGGGGGCCCATGGAGAAGGGAATGACGTACATCGTGCGCCCGCGCATGCAGCCGTCAAACAACGGTGTGAGGACCGACTTCATCTGCACCGGGTCCATCCAGTTGTTGGTGGGGCCGGCATCGCTTTCGCGTAGCGAACAGATGAATGTTCGACTCTCTACCCGCGCCACATCACGGGGATCGGAGCGGGCGAGAAAGGAGTTGGGGCGAAGGTCAGGGTTCAACCGGGTGAAGGTGCCCGCCGTTACCATTTCTTCGGTGAGACGGTGCCATTCCTCTTGCGAACCATCAACCCAGGCGATGGCGTCAGGCTTGGTGAGTTCGGCCACCTCTTCCACCCATTCCAGCAACTTCTTGTTCTTGGTGGGGGCGGCAGCAAATCCCGGAATGGTCGAAGCAGACATCAATTTCTCCCTGTCGCAGTGAAACGCCGTTGTCTCATGCAGTCAAGCCCCGATCCCCGAGGAGACCGAAGAAAAACCTAGAGTCCCACTGTGCCCTAGAATTGGCCTGCGGGGGACAGATGTAAGCCTTTGCATGAGCAGATGTGAGCAAGCGCACAGCACGACCAGGGCCCTGGGTCCGGGGTCGTTACTCATCCTGCGGTTGCGTGGCCCGGAATCGGCGCAGCCGCAAACTGTTGGCCACCACAAAGACGCTGGAAAAAGCCATCGCGGCCCCAGCCAGCAGCGGGTTTAACAGCCCCACCGCAGCCAGTGGGATCATGGCCACGTTATAGGCGAAAGCCCAGAACAGATTTCCCTGGATGACGCCCAGCGTGCGCCTAGACAATCGAATGGCGTCCACAGCGGCAAGCAGGTCGTCGCGCACCAGGGTGATGTCACTGGCCTCCGCTGCCGCCGCGGTGCCACCTCCCATGGCGATGCCCAGATCGGCACCGGCAAGTGCCGCCGCATCGTTGACGCCATCGCCCACCATGGCCACTACCTCACCAGCGGCCTGCAATTCACCGACGATGCGCGCCTTATCTTCGGGATATACCTCGGCAATGACCGAGGTAATCCCCACCTGCGCGGCCACCGTGTCTGCCGTGGCTTGCCGGTCGCCGGTGAGGAGCACCGGGCGCAGGCCTAGACGGGTAAATTCCGCTATCGATTGAGCGCTGGAGGGTCGAGCTGTATCGGCTACCGTGATGAGTCCACGCACCGCGCCGGCCCAACCCACCGCAACAACGGTGAACCCGCGAGCAGCCGCCTCGTCTGCTGCACCGCGTAGTTCTTTGGGCAGGACATCGGCACCCACCTCGGCGGCCACCCAGTCGGGTCGACCTACCGCCACGCGGTGCCCGTTTACCATCGCTCGCGCGCCTCGGCCTCGCTCGCTGTGAAACTCTGCCGGCTCAACCCCGCCTGCTCCGGCCGCGATGGCCCGAGCGATGGGATGCTCGCTGCCAGATTCAACGATCGCCGCGTTTGCCAGGACGTCAGCGCTGGATTCACCTTCTGGCCACGCCAGCACGTCCACAACTGTCATCGCACCCGAGGTGACAGTGCCGGTCTTGTCCAACACGATGGTGGTGATGCGACGAGTGTCTTCCAGTACCTGGGGCCCGCGAATCAAAATTCCTAGTTGCGCACCACGGCCGGTACCCACCAGGAGCGCTGTGGGTGTGGCCAGGCCCAGGGCACACGGGCACGCGATGATGAGAACGGCCACGGCAGCTGTGAAAGCAGCCTCGGTATTCGGACCGAAAAAAAGCCAGCCGGTGAGGGTCGCCAGGGAGATTCCGAACACGATCGGCACAAAGACGGCTGAAATACGGTCGGCGAGCCGTTGGATCGGCGCCTTGCCAGCCTGCGCCTGCATCACCAATCGAGTGATGTGGGCCAACCGCGTATCGGCACCAATCCGGGTGGCTTCCACACGCAAAAGCCCATCAATATTGATAGTGGCCCCGGTCACGTCATCGCCTGGGCCAACCTCAACCGGTAGTGATTCTCCGGTCAGCATGGAGGTGTCCACGGCACTGTGGCCACTCATCACCCGACCATCAGTGGCGATGCGCTCACCCGGGCGCACCACCATCTGATCCCCCACGACAACGTCGTTGATCGAGATACGTACCTCTTCCTCACCGCGTCGCACGACAGCCTCGGATGACCCAAGTTCGGCCAGCGCCCGCAATGCGGCACCGGCTCGAATCTTTGCTTTCGCTTCAAACCAACGCCCGGCCAACAAAAACACCGGAACAGCTGCCGCCACCTCAAGATACAAATCTGGTGGGCCGCCATCAGGACTGCCGAAAAGCCCGTGGCTCATGCGATATTCCGCACCGCCTGCACCGCCGAAAACCAACGCCCACACACTCCACAGATACGCGGCCAGGATGCCCACACTGACCAAGGTGTCCATCGTGGCCACCCCGTGACGGGCATTGAGTGCCGCGGCCCGATGAAAGGGCCACGCCGCCCACACCACGATCGGAGTGGTCAGCGCTAAGGACAGCCATTGCCAGCCGTTGAATTGCAGCGCCGACACCATGGCCATCAGCGCAACCGGGATCGCTAGAGCGGTGGCCACCCACAGCCGACGACGCACACCGTTGACCACACGATCATCGTCGACGGCATCTTCAATCAACGTTGCGCCATAACCGGTTTTGGCAACGGCGGCCAATACATCGGCCGTTCCGGTGCTTGGGCCCATGGCTACGTGCGCGGTTTCGGTGGCGAAATTTACCGTGGCAGAAACGCCCGACAACTGATTCAACTTCTTTTCCACGCGAGCAGCACACGAATTGCAGGTCATTCCCGTGATCGCAATGTCTACCGTGGTCGCAGAGACCGCGGAGTCTTGGGTGCCGGTGATGGCCATACCCCATCGTGCCATGGCCAACCATCTCCGCGCCTTCATGGTGCCAGGGGCGCCAGGGGTATCGTTTTAACTATGGAGCATGCACACGGAAAAGCCGTCCAGGAACACCTGAACCCACTGGCGCGTAATCTGCGACAGGAGATTCCCAAGACCTATGCCGCGTTCGCCGGACTTCATAAAGAAGCCATGGCTGCCGGTGCCCTGGAAACCAAAACCAAGGAACTTATTGCCTTGGCTATCGCGGTGGTCGAACAGTGCGATGGCTGCATTGCCGCCCACGCTCGCGGGGCAGCACGAGCCGGTGCTACAGCCGAAGAGGTTGCCGAAGCGATCGGTGTCACCTTCTTAATGGCTGGGGGACCCGCCACGGTGTACGGGCCGCGCGCCTATGACGCCTTCTGCGAATTCCTTGAGCAGTAATCACCGCATAGGCTGATGAGTGTGATCCCTTCAGTTCCCACTACCACGAGCGGTCGACTCGCCTTGGTGGGTAGTGGCGAGTATCTCCCGGTGATGCAGGAGACCGAGAATTGGCTCCTCGGCGATAACGAACGCATCTACGTACAGTTGGCCACCGCCGCCGCTCCCGAGGGCTCGACATCGCTGGAGCGCTGGCACCGGCTCGGTCGCGAAGCAGCACGACGACTCGACGCAACCCAGGTCGTAGTCGACGTACGCAATCGAGAAGATGCACACGACCCCAAAAACGTGGCAGCAATCGCCGGTGCCGGCCTGGTGTATCTGTCCGGCGGTAATCCCACGTTCCTCGCTGACACCCTGCGTAACACTCCCGTATGGGACGCGATCGTGGCGGCGTGGAATGGCGGTGCCGGGCTCGGTGGCTGCAGCGCGGGAGCGATGGCCATGGCCGGCTACGTGCCGCACTTTCGCCACCCCCGCTCCGGTGGCACCGAGGGTCTCGGACTCCTACCCACCACGCGGGTACTACCCCATTTCGATCGCTACACCCGCTACCTGCCCGACTTTTCGCTGCGCCCACTGGTAACGGAGGGCTCGGTCATCCTTGGCATCGACGAAGACACCGCGCTCGTGGCAGCACCCCCGGCCGAGGGCAACATCTGGACATTCCAACCGCAGGGTCGTCAGCATGCCTACGAAGTCACCAAGGGTGGCAGCATGCGCATCAGTGAGATCGAACTACCCGTTCAGCCCGATACCAAGTCATGACTGCCGCGAGTTCACCCCACCGGGGCGCATCTATGTCGCGTTGGCGTCGCGCCGCCTTTGCCATGACGGCCGCGTTGATCATTCCCGTGGGCGCTGTCACCCATGCATCGGCAGCGACTGCGGCAACGCCTGAGCATCGCAAGATCGTCACCGTGTCGGTGAAATCAGCATCATCCACCTACGGCACACTCACCGCGTGGCGCTGGAGTAACAAGCAGCAGCGGTACGTGCGCTCGTTCAAGCCGGTGCGCGCCTATGTGGGCACCGGGGGCGTGGGTCAGGCATCTGAATATGTGTCGCGCACCCCGGCTGGTGTTTTCGGTCTCACCGAAGCCTTCGGCACGCAGTCAAACCCGGGCACTCGGTTGCCTTACCGACAGGTGGGCTATTCATCGTGGTGGGTTAGCGATGTGTCGAGTCGGTACTACAACACCTACCAAGAGTGCGCCCCCGGCGGCCAGTGTGGGTTCAACCAGTCCGCGTCAGAACAATTGGGTGCCATCAGCCTGTATCGCTACGCGGTGGTGATGGACTACAACCGAAATCCGGTCAAATCCGGTGCCGGATCGGCATTCTTCCTCCATGTGTCCGCAGGCAAAGCTACCGAGGGATGCGTCGCCATTCGGGAAGGTAAACTCACGCGGCTCATGCGTTGGCTGACCCCAGCGAAAGACCCGGTGATTTCAATCGGCGTGGGCGCCTCGGCGTATCAACCTATTCGTTAGCGGCAACCTAGCGTCTCACCCTTGTCGACGCGCCAGGTCAATCATCGACACCAATGAGATGGCGACCACCGACCACAGACCAAGCAGCAAAATATCACTCGTGGACCAGCCACCGGCGACAATATTTGCCACGACGATCAAACTCATGGCGGCCACAAGCACAACGAGCAAAATTGACGCCAACCGCACGTATCGCTGCGGGTTGTTAAATACCAGAGGCGATAACGAGCTTTCCGGCGTGCCACGAATGAAGGCATAGCCGGTGAACACCGCCGCCACCCCCAGGGCAGCACCGAGGAGGAGGGTGAGAACGTTCCACTCCCCCAACGGGGTGTGAACGATCGCGGCAATGACCGTGCCAGCCACGACGACCGTCTCGATGCCGGTGAAGACACGATTGAGCGCAAGCGGTCGCGGTGTGGCGGGCATCGGGTTACTCATGACTGCACCATATACCGCGAACGATGGCGTTGGGCTATGACGATGGCCGCCGACGTGGCGCGGAGTACCACTCACTGACCGGTGTCGTTGCCGGCGCCAGGAATTGCACAGACCAGGGCGGTCAGGCCGTGATGCGCATGGGGCGCTGATGATCATCACGCGGTACGTCGCCGGCGGGCAACGTCACGGCCAGGCCTGCTGCGATGCGCGCAGCCGACCAAGCACACGCCAATGCGTCCAGCCCATCATCACCGAAAAGTGGATCCGCTAGGTCAGGTAACCAACTACGAAGCAGTTGCACACGCACCTCTCGGCCCGCCAGGGTCTTCTTGCGCTCATCCACGGGAAAGCCGTTCATCAGGGCGAACGACACCTCTGGGTGACACTCAGCCAACCGTGGGTCATCGGCAAGTTGATCAACGTAACGAATACTGCGCAACAGGTTCCACGTTTGACGCGACAGCCCTTTCCCCATCACGTGTCGAGCCGCAGCACAGGCTGCGGCATAGTCTTCAACGTGATCCAGGGCTGCTCGGGGTGGGGCGGGAAAGACCCGGGTTCCGTGTGGGGCAAGTGTTTTGCGGGCGGCTAGGTCACAGGCCCGCGGTCCATCAGTCAGGCCGATGGGCATATCAATGGCGATCACCGCTACATCGCTGGCCAGCAGATCGGTGAGTGACTCATGAAAACTTAGGCTGCACAGTTCGGCGGCAGGGGCATGAGTACCCGAGGTCGTGTTGATTGCTTCTGGCAGCGCCACAATCGCCGCCACCCAACCCCCTCTCCGTCCATCAACACCAGCCACCATGATCACGCCATCATCTTGACATGCCTGCGCAGAACCCCACTGACCTCTAGGCTGCAATGAGTCAGCCAAGGGAGAATTCATGTCGGTGCACTACCGCGCCTGCAATCTGTGTGAAGCATCGTGTGGCCTGGAAATCACGGTGACGGACAACGTCATTACCGGAGTGCGTGGGGATGCTGCCGATCCGATTTCGCAAGGGTATGTGTGTCCCAAAGGTGTGGCGATGCAGGATCTGCACAACGATCCCGACCGGCTAAAGCACCCGATGCGTCGCACCGCAGCAGGCTGGCAGCAGATCGGCTGGGGCCAAGCTCTAGACGAGGTCGCTGCTTCGCTGCTGCGCACCAAGGACAAGTACGGTCCCAACTCGATCGGCTTCTATCTGGGCAATCCGATCACCCACGGTTGGGGCCCAATTTTGCTCATCCCCCAACTGCTGAAGGCCCTGGGCACCCGCCAGCGGTACTCCGCAGCCAGCGTGGATCAACAGCCCCAGCACCTACTCAGTTATCTCCTCTTCGGATCCCCATTACTCTTCCCCGTTCCCGATATTGATCGCACAGATTTTCTGCTCGTCGTCGGTGGGAATCCGGTGGTCTCCAACGGTTCCATCATGACCGCACCCAACATAAAGAAACGGTTGGACAGGATGCGTGCCCGCGGCGGTCGACTGGTGGTCGTGGACCCGCGGCGTACGCCCACCGCACGCATTGCCGATGACCACCTGCCGATTCGCCCCGGCACCGATCTTTACCTGCTTGCGGCCATGGTGCAGGTTCTCTTCGCCGACGGGCTGGTTCGCCCTGGCCGCGCCGCGGAGTATGTCGATGGGATAGACGCTATCGAAACCATGGTGGTCGGATTCACACCTGCCGCTGTCGCCCCCATCACCGGAATCGATGCCGACCACATTCGCAGCCTCGCTCATGATTTTGCCGCTGCGCCTCGCGCTGCGATTTATGCCCGTCTAGGCGTATGCCAAACCGAATACGGCACAAGTGCCTACTGGTTGATTCACGTGCTCAATATTTTGACCGGTCGACTCGATGAGGTGGGCGGGTGGATGTTTGCCCAGCCAGCATTCGACCTGCCCTTCATCGGTGCCAAAACGACCGACCTGGTCGGTTACGACCGCTGGCGGTCTCGTATTGGCAACGTTCCCGAGGTTGCCGCTGAGTTTCCCAGTTCGGTTCTGGCAGAGGAGATCTTGACGCCGGGAACTGATCAAATCCGAGCGATGGTGCTAGTAGCGGGCAATCCGGTGCTCTCGGTGCCGGGTGGGCATCGCATGGACGAGGCGCTGGCTGATCTGGAGTTCTGCGTATCCATCGACTACTACCTGAATGAGTCCAATCGGCACGCCGACATCATCCTGCCGCCAACAGCAGTATTGGAACGTGACGAGTTCGATGTGGTGTTCCCGGCCGTCAGCGTGCGCAATCATGTGCGGTGGGGCCCAAGGGTTTTACAGCCTGCCCCGGACACCAAGTCTGATGCAGAAATCCTCACCGAAATCCTCCATCGCGTGGATGCCGCACAACTGGGACCTCGACGTGCCCGGGCTCTGCATGCAGCGCGTCGCCGATTCCTGCCCCGGGGTCTGGTGGATGCGGCACTGCGTAGCGGCCCGTGGGGGGTGCGTTCGAAAGCCAAACTCACGCTAAAGAAGATCAAGCAGCATCCGCACGGGCTTGACCTTGGCCCACTGCAATCTGTGCTACCCAAACGACTCATGACCAAAGGCAAACGCATCACTTTGAATCACCCGGTGATCATGGCCGACTGGCCGCGAGTGCTGGCCGGTTTTGCAGTCGCCACCACTTCTCGCTCAGCTGATGACCTGCTCCTGATCGGCCGAAGGCACCTGCGCAGCAACAACTCCTGGATGCACAACTCTACTCGTCTTGTTGGCGGCACCAACCGCTGCACGTTGCTGATGCATCCAGACGACGCGGCTCGGCGCCACGTTGCCGAAGATGACATGGTCGTCATCACTACGAACGCGGGCAGTGTGGAAGCTCCGGTTGAGATTTCTGATGAAATGATGCCGGGGGTGGTTTCGCTTCCCCACGGCTGGGGTCACGGCACGCGCGCCGGAGTGGGATGGCGCCATGCCGCCGCCACCGCGGGGGTCAGCGTTAACGACATTACCGATGCCTCCCGGTTCGATCCGGTGAGCGGTAACGCAGCCGTCACGGCACTACCGGTTGCTGTCGTCAAGGCGACGTGAACAGGAATACAAAATGAGTGTGGGGTTCGGGTTAAAGAAACCCGAACCCCACACTGCGTGGTGATGGCGCTTAGCTAATCGCTGCCCACAGGCTGAGGGCGTAGATCCAGTTCGGATCACCGTTGCCGGTGTGCGATTGCACAG
>JABAYF010000007.1:13816-22904 GCA_018609125.1 Candidatus Nanopelagicales bacterium | reverse complement strand
TTTGGCAGATCACCGGCAGCAATGCTCAGCCCTCGCTTGCCTCGACGAGGGAAACCCGCACACCGGGAATTTTCAGGGTAATCGCGGGGGCGAGGTATCGTGTGAAAACCGCATAACCGCAGGGCGGATTGCATACACGTCACTGCGCACGCCAGTAGGTTCACTTTCCGGTGCATTGACCACGACAGGGAGCAACCGTGGGCGAGAAAATAGAGCATGATGCTGGTCGGCAGGTGTACGGCGCGCGTCGAGTTTTGGTAGTTGAGGACGAAGATTTCACTCGCACCGCGGTCACCCAGCTGTTGGAGTCCGGCGGGCTCAGCGTCGTCGCGGTAGCTAACGCCGCGGATGCATTATCTGCCCTAGCCACCCATGACCCGCACGTGCTGCTCACCGATCTCGACCTTGGCCCCGGTCCTAATGGTGTCGACCTCGCCCGACGAGTTGCCAGCGAGCGACCCTGGGTGGGTATCGTCGTCCTCACCGCTCACAAATCTGTGCATTTGGCGGTGAGTGACCGGGAAGGACTTCCGCTGGAGGCCGTGATGCTGGTGAAGTCCCAACTGACCTCGATGGCCGATATCGAACAAGCCATTGACCTGTCTATCTCCCAGGTAGGGCAACTGCCCTTGGCCGAAGTGGTGGATGAAGTCTATCCCGTCCTCTCCTCCGTTCAAGCCGATACATTACGACTGATGGCCCAGGGACTTTCCAATGCCGGCATCGCAGAGCGCCGCGGCACGACGTTGCGCGCGGCCGAGGCTTCGGTTCAGCGCACGCTGCACGCCTTGGGCATAGAGTCTCGACCCGATATGAATTCCAGAGTTCTCGCGGTGCGCATGTGGCAGGCGGGCGAAGTCTCTGTTCGTTGATCGCGCGCTGATTCTGCGAGCGCTAGGCAGCCGATGGGCATTGTCTATCGGTCTTTATGCAATTTTCACGCCGATGTTTATGCTCGGCGTTTATACGCGCTCCGGTCCAGACACTGGTGTCATTGACACATGGCAACGGCTCGCGACCTCGGTGTTGGCGCCACTTGCCGGTTTCGCCAGTTATGCGCTGGCAGTACGGTGTGGTCGATTCTGCGGCATCGGGTCACGCTTGTGGCTACCACCTGTGCTGTGGTTTTCTGCCGGAGTTCTCACGTCCCTTTTCGCCGCTGCCCTGCGAGGCTTATTTGCTGGGGAAAGTTCCTGGTCTGCCCTAAACCTCCTTACTGGCGGGCTCTTCACGGCTCTGTCCATCGTCATCTTGACCGTCGGTACGTTTTCCCTTTCGGATAGACAGCGGCAGCGCCAGATCCTTGCTGCTCGGACTGAACGACTCGTTATCTTGCAAAACAGGGCCCAGAGCTACGTCCGCTCACAAACGGCGGAACTACTCGATGTCATTGCCCGCATAGTGACACCAGAAATAGATCACCTGCGTGCCCAGATTGAATCCGTGGGGCCCAACCCTGGCAGGGAACGACTTCGGCAGCTGCAGCAGGAGGTCTCCCGCCATTCGACCAATCTCGTGCGCCAGGTGAGCCATGAACTTGCACCGACGACGCACACTGTGGACGGAGCGCGCGTTAGTCAAAAACTAGGCTTGCGCGAAGTTTTACACCTGGCCTCAGGGGCGAGAGTGAACTCGACGCTGACCGTATTGGCCGCTGCGCTGCTCTTCATCGCCCAGTTCAACCTCGGCTGCGGTGGAGTGCCGGCGACAGCCACGGCAGCCTTTCTGATTGTCACTCTCAGCCTGGGGGCTCTGGGTAGATTCGGTGTGCTGCAACGTGGCCCTTACAGCCTGTTATGGCTGGTGGTGTCGGGCGTTGTTGGCTTCGCCGCTTACCGATTTGTTATCGCCGGTGGTCCGCCAGAATGCGCATGGGCGCGGAACAACCTGGAGTCAGGTATCGCAGCCGTACTCGCCGTCCTTGGATATTTAGGTCTTACCATTTTGGTTGAGGCTTCACGTCAAGCAGCGCACATGGTAGAAGACTTACAGATAACTAACGAAGGTATCGGTGCCGTTACTCAACGGTTCAATATGGCAGGTGCTCTCACTAACGAGCAGGTATCGAAAATTTTGCACGGGCCCATTCAGGGCAAGTTCGCAGCCGTCTCCCTCGCCCTGCAGATCCACCTGGAGGAGTTAGAAGCAGGTGGCCGGCCCTCGTCCAGTGAATTGCAGCGGCGCGTCGTCGAATTGCTCGATGAGGCCAGCCACGATCTGCTCATGTTGGAAGATGTCACTGCGGCTCGGTGGGAGAGGGCCGACACGCAATTGGCCAACCTGGGCCGGTACTGGCAGGGATTTCTCGATGTGGAAGTGGACGTAGATGAAGGCGCCCAAGATTTCCTCGGCGCCAATGCACATTGGATAACCATTGTCATTCAATGTGCGGAAGAAGCGATCACCAACGCAAGCCGTCATGGCGGTGGCCGCAATGTCAGGGTGCAATTGGAACTGCAGCATTCCACCCGCTTGCTGCTGCGGGTGACCGATGATGGTCAAGGCCTGGATACGGATATGACGCCGGGTTTTGGCCTGAGCGCAATAGCAAAAACCGGTGGCACGTGGAAACTTTCTCCACGTGCCACCGGCGGGGCCGAACTATTGATCGTGTGGACGTTGCCCTGATTTGTTCACGTGCCAACTAGTTGAAGTACTGCTGGTAATCAGCGTAGGCAACCTTGCCGTCGTCGGTCGCTTCAATGGCGTCCACTACCTCGGCGGGGATGTCAGTCCAAAATGCGGGCATATTGGCGGCAATCTTTGGATTCAAGGCATACAGCAAGAGAAAGTTGGCAAACCAAATGGACGGGACCATCGCCATGCCGACCGTTGCGGTTGAGCCATCTCCACGAGTATTCGCCGCCAGTTCCCAGGGCTCAGAAATGCCTTGTGACTTGAAAGCGTAAGGAAGCTCCACAGCGTAGGCGGAGGCGTATAGCTCTTTCAGGGTGTCCTTTGCGCCGTTCTTGCGCATCCACTTACCCATGTAGCCGCACGGAATCCCCGGCGGCGGGGTGGTCTCGGGGAAGCGACAGATTGCGTTCGGAGCAATGATCCAGTTGACCTGACGCACCGGTGAGGTATCAATGGCAGGGCTGCTGAGATTTCCATCCCGGTCAACGATGAGCCCGTAACTGGCGAGGACTATTTCGGTGCGAACACCATCAATGTCGCGATAGAGCGGATTGGCGGTGGTGTTGGACAGATAGATGGCACTGGCGTCAATCAGTTGCGCAGCTTTGCGTGCTGCGGCATTACCGCCACCCTTACCCTTCCCCGCGATCAATTTGGCGTACTGCTTCTTGGACAAAACTTTGTCTTTAGAGAAACCCAGCCTTGCCGCCAGAGCATCAGCACGCGCCTGGCCGAGGGGCATGTTGACCTGGCGGTCGCGATTATTTTCTTTAGGCGCCAGGCTGAGAAATGTCTGCGGTCCGGCGAAAGGCTTCTCCCAGCCATACATATCAACATCACCGGCTGATGCGGGGGAACCGACAGCGATCGGGACTACCACCAAGGCGCTCGCGGCAGCCATGGCGATGAGTCGCTTTTGGATAGTTCGTACGGTCACGTGCTACTCCTTATCGTGGGGAACCTGAATTGCAGACTCCTTTGTACGTTGATCACCTGGGGGTATTGACGATTGGTGTCATTGACGATTGGACTCATTGATGATGTCAGGAATCACGTACGTGGTGGGCAGGCCATCGCCACATCCCGTGGTACCGGCCGGGCACGGCAGAACAGAGGGCGGCTGATTTCCGGCCTGCGGGTAATACATGCGCAGGATGGGCTGAATATTGGAATCCAGCAGGGTGGCATCAGGGTAAACCGATTGCAGGTATGCCTGTGATGGGGTGGGGATCCAGTTGGTCGCTGGCACTCCCGCGGGGAGTGACGGTGCCATCCAAATGGTGAACGAGCCGTCGGCGTTGGGCTGCAATCCAGGGTTGCCCTTCTCGTAGGACTCGATCTGCAGTGAACCAAGTTGGGACACCGGCTGAACAATCCCGTAACGCAATGGCTCAACTTCTCGCTGGGCCGATGTGAGCTCAATGATTGCACCCTGCGGGGTTGGCGTGGAGCCATTGACCTGTTGGATGGGTGTGCCCTTGGCAGACAATTCCTGCTGCCATGTCTCGGCGATGGGGAAGGTGTAGGTGACCTCGTCAATGCCCGGGATGGTGCCGGCGGCGTTCACCACCGGCGAGGTGGCGATGAAGTAGGAACGGTCGGGCTGTAGCTGATCGCTGAATTCTGCTGCATTGTCCCCAAACAGGATGGCCGTTCCCGGCCGAAGTGGGCCGACGTCAGAGGCAAGAACCGTGATGGTCGATGCTTCGGTGTCGATCGACACAATGGTCGAGTCAGCATTGGAGTAGGCGGTATTCAGCACGCTGGCTTGGGAGATGAACGGTGCGGGTGCCTCGGAGAAATCAGGTTGATACACCGTCAACGACCAAAAACCAAGCGCTTCACCGCCGGGCCCCTGCGTAATCGGCGGCAAGACGCTGTCGGCAGGTAGCTGGCTGTCCGCGGCATCGGGTGGTAGGAAAGTAACGCTGTAGGTGTTGTCGCCATTGAGCGGACTGTTTCCGCCGAGTTCACGAATTTGGGTGGCATAGAAACCATCGGTAGGCAGATTGGGGAATCCGCCGGCATAAATCGCCGACGCCCGATTGAGGTATCCGGCACGGGTGTTCTTGTAGGTGCCGAACTTGTCCGTTTCGTTCACGTAGAGCCAGTAGTTGGTGGCGTCGGTGGTGGCCTGCAGGAGCCGTGCTTTTGCAGCGGTAAGACCTCTGGTGAAACCTGTTTGCAGTGCGTTCAATTCCGCGGCACCCCAACCCTGGGGAACTTTGAATCCTTTGGCGGTAAGCCCAATGGACTTGAAGTTTCGCAAAGTGCGCTGCTGACCGGCGGAAGGCAGATAGTAAACCCCATCAAAACCGGGCTGCTCCACCACGTAAGGCGGCAGGTCTGCGGCAAGTGTGCCACCGATACCGGTGCGTTTGGTGGGGATGGAACTCAACCTGAGGGCAGCACCCACCTGTTCGAAGAAGGGCACTGCTTCGTCGGGAACATTACGCCATTTCGCGGCCCGCTGTTGGCGCTCCTCGGTCACCGGTGGGATGCTGTAGGCATCAGGACCGGTGGGGTACACCGGCGCATATCCGTTGCGCTTGAACGCTTCCAGTGTGTTCACGGCATATTTCTTCGCCACATTTTCAAATGAGGATGCGAAACTGCGCGGATCCGACGGCGGTGCATTTGGATCACCAAGCACCCGTGCCAAAATTTCGCCTCGGTTGGTGCCGAGACTGATCACCGGGAAGGTCACGCCGCCCATGGTCACGCTGGTCTCATTTGCGTACTTGGAGTTTGGTCCCACGACGAGGTAGTGGGTCATGTTGTCGGTGGGGGTGGTTCGGGTGCCGGGGTCAGCAACGGTATTGATGAAGGCATCGAGCACCTGCGACATCTGGTAGGTGCCGTTGCTTGGGGGCGTCGTGTAGACCACGTCAGTCTTGCTCAGCGATAGCGAGGTGTTGAGGTAGATGACCGAGGCATTGCCAGCATTGGTGGAGGCGTTATCCCACTGGGCTGCAAAGGGGGCGTACGCCATCGTGTTGTAAGGGGCGGTCACGAGTTTGTTGTAGCGGTTAAAGCGGTAACTGAATTCTGGGGCGAGGCCCCAGATAGCGGCTTTTGCTGCTGTGTCGCGAATGGCCGAAAGGCGCTTGGAAGCAGCAGCGGACACGGTTGTGTCACCTTGGCCATCATTGGTCGCTAGGGCAACGCCTGTGGTGGGAGCGATGAGTGCTGCGCTTGCTAAGAAACTGGCCCCGACAACGAGGATGGAATTTCGCTTCTGTGCCACAGGCATTGTGGGTCTCCTTGACTGAGTTGATAGCGACCGTGTAGATCATGAGCATTCCACCTTGGAGGCGTCAAGTATTGTCGCATGTGCGGTATACACACGTTTCGTGAAGCCGATTCGTCACGTGGCTGATCACTGCGCTGCCTTGGGTGAGGTGAACTATCCTTCGTGCCGTGCTGCTCGCCACCGACTGCGTTGTCATTGGTGCTGGAATTTCCGGGCTGCGCGTGGCCCAATTACTTACCGCGCAGGGCGTAGATGTACAGGTTGTTGAGGCGCGCGACCGTGTGGGGGGCCGCCTTTTGAGTTCGCCATCGGGAGTCGACCTCGGCGCCACCTGGTTTTGGCCGAACGAAGCCGACGTTGTCGAGGTGATTGACCGCTTCGGCCTCAGTGCCTTTCCGCAGTATGTGGCCGGCAACATGATGTTTCAGTTACCCCAGGGTGTTCAGCAGCTCGATGGCAATCCGTTCGCTCAGCAGGCTGGGCGTTTGGTGGGTGGAATGCAGTCAATGGCCAGCGCGCTGGCCGCTGAGTTACCTGAGGACACGCTGCGGCTTTCGTCGCCGGTCCGTTCGGTGGATGTTCACGATTTTGGGGTGGTGGTGGCAACCGATTCCGATCAGTGGCAGGCAGCAGTGGTCGTGATCGCTGTGCCACCGGCCACAGCCATGGCCAGAATCGAGTTCTTGCCAGTTCTGCCTACGGATGTGGTGGCTACCGCACGTCAGACCCCGGTGTGGATGGGTGCGGTCACGAAGGTAGTAGCGGTTTACGAAACGACATTTTGGCGTCAACGTGGTTTAGCCGGCAGCGCCATGAGCCATGTGGGCCCACTGCGGGAGATCCACGACATCAGTGCCCCCGATGCGAGTTTCGGTGCGCTGTTCGGCTTTGGTCGTGGTCATATCCGAGACACGGAGGTGGTGGGTCAGTTGGTGGAGATCTTTGGCGCCGAGGCCGGGCATCCGAACAGGGTGGAGATCCACGACTGGAGCGACTCGCCGTACACGTCACCACCGAATGTGGCTGATCTCACTGACTATGAACTCTTTGGCTCGCCACTGCTCGGTTCGGTTGTGGGTGATGGTCGGTTGTATTTCACGTCGACGGAAACTGCTACGGATGCGCCGGGCCATATTCAAGGTGCGCTGTCCGCGGCACGCCGCACAGCCGCCGCCATTCTCGCCCAAACCGTAGGCCCACCTGTGTGAAGCGGTGCGTCGTTACTATCCAGCGATGGTCTCGTTTGAGTATGCGAACGTCCCATTCGATGCTTCGATGTTGCGAAAGTTCTCGAAAATGTAGGCGATCTGTGGTGCAGACGGATCAAAGGTATCGATCCAGTCGCAATTATTGAAGTAACTTCCGTCAATGATCTTCTCTTCGCTGACGATCCCGCGTTTAATCATCAGCACCATCGCCGCTGTCTGAACGTAGGTGTTCGACCCGAGGGTCAATCCAGGGTCGCCTTGAAGGTCCAACGTTGCCCGCTGGAGGATGCGCTGCTCAAGGTCGTCGCGTTCGTCTTCCTGGGCTTGCATGTACATACTGAAATAATCAGCGGTGCCCTCGGCAAACCACCGCAGGTCGTTCATGCTGTCTTCGTCCCGATTCAAGATGGGCGCGCACTGGCGCAGCAGGTAGTTCGATAACCCGTGGTAGGCCTCGTGGAAAAAAATGTGCCGAGCGGTCTCTACATCCTGTCCGGCATTCCACGCCATAACCGCGGATCTAGATTTCAAGCATGGGTCCGGCGCCGTAGCGACATCAGCTCCACCCCTGATCCAGCGCTCGACTCGTTGGGCTCCGTTGTCGAATTCGCGCATTTCTTGTTCATCGCATCCTGCGAGACCAGACTGCCAATCAGCAAAGTACGCCGCGGCCTCTTCTATTTCGTCAGGGCTGAGAACGGCAGTGTGCTCTCGAAACGGGTCACCATCGAACGTCGACGGATCAGGTTCGTCATCACGTGCGGTCCCGATGGGCCACAGCATTCCCATGAAATCAGTGGGCGGGTCGACCATCTCCGCGACCGCGGCATCCAACCAACCGAGAAGCTCAGCAGAGGAAATCCCCTCGGCAAAACTCTTGGCGACTCTCGTGGGCTCCCGCTCGACCATGGGGGTCGACGGCCCGGGCGCAGTCGCCTGCCCGGACGCGCTGGGCAATTCCGGCGTCGAGGTGACCTCGTTTGACGGAACGGTCGAGTCAGAAACCGAGCTTGTGCACGCACTCAGACCCGCCACAGCCATAAGAATCGCCAAGCCGGCGACGATCGAAGGTTTGTTAATCTGACTTATCATCACACCAGACAGTACCCTATCGACGAGGTGGTTGCCCGCCCGTATAGCGCAGCCACCACAGACCAATAATCGGTAGTACGAGTGGAATGAACAGATACCCACGACCGAAGTCTGACCAGACGGATGCCTGCGGGAAGGCATCCGAGAAGGCAAGGCTCGACGCCCCCACAACCAAAACCCCAACCAATTCAATTCCGATAGCCATCGTGGCGACTGTGCGCGAGGTCCTATCGCCCCGGGCCAGGGCAAATGTGGCCACGACATAAATGACCGCGGCTAGGGCAGAAAGTGAGTACGCCAGCGGTGCTTCGTCAAAACGGGTGACGATTTGAATCGTGGAGCGCGAGACGGCCGCGACCGCAAACACCGCATACAACACCACGAGAACTCGACCAAAGCCTTCATTGACGGCGGGGCGACTAGACACCGGCCCACACCTGTTGAATGCGCACGATCAAAACTGGGGTGACCAGGCCGATCACGAGCACGATGCCCGATGCCGCTCGACTCGTGTCGTTACGAGCCCACCACCAAGCACCGAGTGGAAACAGTGGAGCGGTCAGCAGGTAGCCAACGAACTCCGCACGCGCGAAGTCTTGATCTGTGTTCATCATTTGTACGACTCCACCGACGGCGAAGATCCCTAGCATCGCGGTGTAACCAATGAGCGACCAGCGAAGATAGGCCCCGATCGGCTTATTGATGACCAGGTGCACGAGCGCGGCCGCAGCAATCAGCAGGCCGACGATGATCATGGCTACGGCATAGAGACCTGTCACGAGTGGATTCTCGCAGGGCATTTTCGTCAGTGACCGTTCCCCATCGAACATTGGGCGGAAAGTGACGCTGCGGTCCATTTTTCGCCCAAAGTTCGCAGGAGACCTGAGCCTGAGCCTGA
>JABAYF010000007.1:6382-13716 GCA_018609125.1 Candidatus Nanopelagicales bacterium | reverse complement strand
CCGTCAATGATCTGCACTGAATGGCGTGGACTTGGTGCGGTGTAACGGACCCCCGGGACCGGGTTATTGCCCGGACCGCCATCGCTGTAAAGCGGGGAATATCCGTCGCCCCTGGCCGGGATCTGCAGGATCGTAATGCGCTTGGCAGCCTTGACACTGCCGGAGAGGATGACGTCGATTTGGTTTTCGCTGTCCTCCTGATAGCAGTCATCGTAGGCATCCTTTTTCACACCAAGGTCTGCCAAGCCCTCAATTCTGATGGGGTGCCCATCGACGTAGTACGTCCTACCGGGCTCGACCAGTCGAACGCGCGTGCCGTCATTTTCTATTGCTACAAGGCGAAAATGCTTGCGGTAGTCCCCTGGATGCATACCAAAGATGCCATCAGGTGAGAAGGCCCCGCCAACGGTGAGCATGCGCATCCTGAACTTCGCCTTTTTCTCGCCGTACATCGAGACGCCGTCATTGGGAAGTAGGCCCTGCTTAAGGGGAATCGGTCCATTTTCGCCGAGGGTCGACATGCGCGTCATCTTGGCCGCGATAATCCGTGGTCCGGTCCACTTCTTCGGATCGCTGGGCTGATCGTCGTACGGCGTCTTGTCATTGGTGATCGTCATCCCGACAGCACTGGCGAGCTTGCCTCGGGGGCCCACCAGCTGAAGCGGGGTCGCATCTCGCACGACCTCGACCTTGACCGGGTATCGCGATCGCGAGTCCGTCTTGGGGTAGCGGTTGCCGAACTCACCGTTGAGGATGAGAACTGAACGCTCGTTGTATTCAAAGTTGGGCACGATCATCGATGCCACGGGGTCAACGACGCTGCCATCATTCAAAGTGACCTTGAAGTCGGTGCCATCGAGGGTGCTGGGGCGCACCGGCCAGGACGTCTGAACCTGCACCACATCGAGGAACTCACCGTTAACCCCGGTGACGGAGTAGTACTGCTCGGGTGACACGGCAGTTGTGTGTGAAATCTGTGTGGGGGTGGTGCTGCACTCGGTAATCACATTCCACGCACCACCGGCTGCCTCCACGGCCGCCTTGGCGACGTCAAAATCCCGATTGTCAGCGTCCGGGATGCCGATAATTCCTTCGAAGTTCAAGGTTAGTGACATCAGCCGCGGTTTCGTGTCCCACATGTCGGCACCGACCAGAATGTCGCGCTTCAAAATCGGTGCGATTGACGGCCCGTCATCTGCGGTCGAGATCGCCAGCGTGTGGCTTGCGGGGACGAAGAGAGCGGCCACAAGAGTGAGCCCGAGCGCTGCTGCACCCCAACGTGTGGCGGCGCCGGAACCCCGAAGGGTCCGGTGGGCATCAGTCATGGCCGAAGGCTATAGGCGAGGGCGAGTTGTATCCACTTCAATAACTCCCCGCCTCACACCGACCCCGTCAAGCAGACACACAGACCCTGCCCACGCGGGTAGGCGCGCGCTGCTACCAGAAGACTCCGTAGATCAGGGATCCTGTTACGAGTAGCGTGATCACGAGGACTAACACGCGATACATCGCCCAGGGTGCCTTTTGGAACTCTTGGCCAATCTTGGTGTCAAGGTCAGAACCGGCAATGTCTTTGCTGCTGGCCCAGACATCCTTGATGGCTGAGTCATTCCAAATCCACAACATAAGATTTATTGCGACGGCAATAATGCCGAAGCCGACTTTCGCGTCGTGCGAGCCATCCTCACCGAGGACATCACCACCGAGCACTAACAATGCGAGTAGGGACACATTGAGAAAGACGAAGAATCCAAAGCCAGCGACAACGTCCCTCTGACGCATAGCTCCCCAAGAAACCGAATTGGCATTAGTCATGTTCCGTACTCCTTCGTTTGCGTTCGCGGATGTGCGTTCGTTGTGTGTAACACGACCAGTGAACAGGCACCCATGAACTGAACCTAGGGCATAGATTCTTCACGCATAGATTTTTCACCCATAACGGTGACTACGACGGAGTCAAGAATTACACCTGCTGCTGCTCGGGCCGCCTTGAGATCCTCATTCGCAGCGAACTTCTGGAGTCCTTCCGGAGAGTCAAATTCTAAAATGACGATCATCTTGTTGTCATCGTCTTGATGGGGTCCGGCAAAAACCAGGGATATGCCCATGTCAGCCTTCATGGCTGCTACGTCGAACCCATCAAACATCTCCTTCCATGGCCCAAAGCCCCGAGCCAAATCTTGCGTGATAGCGATGTACATGGCCTTCTCCTTATTTTTTATAGCGTGTTTCGCGCTTGGAAATAGCGACCTAGCCGCACGACCTGTGCGGTGAATTTACCGCGCTCTATACATGTTTGAGGGAAACAAAATCTCGGTCACTGCACATTGGCCATGTTTTCAATGTCTTCAACCGTCAAACTCATGTCGTGATTTGTCTTCGCATGATCTTGGACTTCAACAACAAGCGCAGTGAATTCATCGTGCGTCATTACTGACCCACACGGGCATTCCACCGAAAAAATTTTTTCACTCATCTCAATCGCTCCTCAATTGATGCGTGCCAACGTGAAATGCATCGTAAGCATCTCCACGAGATAGAACTGTAAAGTCCGTGCCTTGCAATAACCTTGCAGCTAGATTCTTGATTGCCGTTCTTGGCCATGATGCTAAATTTTGGTGGTGAGTCTTTTCGTCCGTCTGACCGGGACATTCTCAATTCGACATCGGGACCAATACATGGGTCACGCGGACATGAGTGGCGTCATCGGCCGCATGATCCTGACTGATCTCTCGATTAGCCTCAATGCGATTTCACGAAGTGTGCTCATTGATGACCTGTGGGAGGAAGATCCGCCCGAGGCCGCTGAATCTGTGCTCAATGCCACATGCAGCAGACTTAGACGCGGATTAGCAAATATCGGGCTTCCGGCAAAAGACATTCTCATGTCGACCGGTGGCTACCTGCAACTGAAATGGCCATCTGGCGTTCGGATTGACACACGAACAGCGGTTCGCAGTATTGATAACGCCGAAGGCGACATTCGCCGTGGTGACATGGAAAGCGCTCTACGCCAGGCCACGATTGCCTATGCCATAGCCCGCCGTCCCTTATTACCCGGAATTGAGCGGGAATGGCTGACCAGAGAGCGAACCAAACTGGCTCAGGTCACAGAACGTTCCCTGCATGCACTGGGTGACCTGTGGGCAGCCCAAGGAGATACTCGTTCGAGTTTGCTCATGGCAAACAAGCTTTTAGAACTGAATCCTTACTCAGAGATTGCCATCAAAAGGGTTATGGGCTCGCTTGTTGCCTTGGGCGATAGACCGGCTGCTGCGAAAGCGCTGGTGAATTGGAAGACCTCTCTCGCAACAGACCTCGAGATTGTGGATGATCGAAGTTTTTCGGACTTTGTATAGACAGACGAATCGGCAACCTCCTCCCGATTCCCGCCCACACCACCCCAAACCAGGTGCAGCTCGCATCCCTTTGCGGGAATAACCACCCGGTTTGACCGGCCAGCCACGCACCTCACATCGGGAACCGGTAATCAGCATGGACGTCGTCAGAGGGACTTCTGGAGTCACCGGAACAGAAGCAGCAGACCACGGCCCCCATCTGGCCCCGTTCAACGCCCGTGCTGTGAACGTCTACGCTGTGACGGCGGTGTCCACGCGATAAGTGCTGCCTCATCGCCCGCAGCTCCCGCGACCTCGCGATGGTTCGAGGGTGCATGGCGTAAGGTGAGGGCTTCCTTAGGTCAACTCAGGGCGCATATCGCATAGTCGGTGAGGAGTTCCCATGTCCGTCTTCTTTCGCGGTGTCTATAGCAGTCTGCTTGCTTCGGCGATCATGCTCGGCTCCCTCGCCCTTGCTACTCAGGCACAGGCTGAGGAGTCCACGCCCATCCCCGCTCGGGATCTGGGTTCCATCGCCGCGCCCTCTGCCCAGGCCGTTGACACCCCCGTCACCCCAGCCGCCGACCTGGGCACGATCAACGTCACCGACTCCAACATCACCCCCAGCGCGTTATTCGCCACAGCACCTGGAGACAGCTTCACCATCACCAATAACTTGCCCCGCGAAATCAACGTCGGTAGCGCCCCAGGTGGTGCCGTCATTCAGTTGAACTCTGACGGCTCAGCACCATCAAAAAGGTGCACCGACGCCGATCTTTGCTGGGTGCCCCCTGGCCTTACCTTTTCCTTCACCATCATCACTCCTGGCGTGATGAACATCTACGACGCCGCAACACTCCGCGCGGGCTTCCCGCTTTACGCTAAGCCCACCCCTCCGCAAAACGTCATCGCCACAGCCGGGAACGGTGAGATCACCGTGACTTGGGATCCCCCAGCCGAGACCTACAACTGGCCCGTTGTGAGTTATCAGGTCGACACAGTCCCCGCCGGCGGCACCTGCACGACTGACTCAGCCACTCGCACCTGCACCATCACCGGTCTGACCGCTGGCACGACCTACCGCACCGTCGCCTTCGCGCGGACCGGCGGCAACAGCGTGTCCACCGGTGGCATCTCCAATGAGGCGACCCCACTTCCGGTCGCGCTCATCGCCCCCACGGTCACCACCTCATGGGACAACGTCTCCGGCACACTCACTGTCTCGTGGGGTCCCTACTCCTGGGGCGGCGACACACCGCTGGGCTTCGACGTGCAGCGCAGCGTCAACTCATCGCCGTGGGCCAGTGTCACAACGAGTACCAGCCTCGCTGAGAGCGTCGATCAGTTCAACCTCGGCGCTGGGTGGGCCGTGGAGTACCGAGTCCGCGCAGTCAGCACGACGCAAACTAGTCCGTGGGGCACCGCATCGACGACGATCCCGAATCCGAATATTCCGATAACTGTGACGCCCGGTGATGCGACCGCCCTATGGCAATGGCAGCCCGTAGCCGGCGCGGATCAATACAAGGTGGTCTGGTATTCCACCTCAGACCCATTCGATGCGGCTCAGCTCGTCTGCACCACCACGCCCTGCGTGTTCCGCGCCTCCGGGCTGGTCAATGGCGAGTCGTACGTCACCTGGGTCGAAGCCCTCTCCAGCAGCGGTCGCATGATCGCCGAGACGCGCCCAGACGTACGCTTCACCCCGACCGCTCCGGCTCCAGCACCCCTGCCCCCTCCGAGCGTGGCGCTGGCTTGGATCGGCAACAAGACGGAGGCCCGCCTGGACTGGGCGCCATACAACTGGGGCACCTATACCCCGGCTCGTTTCGAGATCCGCTGGACGATCGATGGTGGTGCGATCTGGAATCCGGTGAACAACACTGCCAGTCCGCTGGCCGAGAACGTCGAGATCCCCGGCCTTACTCCCGGACGCACGGCACGATTCGAGGTGCGTGCTGTGCCCTCGACCGGTCTGCCCGGCCCGTGGGGGGCGGTGAGCGGTGTGGTGCCGACTCCCCCGGAGCCATTCGCGCTTGCCGGAGCCGGTGGCGACGGGGTTGCGACGATCACTTGGAATCGAATTTCCACCCCCGGCCTCACCTACAAGCTCGATGACTTCTCTGGCTCAGTCCCCGTGCCACCTATCACCCTGCCCTGCAGCGACACCGCTACGCAGTGCACCTTCACGGTCACCGGCCTGACGAACGGCCAGACCTACACCTACGCAGTCACCGCGTACTCCGGGACGACCACACTGATGACGACGAACAAGGTCAGCGTGACACCACAGGCTCCAGCAACGCCGTTGAATGTGGTGTATCCAGTGAAGTCGAATCTGCAGGTAGGCCGGGCGGTGCAGATTGATCCGGACACTCAGTATTCCTCTGGCAACCCGACGAAGTTCGTCGAGGGCGCTCCCGCACTGCCCACGGGGCTCCGTCTGGACTCGGTGACCGGTGTGATCAGTGGAGTTCCGTTGCGCACGGCCAACGGTCTCTACCCGATCATCGTGAGCAACGCTCAGGGACAGACCCTGACGGTGCCGCTGCAGTTGACCATCACCCCGCACACGGTGTCCCTCACTTATCCGGATGCATCAGGACACGTGGGAACATCCCTGACCCTTACCCCGCATTCCTCGAACGCCATCGGCACGATTCGAGGGTTCGCGGTCACGTCCGGCACCCTGCCAGCAGGCATGATTCTGGATACAACAACGGGTGTCATCAGCGGTGCCCCCTCCCAGGCGACGAGTGGTCCGGCCGCGATCTCGATCACTGCAAAGGACGACTACGCCTCGGTCACGACTCGCTTCACGATCACTGTCGATAGTGGCGCGGCTGCCTTGTCACTGAGTTATCCGAATGCGATCGTTCACGTCGGGCGAACTCAGGCCATCACCCCCACGGTCAGTGGCGCCGGAGGATCTCTGACTTTCTCGCTTTCAACGGGCACGTTGCCCGCCGGCATGACGATCAACGCCACGACCGGGGTGATCAGCGGCACTCCGATCGTGGCCCAGGGTGCAACGCCGGTGACGGTGTCGGTCACCGACGGTGTGGCGATTGACTCCGTGACGATCACAATCGAAGTCATTGATCACACGCTGTCATTGGCCTATCCCAGTTCCAGTCGCGACATCGGGGTGCCTACTCGATTGACCGCGGTGGTATCGAATCCGATCGGCAGCGTTACCTACGCACTGACGTCGGGAACTCTGCCGGCTGGCTTGGCGCTGAATGCCTCGACCGGTGTCATCAGTGGCACTCCTACCCAGGTCACCTCAGGACCGGTCCCGCTGACGATCACTGCGACCGACTCCTACGCCTCGAGCAGTGCGGTATTCACGGTGCAGATTACCGACCCAACACCTGTCGTCCCTCAGGTCAATGCGGTTATTTCGCGCAGTCTCGAGCGAGTGAGGGTGATCGGAGCAGTTGCCACTGTGCCGGCCGGCACGATGGTGACACCGATGGTGCGCTTGACCGGCGACGGCACTTTTCGTGCAGGAGCACCGGTCATGGTGGACGCCGACGGTGGGTTCACCTGGACCCGCAAGGTCGCGCTCGACAAGGACATCACCGTCTATTTCACCGTTTCAGGTGGGCAATCCCCCGAGATTCGTGCAGAGGCAGCGACGGTCAATGTAATCGGCACACGCTCCTCAAGGAGCATCACTGTCCAGGGCACCACTGTGAGCGTGGCACTGGGCACGACCGTCGTGCCGTGGGTTCGACTCGACGATGGGAGGGCGCAACGGGGGGTCCCGGTAGCCGTGAAAGCAGACGGAACTTTTACCTGGACTCGTCGGATTGCCGACGGCCGGAGCCTCACCGTCACGTTCAACCTTGAAGGCCTGAAAAGTCCAGCGACTGATCTCCCAGCCTAACCTCACTGGAGAACGACGCTTGCGCGCACTAACCCCCCCCGGCTTGACCCATTACGGCAACAGGTGGGGGAAATGGGAGCAAATGTTGAGGCCAGTAGAAGGGG
>JABAYF010000007.1:4955-6372 GCA_018609125.1 Candidatus Nanopelagicales bacterium | reverse complement strand
CACTAACCCCCCCCCGGCTTGACCACTTCGGCAGCGCGCCGCCGCGGCCATCACGGCGATGGCGAGCGCGATCCCACCGATAGCATCACTAATGCGGTGCCAGCCGGCAACGACGGTGGATCCGGCGACCACGAGCACGACGACGGCACCAATCCCCCAGGCGAGCCGTGATCGCACACCCCAGGCCCACAGGAGGGCGATGACACCGGCGGCGATGATCGTCGAATGGCCGCTCGGAAAGGTGTCGATTCCCGCTTTGCCGACCTCTTCATCGAGTTCGACCTGATAGACCGGCCTCGGCAGGATCGCCTTGAGCGTTTCCGCGAGAACTATCGCCGCCACGAATCCCCCGGTCGCCACGAGGCCGATCTTCGATCGCTGTCGCAGCCAGGCGATCAGCAGTACGACGGCGATGAACACGACGATGGTGCTCACGTTGATTAGGTGCAGGGCACTGGTCAGCTCATGGCGGGTGAGGTCGTCGGCGCGGATCACCTCGAGGAGATCATCATCGATTCGCTGACCTTGTGGGGTGAGCACGAGCAGCATGTATAAGAGGACGACGACAGCTCCCGCTGCGAGGCTCGTCACAGCCAGTCGTCGACACGCCACAGTCGAACGCTAACGCACAGCGACTGGTATCCCCGTCACCTCGCAACGTCATGAGCCTTCACAATCCGAGTAATGAGATCGGGGCTTCCGGCACAATGCCCGTATGTCGCGGCTGGGCTCGCTGATCGAGTTCGATCTCGCGCGGCTGGTGTCGGCAGCCTCATCGCTCATGAGGCGCGCATCGCCATGGCAGGGTGGTGCCCGTGGTCACCAGTCCCGCCTCCGGCGACCCCCTCGATGGGGCCGAGTCCGGGGGTGAGGAGCGGATCATCGGAATCGGGGCCGCACCCGCCGACATCACCCTCGATCTCGGTGAACTCCACCCCAGTGCCCACGGCGGGATGCGGGTCCGCTGCTCGTTCATCGCGCCGGATGACGCCGGGGGGCTGACGCGTGTCGCAGCCGCCGAGCCCATCCCCGGGCTGTTGCATCGGGGGGCGGAGAAACTGCTCGAGGTGCGAGACTATCGGGCTGGTTTGATGCTCGCCAACCGCCACGACTGGCTGTCGGCGATCACCAGCGAGGTGACGATGGCGCTGGCCGTCGAGGAACTGCTCGGGTTGACCCCACCACCTCGGGCCACGTGGCTGCGCACCCTGCTGTGCGAGGTGATGCGGCCATCGCCAGGGCGGCGGTGCGACTGGCGAGATGCGCTGCGGGGCAGCATCGTGACCGCCGGGATCATGGCCGTCTACCTCCCGCGAACTTTGGGCCGATAGTGACGCTGCCGGCCAGTTTGCGCCCAAAGTTCGAAGGTGACCTTCGCCTGAGCCATCACATTCATTCCAGATTTACCGGATCCGTC
>JABAYF010000007.1:0-4855 GCA_018609125.1 Candidatus Nanopelagicales bacterium | reverse complement strand
CGAAGGTGACCTTCGCCTGAGCCATCACATTCATTCCAGATTTACCGGATCCGTCTGCTCGCCAACGGCGAACCTTCTCTCGATTCCCGACCACACCACCCCAAACAAATGAAAGAACCCAGGGAATCAACCCTGGGCCGCTTCATTTTGTGGAGGTGCCGGGAATCGAACCCGGGTCCGCTCAGACCTAACTCGGTCTTCTACGTGCGTAGCCGTGCTATCGCTTATCGGCCCCCGCGTTTTGTACGGCACATCGCGGTGGCGGCCTAGTCACTGTTAGATGTTCCGCGCACTCCCGCGACCGGAGTGGTTGGTAAGTCCCTTAATTGACGCCAGGATCCGGGTCAGGGACTCCCCGGGCTGACGGCTTCGCAACTCGCCTTATGCGGCGAGTGCGAAAGCGGACTGCTTCTTTTCGGCAGTTATTGGTTTGCCGGGGTCGTTTACGAGATAACCCGACGTTCTCGGCACGCTTCTCCGACGCCAGAAACCTGATCGTCGAAACCTGTCACCCCCTATGTAGTTATGGCTCCACTGTAAGGCACCTGAGGGCTTGGTCATTCCCGCGGGCCGAGCCGAACCGGTGGCAGACCGCAAGTAGTTCACCCACATCGAAATGGAAATGACCCAAGAAACTAGGCCTCTTCACGCACCGAACCCGCCACCTGGCCCTCGGGCATCTCCTCCTGAGTGCGCGTAAACATCCACACCACCACCGCGATACCAGCCCCGACGAGCGGGGCAAGAATGAATAACCACACCTGCTGCATCGCCACTCCACCCTCCATCAGTGCCGGCCCCAGCGATCGGGCTGGGTTCACCGAGGTTCCGGTCAGTGGAATTCCCACCAGGTGCACCAGGGTGAGACTTAATCCGATAGCGATACCAGCGAAACCGGGAGCGGCCACCCGTTCGGTAACAAGAAGAATCACCAGCACGAATGCTGCGGTCAGAAGTGCTTCCAGCACGAACGCGCCAGCCAGATTGATGGCCCCGTTGTCATAGGAGTTGGTGCCCAGCGCACCGGTGTAGTCGGTGACACCGAAGGAGTCGACGAATAGTTTCAACATCGCAGCTCCGGCGATGGCGCCAAGGAACTGCACCACCCAGTAGCCGGCTGCTTCGCCGGCGGGAAGTCGACGTCCGAGCAGCATGGCCAAGGTGACGGCTGGATTCACGTGCGCGCCACTGATCGGGCCGAACGCATAGGCAATGCCGAGCAGCACCAGGCCGAAAGCTAACGCCACACCGACCACGCCCGTGCCGGGGCCGTTGCCGTCGGCACCCACCACCGCTGAGATACCGAAAACTGCTGCGCCCACGGCGAGAAACACCAGCAGAAACGTGCCCACGAATTCTGCGATCAGTGCTCGAGATAGTCGAGTGCTCATTCTGTACCCCTGCCTCATGGCTGTGCGACGTTGTGCCGCAATGGACTAAAGGTAGGTCAGCATGGGCGAAAACAGCGTTATTTAAGCCGGTCACCTGTCGGCGTGCTACTGCCCATCGGTGTTAGGGGATTGGGTGGTGGGCTCAGTGGTTGCGGGAGTTCCTTCAACGTGTCCGCACGTGATACACACGCGCACCGTCGCGTTGGCCTGATACAGGTGACCAAGCGCAGAACAGCCAGGGTTCCCTTCCATGGCAACAGACATGCCCTCATGGTCTCATGTGAATGAGCAGGGCTGCTGGGCTGAGGGCTCTAGGACTTGGGAGTTGGTGGAGGTGACGGGTTGTTGAGCACAGAGCGGCGTCGTGAATACCCAAAGTAGATCGTCATACCCACAGCCATCCACATAACGAAAACAACCCACGTGGTGGGGTCCAAGCTCAGCATCAAGACCAAAATCAGCACGATGCCAGCGATAGGAAGTAGTGGAAAGAGCGGCGTTCGAAATCCACGTTCGAGGTCGGGTTCGCGGCGTCGCAAAATAATGACACCGACATTGACAACGGCAAAGACACCGAGGGTGCCGATACTGGTGGCTTCGGCGAGTTGCCCGAGAGACACCACAGCTGCCGTGATCGAGACGATGGTGGCGACAACGATGGTGTTAAACACCGGCGCCTGACTTCGCCGACCCAACCGAGAAAATGATTTCGGCAGTAAGCCATCTCGCCCCATGGCATAAAGAATGCGGGTTTGCCCGTACAGAACCACGAGCACAACGCTGAAGATGGAAATGATCGCGCCGAGAGCAATGATGTTGCCCGCCCAGGTACCCCCGGTGGCTACATTTGCGATACCCGAAAGAGTTGCTTCGGCATTTTGCCCAGCTGTTGTTTCCCAACTTTGTGCACCGAGTGCAGCGAGGGCGACCACAACGTAGAGCCCGGTCACGAGAATGAGGCTGCCGATGATGGCAAAGGGTAGGTCTTTACGCGGGTTCTTGGCTTCTTCACCAGCGGTGGAAGCTGCATCAAACCCGATGAAGGAAAAGAACACCTGGCCTGCGGCAGCGGTGACGCCGAGGACACCAAGGGGAAGAAAGGGCGTGAGGTTGGTGCCATCAAAGGAGGCGAACGCCACGATGCAGAAGAAGACTAAGATGGCAACCTTCAAAATAACCATGGTTGCGTTTACCCATGCTGATTCAGAGACGCCGCGCAAAAGCAGCGCCGCGCATGCCAGTACGACGACGACTGCCGGAACGTTGATCAGTCCACCTTCTCCGGGTGGGTTGGCAAACTGTTCGGGAATGGAAGCGCCGAAAGAATTGAGGAACGCATTGAGGTATTCCCCCCACCCGACGGCAACCGCGGCGACGGACACCCCGTATTCGAGCATGAGCATCCAGCCCACTGCCCAGGCAACGATCTCGCCGAGGGTCACATAGGCGTAGGAATAGGACGAGCCACTCGCGGGGACGGCGCTAGCCATTTCGGCGTAGGACAGTGCGGAAAGTAGTGCGGCAAACCCGGCAAGAACGAAGGAAAGGAGAACCGCTGGGCCAGCTTCTGGAATCGCGATACCGAGGATCACGAAGATGCCGCTGCCGATCATGGAACCGGCACTGAGCAATAGCAGTGTGGTGCGGCCCATGCTGCGCTTCAACTCGTTGGTGCCCACCGCCTGCGCGATGGGCTTGAGGCGAAACAACGAAGAGGGCACGGAAACTCCGGAGGTGATTTAGGCCGAGTTGTGACAGCGGCTGGCAGCAGGCTGCGGGAGATTAGCCGCTCTTTCGGCGGAACTCCCGCTGGCCACCCTCACGTGATGAACTTCCCTTTTGGGCCTTGGCATCTTGGGTGTCCCCGCTTTGGCCACGGTTGCTCTTCGCATTCTTTGCGTCCAGGGCCTTGCGAAAACGCTCTTTCGCATCATCGCTTCCGACGGTTTCATTTTCATCAGTTGTTGACGCCATGGGGGTAGTTTCCCACCCGACCAAATCAAAGGCCATGTCGGTGCATTGCGGGGCGCAGTTGGGTTCGAAAAAGAAATAGCCAAAAAGCCCGGAACCGGCAATGTGGGCTTGGCGTCCCATGAAGGACCTGCCAGACCGTCAAAAGTTCAGCCCCTCGAAAATAAGGACGATATATATGAAGCGTCGCACGAAGTTACTTTCCTCAGCCGTAATCGGCTCCTTCGCGCTAGCCCCTCTCATCATGGCGAGCCCGGCATCTGCTCACGGCTATGTGTTCGGACCCGAGTCGCGGGCCTATCTGTGCAAGACGGGTGCGAACAGCAATTGTGGTGGTGTGGTGTATGAACCCCAGAGTTTGGAAGGAGCCAAAGGCTTCCCGAACGGTGGCCCCGCCGATGGTCAGATCGCCTCAGCCGGTGGGCTTTTCGGAGGTTTGCTGGATCAGCAGTCTGATACACGCTGGGCTAAGACTGAGATTTCCACCGGACCGCTACTGATGGATTGGACGTACACCGCCCCCCATTCCACCGATAAGTGGCACTACTACATGACCAAGCCGGGCTGGGACCCCAACAACCAACTGGACCGCGCCGATCTTGAACTCCTGGCCACCGTTGACCATGACGGATCCAAGGCCAACACCAATCCCGACCACGTGATTGATGTTCCGCAAAACCGCAGCGGGTACCACATCATCCTGGCTGTCTGGGATGTTGCCGACACGGTAAACGCCTTCTACGACGTGATTGACGTGGTCGTGACCGACAATGGCACGGGAAATGTGATCCCCCCGGCTCCGGTTACGCCGCCAGCCCCGGTGACCCCGCCAGCCCCGGTTACCCCGCCAGCTCCGGTTACCCCGCCAGCTCCGGTCGCCCCGGCTATTCCGGAGTATGTGCACAGCATGGGCACGAATGCCACCTCGGTTGACGTCATGTGGCTCCGCAGTGATGCCACATCTGCGATTACTTACAAGGTGTATCGCGATGGTCGATTGGTGCAGACCACCAGTACCAATCGGGTCCTCGACACCGGGCTGTCGCCGGAAACGACCTACACCTACACCGTGACGGCCACGGTGAACGGCGTGGAGTCGGCGAAGAGCTCGGCGTTCACCGTGCGCACCAAGTCGGTGGCTGAAGTGGGCTCGAGTTCCTGGGATTCACGCACCCGCTACACCAAGGGCGACACGGTGACTTTCGAGGGCCTCACGTATCAGGCTGTGCAATCGCACACCGGCAACGGTGATCCGAACTGGATCTACGCCCTCAGCCTATGGGCACCGGTCACCGCGACGATGCCGATGCCGATGCCGATGCCTGCACCTGCGCCAGCACCTGCGCCCGCACCCGGCGTGAATGCCTGGAACGTGACGGGTACCTACCAGGCGGGGGACACCGTGACCTTCAACGGCACGACCTACCGCGCGGTGCAGTCGCACACCGGCAACGGTGATCCGAACTGGATCTACGCCCTCAGCCTGTGGGCAG
>JABAYF010000011.1:16219-23566 GCA_018609125.1 Candidatus Nanopelagicales bacterium | reverse complement strand
AACCCCCAACCTACCGGGTAGAAACCGGTGGCTCTATCCGTTGAGCTACGGGCGCATTTCGCCCGACCGATCGGGCGGTCCTATTGTGGCACTGCGCCGAGATGCTTGATGTGCCGGTCGAACCGTTCCACGAGCACCATGTGCGGCACGGTGAGTCCCCAGACAAGCGCCAGACCCACCCACAACCAGGCGGCAATGGCGCTGAATCCGCCACTAAACACCAGCGCCGCGCCCACGAAGATGACCGAGCCGAGCAGTGCGGGCAGGCCCGTGGCGGTGACCTGGGCAATCCCGTGCCAGGTGATGGTGCCGTTGCGTACCTGTGCCAGGCGTGCGGTGTGGCGAAGTGCATGCCAGGCGCCAAAATAGACGGCGAAGGCCAGCAGCGGAGCAGCAAAAATACCCAGCGCCGCCAAGATCATCAGCTGAATAGCGGCCCAGGGACGTTGTAGGTGTAACAGCAGCAACGTAGCCAGGACCACGGCTACCAAGATGATGATGCGTACGCCGGTGGTTGCTGGGGCCGACCACCAGGTGGCTAGCGATGGGTTCAGCGAGTGCAAGGTGGCCATGGCGGCCGGTGAGGTGAGCGGCAGCACCACCGGAGCCCCACCTGCGGCCAGCACGAGAATGATGCGCAACCACAGACGCGGAGCGCCTTGATCGTGGGTCAAGGTGCGCCATGCTTCGACGTCGCCGCTACCGAAGTGCCACACGGTCATGGCGATTACCACAACAAAAGCCGGGCCCGGTGCGAGCAGGATCGCCGCGGTGGCCGCGGCGGCAATTGCCAGGTAGGCCAGGCCGAGGAGAATGTAGTTGCGCGGGGAAAGTACTGAGCGTAAAAGCAGGTGATCCACAGCTCCGTGCGGGATTCCCGCGGCCAGTGCAATGGCAGCGATAACCAGAACCCAAACAGGCACGTCCGGGGTTGAGGAAGACACACCGCCCACCAGGGAAAGCACCAGAGCGAGGCCGGCAGCCACCGGTCCGATCCACAGGACCTGTCGAACCGTTGCCGATGCCAGGTCAGCATCAACGGGGCTGGTTTGGGTGACCACCAGCGAGATCTTCCTCCTTTGCCGGCCCGAGTGCACGTGGAAACGCTGATTAATGGCTGTGCACAGGCCCGCGGCGTGCGGGGGGATGCACAACTGTGGGGCTGGGGCTGGCTGCGCAAGTCCGGCGGTGCGCATCGTGTGGGCCACCCCATTCGACACTGAGGAGTCCCAATGAACGTTAACGAGATCACCATCGTCGGCAATGTTGTCTTTGATCCCCGTTTCAGCGGCGGCGGCGAAAAACCAGCCCGCTGTTCGTTTCGTATCGCCCATACCCCTCGCCGGTACAACGAGGCCAAAGGTGGCTGGATTGACGGTGACACCACCTTCATCGACGTCGTGGCTTGGCGGGCTTTGGCCGAGCATGCCGTGGAGTCCGTCGAAAAAGGAATGTCCGTGCTCGTCACCGGCCGGCTGGCATCAGTGGAAAAGCACGCCGCCGATACACCTGATTCGACACCACCCAAGCGCATCACCTACTACCAAATCGAAGCAACAGGTCTGGGCATAAACCTGGCCCGCGTGTCAACCCAGCTGCGGGCCCACGAAGCGGTCAAGTCCGCCGCTGTTCAGCGACAGGAGGACCATGCCGTGGCCGAGGCCTTGTCCACCGCAGAATCTCCCTGGTAGCCACAACGAGGGCACCACGGGGACCATCGGGTGCGGCCATTACCCTCGGGCACATGGCCGAATATATTTATACGTTGCAAAAGGCACGCAAAGCCCACGGAGACAAAGTCGTACTCGACGATGTCACGTTATCTTTCCTGCCTGGAGCCAAGATCGGTGTGGTCGGTCCCAACGGCGCGGGTAAGTCCACGCTGTTGAAAATCATGGCCGGCATCGACCAGGTCTCAAATGGTGATGCATCCCTGTCCCCGGGTTTCCGCGTGGGCATCTTGATGCAGGAACCAGAACTCGACGAAACCAAGTCGGTGCTAGAAAACGTTGAGCTAGGTGTGGCTGACACCAAGGCCAAGGTCGACCGGTTTAACGAGATTTCCGCCGCCATGGCAGATCCCGATGCAGACTTTGACGCGCTGATGGCTGAAATGGGAACTCTGCAGGAGCAGATTGACCACCTCGGCGCGTGGGACCTCGATTCCCAACTCGAGCAGGCCATGGACGCCCTACGGTGCCCGCCGGGTGATAGCGAAATCGGTGTGCTCTCCGGTGGAGAAAAGCGCCGGGTGGCTTTGTGTGCCCTATTGCTGAACCAACCAGACCTGCTCCTGCTCGATGAACCCACCAACCATCTCGATGCCGAAAGCGTGCTGTGGCTCGAGCAGCACCTGGAGAAATATCCCGGCACCGTGGTAGCGATCACCCACGACAGGTACTTCCTCGACAACGTGGCCCAGTGGATCCTGGAACTCGACCGAGGCCGCGCCTACCCCTATGAAGGTAATTACTCCACCTACCTAGAAAAGAAGGCGGCACGGCTAAAGGTGGAGGGGAATAAGGACGTCAAGTTGGCTAAACGCCTCGGTGACGAACTGGAGTGGGTCCGGTCTAACGCCAAGGCCCGTCAGACCAAGAGTCGCTCACGCTTGGAACGCTATGAAGAAATGGCGACGGCGGCAGAAAAGACACGCAAGTTAGATTTTGAGGAAATTCAGATCCCACCCGGCCCGCGTCTGGGCAATGTGGTGGTGGAAACCAAGAACTTGACCAAGGGATTTGGCGACCGTCTACTCCTTGACGATCTTTCGTTCACGCTGCCCCGCAATGGGATCGTTGGTGTCATCGGCCCCAATGGTGTGGGTAAGACCACCCTGTTCCGCATGATTGTGGCGGCGGCTCAGGGGGGATCGGATGACAAGGATGAACTCCCAACCAGCGGCGATCTACGCATCGGTGACACCGTCACCCTGTCTTATGTGGACCAAAGTCGCGGTGGCATTGATGCGAAAAAGAACGTGTGGGAGGTCGTCTCCGATGGCCTGGACTGGATCAAGGTGGGCAATGTCGAAATGCCTTCACGCGCCTACGTTGGGGCGTTCGGTTTTAAAGGCCCCGACCAGCAAAAGCCGGCCGGTGTGCTCTCCGGTGGGGAACGTAATCGTCTCAACCTTGCCCTTACGTTGAAAATGGGCGGCAATCTGCTGCTTCTTGATGAGCCCACCAACGACCTCGATGTGGAAACCCTTGGATCGTTGGAGAATGCACTGCTGGAATTTCCCGGATGTGCCGTGATCACCTCACATGATCGTTGGTTTCTCGACCGCATCGCGACCCATATTTTGGCTTATGAGGGCGATTCTCAGTGGTTTTGGTTTGAGGGAAATTTCGACTCCTATGAACGTAATAAGGTGGAGCGCTTAGGCGTTGAAGCGGCCCGCCCGCATCGAGCGACGTACCGCAAATTAACCCGAAACTGATTGCGCTGCACCGATGGCGATCATGCGCATGCCGCTGGAGCGGCGCTTTTCCGATCTGGACCTCATGGGTCACGTCAACAATGTTGCCTATCACGACTATCTCCAGGAGGCCCGTTTCAGGTTGCTAGCCGAGCTGGGGCGAGAGACAGTAGAGGCATTGCCACAGGTGGTGGCACGCCAAGAAATCGACTATGTACGGCCCATTGGTATTGGTCTGGAGCCGTTGATCGTTGAAACCTGGGTGGAGTCAGTGGGTAGGTCGTCGTACGTGGTGGCCTATTTGATCCTCGACAGTGATGGATCGCTAGCGGCGAAGGCACGCACGGTTATGGTGCTGTTCGACGAAGCGACCACGCGGTCTCGACTCATCCCAGACGATGTTCGTTCTTGGTTGGAGTCTGCGATGGCAGAGGAAGGCACCGATGGTGACTCGCGCAACGACCGTCTCCCAGGGGAAGCTGAACTTTAACGATCTTGAGTCTCGCCTTCTGCACGCCCATGTTCAGCGGTTACTGAAGTGGAACCCACAGTCGCTCGTTCGGATAGTTGTCGACGATTCCAGCGATGCGCCGGGTGAATTCGTGAACATCTTCGCCGCCCCGCCTATGGGTGTCCTCAGTCAGGTGCGTCTGCCGCTATCAGGACGTACCGAGTCGCCACTCGATGTCACGGTGCTCGCCGGCGACCTCACCACCGGGCTAGATCCCAGCCGGCGCGGGCACTCAATCGTGGTCAATCAACTGAAGATCGTTCCTGGTGCGGCAGATCTGGCCGTGTTGCCCCCTGACGACGGTTGGCAGTTACCGATCGCCGGAGTGTCCGGCGATGTGGTTCCCCTTGTGGATTCAGCGGTTGCGCAGTTTCGCGTACAGGTGCAAGTCGCACCCGATGCCGATGCCCTCGCCGCAGAAATCTGGGATGAGCCAAGTTTTGGTGGTCTACCGTTGCGCGTGCTGCATGCCGCGCGACTGCTTGGTCTTTTGGCCGAGGACTCCTCCCGAGTTGCTGCGGCTACTCGCACCGGCTGGAAGCGGTTAACCACGGTGCGCGGCCAGGTCTTCGTTCGGGTGCCCGGCGTTCTTGATCGGCCGCTTCTCTCCGTTGTGCGTTAACACGCGCACGTCTTACCGGGGCGTTAACCAGACTGCTGTATTGGGCGGCAACGTGATGTGACTGTCACCAAATGTCACGGTGGGAGAACTTCCTAGCAACAATTCCGCTGCCGGGATGATGACATCTTCGCGACCAAGATTGGCCGCAACCTCAATGCTTCGTGTTCCCAGGCGGGTGAACCGAATGACATCTTCGCCCGAGTCGAGCCACCGCATTCGTGGGCTGTGCATGGCGCTGGACTGTGCGCGCAAAGCCAGCGCGCGTCGGTACATCTCGAGGGTGGAATCGGGATCGCCATCTTGAGCATCCACGCTGAGTTCGGCGAAATAGTCCGGCTGGGGAAGCCAGGAGGCGTGCCCGGAACTGAACCCGAAGGTGTCCCCAGTGGATGTCCACGGCAGTGGAACGCGGCAACCGTCGCGGCCTAGGCTCTGCCCACCGGTGCGGATGAAGACGGGGTCCTGTCGGCGTTCATCGGGTAGGTCCAGCACCTCGGGCAGGCCGAGTTCCTCTCCCTGGTAAAGGTAGGCAGAGCCGGGCAGGGCCAACATGATTAGTGATGCTGCGCGCGCTCGCTGGACACCCACTCCCGTGTCGTAGCCGCCATTCTCATCGCGGGGAGCTAGGCGGGTTACATGGCGTCGTACATCGTGGTTGCTCAAGACCCATGTGCAGGGTGCACCAACCGAATCGGCCGTAACAAGGGAATGGTCGATGGTTTCCTTCAGATGTGGTGCATCCCAGCGAGTTCGCAGATAGTGGAAGTTAAAGGCCGTATGGAGTTCGTCTTCACGTAAGTACTGAGCATGAGCTTCCGGGGTAGAAACCAACACCTCACCGCAAAACATTCGTGGGGGTGTGTAGGAATCGGCGAGTTGGCGCCAGGAACGGTACACATCGTGCACGCCCGGTTGATCCCACTGCGGTAGAACGGGTACGTCATCGTCAATACCGAGAACGCGTTCTTGTTCACCAGAGTCTGGATAGCCGGCAGTCTTGACCAGCCCATGCGCTACGTCGATGCGAAACCCATCCACGCCGCGGTCAAACCAGTACGTCAGCACCCGTTCGTGCTCGGCTCGCACTGCGGGACTGTTCCAGTTGACATCGGGTTGCGTGGCATCAAACAGATGCAGGTACCACCAGCCGGTGGGCTCCTGATCGGCGTCGTTGACGATTTGAGTCCAGGCAGGGCCACCGAAAACACTGCGCCAGTCGTTGGGCGGCTCAGTTCCGTTCTTGCCGCTGCCGCGAACACAGTGATACCGATCCCAGATCCCAGTGCCGGGAGCAGTCGTCAATGCCTGTTGGAACCAGGCGTGCTCACTGGATGTGTGGTTGGGAACGATGTCGAAAATGACCTTGAGATTGAGGTTGTGAGCGGCAACGATCAGTTCCTCAGCGTCGGCGGTACTGCCAAAAATCGGGTCTACAGTGTCGTAGTCAGCGACGTCGTAGCCGGCGTCATTTTGGGGTGACCGGTAGAACGGATTGAGCCAAAGCGCATCAACCCCGAGTTCGGCGAGATAAGGCAAATGGTTAATCACCCCGCGCAGGTCGCCCATGCCATCGCCATTGGCATCGGCGAAGGAGCGCGGATACACCTGATAGATCACCGCGGTGCGCCACCAGGGTTGGTTGGAACTGGGGGTATCGATCGTCATGCGAAGGAGCGTAGCGGAGAAGCATGCAAGCGGTTACGGATGTGCTCCAGGTTCGGGAATCACGTTGACCATCGCCATGGCGGCGTTCTCCAGATAGGTCCACAGTTCTGCTTCATCGCCCGGTTCCATGGCCTGGTTGTTCACTGCCACGCGCATGCAGGCCAGCCAGCGGTCACGCGCTCGGGGGTCAATGCGGTAGGGCGCATGGCGCATGCGGAGGCGCGGGTGCCCGCGTTCATCGGAGTAGGTCGTGGGGCCACCCCAGTACTGCTGCAGAAATAGCCGAAGGCGCTCCTCGGCCGGGCCTAGGTCGTCATCGGGGTACATCGCCCGCAATTGGGCATCGGCGGTCACCTGTTGGTAGAAGTCGTGCACGAGGGCGGTGAAGAAAACTTCTCCACCGAAGCGTGCATAGGGCGTGAGCTCGGTCACGGTGCGGTATCAACATGATCGACGACATAGCGGAAATCAACGGTGGCATCGATGCTGCATAGCAGGGCAAGGGAGCCCATGACCGCGCGATGTTCGAGCAGATAGTCCGGCGGAAATCGCAGTTGATTGACTCCGTTGAGAGCTGCCACGGGGTCTTGCCATGCCTGGGACCGTGATTGCAGCCACTCGCGGCTAAAGGTGAATTCAGACCGGTCGTAGGGCCGGGTATCAACATCGAGTAGCGCGAGTAATTGCTCGGTGGTGGTGTTCTCTGCGATAAGACCGGCGTCTACCCAGGCCTGGCGGATACCGTCGAAATCCCCATCAACGCTGAGCAGCATGGTGGTGGTGAACAGATGGGTGAAGATGCCCGCGTCTGCAGCCACACTCCCGAAGTCCAGTACGGCCAGCCTGTTATCGGTGAGCAATCGGAAGTTGCCTGGGTGTGGGTCGGCGTGGGTGGCGCCCACTAACCGCGGCGACCAGAACGAGAACCTAGCCAATGCACGGCCGGCGGCATTGCGCCGTTCACCCGGTTCGTTGGCCAGAGCGGTAAAAGGCGTTCCATCAATCCATTCGGTAACGAGGATAGTTTTGGTCGCGAAGAGCACCTCGGGTACGACGATATCGTCTGCAGCCCAGGCTTTGCGAAACCGTTCTTGCCAGGCAGCTTCCCTGTTGTAGTCCAGTTCTTCG
>JABAYF010000011.1:0-16119 GCA_018609125.1 Candidatus Nanopelagicales bacterium | reverse complement strand
GGCTTTGCGAAACCGTTCTTGCCAGGCAGCTTCCCTGTTGTAGTCCAGTTCTTCGGCGAGACGAGTTGCATGCTCATCGATGAGCGCTCGAACATCGAGGTTGGGCAGGAGGCGACCTACCAGCGGGGCCATTGCGCGCAGTTGCAGCATGTCTGATTTCACGACTCGTGGAGCGTCCGGGTACTGCACCTTGATAGCAATGGCTCGACCATCTGTCCAGACCCCGCGGTGCACCTGACCAAGGCTGGCAGCAGCGATAGCTTCGGGGTCTACCTCAACACCTTCGGGCAGTTGGTTGAGCACCTTGGCGATCTTGTTCAACGGTTGAGGTGTGGCATCTTCGTAGAGTCGGGACAGAGCTGCGAGTTGTGCGGCCTGCTCGGGGGGAAGAGCGGAGGAAAACACAGCAAGGGCCTGCCCGAACTTCAAAGCCGGGCCACGGGCCTTGGCCAGTGCCGTGGTCAACGTCTCAATGGAGGCCGCGGTCGCCTTGGCATACATGGCGTCCTTATCTGCGCCGAAGGCTGCCGCGGTGGCCGCGCCCGCCATGCGTGCTCCCGTGGTCACCGGTACCGATGCGAGGGATGCCGCGCGGGAGATCAGTCCCATTCTGGTTGCGCTCCTTTTAGGTTGATCGCGGGGTTGCACAGTTTGTGGTTGCGTTGCCGACCTATGGTGCGCCTACCGGGATCCGATCCCTTGTCGGGGGTGCCCCTCGGCCTCGTGCACAACCTGGGCTGCCATACCGGGAAAGACGAAACGGTGGAATGGCGCGACCGACCACCAGTAGGCGTGACCGGTAAGTCCGTGCGGATAAAACACTGCTCGCTGGCGCAGAACCGAACCACCACCTTCAAGGGCATCGATTGTGAACTCCAGCCAGGCCAGTCCGGGCATCTTCATTTCAGCCCGAAGCCGCAGAAGGTGCGGTGGTTGGCGTTCCTCGACGCGCCAGAAATCCACCGTGTCGCCAACGAAGAGATGGTCGGGATCTCGCCGGCCGCGACGCAGGCCCACACCACCGGCCGCACGGTCCATCAGCCCGCGAACCTCCCACAAGAAACTGGCCGAATACCAGCCGTGCTCACCACCGATACGTTCCACTGCTCGCCACAACTCATCGGGCTGCGCCTGCGTTTCGACCGTACGCACATCGGTGTAGAGCGTGCCACCGGCCCAGGAAGGGTCGGTAGGAAGCGGGTCGCTGGGAACACCCGGATAGGAAGCCGAGGACCAGCGGGTGGTTACATCTGCTTCTCTGATTCGTTGCAGGGCAAGCTCTACCGCTCGGTCGAAGCCCAGTAGACCTTCGGGCGGATCGGGGATGTACGCCTTGATGTCTTGCTCGGTGCAGACCGAATCGTGGCGTAGTGACTGCACCAGCGGACGTGCGAGTCGACGTGGCACCGGAGTAACGAGACCTACCCAGTGACTGGACAAGCCGGGGGAGAGCAAATTGATGGGCAGGATAATGCGTTTGGGCAGTCCGGCCACTGCTGCATAGCGGTGCATCATTCTTTCGTAACTGATGACGTCGGGGCCACCGATGTCGAAGGGGCGGCTAACCTCCGGCGGCAACTCGGCGGCACCTACGAGATAGCGGAGCACATCTCGGACGGCAATGGGCTGGGTCTTGGTGCGCACCCACCGCGGCGTGATCATGGCGGGGAGTCGCTCGGTGAGATAGCGCAACATCTCAAAAGATGCCGAGCCCGACCCGATGATGACCGCGGCGCGCAGTTCGGCCACCGGCACACCGGAAGCTCGCAGGGTGTCGCCCACCTCAACGCGTGAGCGCATGTGGGGGCTCATCTTGGCCAGGGGAATGTTTGGGGCGAGACCACCGAGGTACACGATGCGGCCCACCTTGTTGATCCGGGCGGCATTGGCAAAGTTGCGGGCCAAGCGCCGTTCCTCGGTTTCGAGCGCAGCGCCGAGTTGGAGGGAATGGAGCAGGTAGTACGCAACGTCAACGTTTTGCATCGCCGATTCCACCGCTTCGGTGTCACCGGCATCGGCAACGGCAACCTCGACCTCGTTGAACCACGGCAGATCGCGCAGCCGCTCGGGATGTCGCACCATCACACGTACGCGATAGCCAGCCTCAAGAAGGCGCGGAATGAGACGTCCGCCGACATATCCGGTCGCTCCGGTCACTAAACACAACTTGCTCATGACTCCAGTGTGTCGCTTTCTGGTCGCCTTGGCATTTCGTCAATCTGAATGATCTGCTGGGGGACGTTAATTCCGGCCTCGTCGAACGCAATTTTCATGCGCTGACGCACGGCCCGAACGGTGGCGTATTGATTGGGGGGATGAATGCGACCCATGATGCGAACCGTGACCGCGTCACCCGCTAGCGCTTCGACCCCACCAAAGTAGGGAGGTTCGATGAGGCCGTCATGATGCTGGGCATCGGCGAACATTGCTGTTCCTGCCGCGTTCACCACGTCTCGTACGCGGTTGAGGTCACTGGAAACGGCGACTGGAATGTCGAGCAGCACAAAGGTCCAGCCCTGCGATTGGTTGGCCACGTATTGCATTTGACCGTTCCGGACGTACCAAACCGTGCCGTAAAAATCGCGAATTCTCGTGTAGCGCAGCGCCACTTCTTCAACTACCCCGAGTACCTGTCCGGTGTCGACCACATCACCGACACCGAGTTGGTCTTCGAAAATCATGGAGATGCCGGCCAGATAGTCAGCGACCAAAGTTTGTGCACCGAAACCTATGACGACTCCCGCAACACCGGCGCTGGCCAGAATCGGAGTCACGTTAATGCCCAAAATGGACAAGATGGTGAGGGTGGCAATCGCCCAGATGAAGATGGTGGCTGCGCTGGTGAGCAAGGTGCCAAAAGCCTGGGCGCGTTGAGTGGTGCGCTCCTGTAGTTGCTGGGCAACCATTTTGTCTTGGTCAATGAGCGCTGCCCGATTGTGTCGCTGCTTTTGCGGTGCGTTGCGTACAGTTCGTCGCACCAAAATGCGAATAATGCGGCGCAGTACTACGTGAAGTGTGACGGCGATTGCGATGATGATCGCGATCCGGATGATCTCATCGAAGGGGACTACATCAAGGGCGTCCCACCACTGGCGAAGTATCGAGGTGTCGTTAGTAGGCGTTGTGTCGTCCATCGTCATTGTCCAAGCGACCGGGGTGACGGCGCCAGGTGCGTCCAGCGGGCCATAAAGGCAAGCATGTCCGCCGATTCGTCAATTGCCTTGGTCGTTGAACGTGCACCGTGACCCACATCGCCCTCAGCGCGCAACACAACCGGTCTCGTTCCGGTCGTGGCATGTTGAACCGCAGCGGTCATCTTGCGGGCGTGCATAGGGTCGGTGCGGGTGTCATTGTCGAAGGCGACGAACATGGTTGCCGGATAGTCAACATTGGCTTCAACGCGGTGATATGGCGAGTAGCCCAACAACCAGTCGAGTTGTTCAGGCACGTTCGGATCCCCGTACTCCACCGTCCAGGTGGGTCCCAATTCGCTGGTGGTGTAGCGCACCATGTCGAGAAGTGGTGCGACACACACAACGGCTTGATACAGGTCGGGGCGTTGCGTCATCGCGGCTCCCACAAGTAGACCGCCGTTGGAGCCGCCATTGATCGCAAGTTGTTGGGTGGTCGTCCAGCCCTCATCCACCAGGTATTGGGCGGCAGCATGGAAATCATCGAAAACGTTCTGCTTATTGGCGAGCATGCCATCGCGATGCCACTGCTCGCCCTCCTCGCCACCACCCCGCAAGTTTGCTACCGCCCAGACGCCACCCGCTGCTACCCAGGCCAGTACCGATGCGGAATAGCCAGGACTGAGCGGAATGCCGAAACCACCGTACCCGTAAAGCACTGTAGGGCGTGGCTTTTCGGCGGTACGGGTTGGCGAAATAATGAACATGCGAACTTCGGTGCCATCCGCGCTGGTGTATGTGACCTGCTGGGAATGAACCGGTGGAACGTCCACCACACCCGGTGGGGTGGCGAAGAGGGTGAACTCCATCGTGCGCGCATCAAAGGAGTAAATTTCTGGAACGGTCGTGTGATCGGTGTACACACACCACACGATCGGCCCGCCCTCTGGCCGCTCAATCGGGCCGGCCACCGTGCCAGCACCCGGTAGGTCCACCTGGTTAACGAGTGCGCCAGTTTCAAGATCGTGCACGCTGAGTTCGCTCACCACATGCCGTGTCCTAATGACCAGAATCAGCGGCCGTAGCAGCTCTGGGCCATCGAGAATGGCGAAACCATCGAGCACGGCATCGGGATCTTCACCGATCACATCGGTCCATTGGGATGCAGATAGATGCATCGAATCCGTAACGGCGATTCGGCCGCGAGGCGCACCAAGATCGGTGGAGATGTACAGCAGGCCATTACGGCCAAAATCGATTCCGGTTTGGGCGTCAACATCACCCTGGACCAACTGAAATGCCGGTCGATGTATCGGGCTTGTGGTCAGGTCGGCCAACCACAGGTCATTGCGCGGCTCCGTGCCCTCAGCGGCAGAAACCTGCAGCCAGTGCCCATCGCGACTGACCTCTACCCCGTAGTAGTTCGTCATCGTCATGCCCGAGCCGAACACCAAAGCGTCCTGAGTGGTCGCAGTTCCTACGGTGTGCAGGTAGACGCGCCGATGGAAGTTGATTTCACTGGCCGGCAGGTCTTCCGGTGGGAGTCGGCGAACGTAATAGAATTGATTACCTTCGGGAAGCCACGCGATGGGGGAGTAGCGGCATCGATCAATGGGGCCGTCCACGATCTCCCCGGTTGCCGTATCCATCACATACAGGATCGATTCTTCGTTACCGCCGATGGAGATTTGATACGCGATGCGATGGCCCTCTTTGCTCGGTTGCCAGGAATCTAGGGTGGTGAGACCGTCAGGGTCTAACTCCATTGGATCTAGCAGTACCCGTTCTTCGGCGTCTGCGTCATCTTTTGTGTAGAGCACCGGAAATTGCTGACCCGGATCGCGCCGCATAAAAAACTGTCGGTTGCCGCGAAAATACGGTGGGGAAACAACGCCGGCACCCATGAGTTGTTCGATGCTGGCGCGAAACTGCTCGCGGGTATCCCATCCATCGGTTTCGGCAGCGAAAAGATGCGACTGTCCATCGCGCCATTCGACGGTGCGCGGATCGTCGGGGTCCTCCAAGTATCGGTAGGGGTCGGGAACAATCCGCCCGTGGATGTCTTCGAGAATGTCGAGGCGCTCGGGTCGGGGGTAATTTGGGGCATTGGCCGGGGTCAGGTCGCTCACCCTGTTGACCCTAACGGCGTGCGGTGGACCTCAGCGGCAGCAGTCCCTGTGCGATTGCTGCGCCGAGCACGACGATGAGGCCGCCCACGGGTTGATTCCACGACAGTTGTTCACCGAGCACCACGGAACCGGCGATGACCGCGACGAGTGGGGTGAGGTAGGTCACGGTGCTGGCGGTGGTCGAATCAGCACGCTGGGTGACGTGAAAATTAAGCAGATAGGCAACACCCGAGCCGAGTATGCCCAGTCCCGCGATGGCAGCAAGAGAGGCACCGCTGATGGGTGCCGAACCGATGCCGGTGACCAGAGCAAGCGGGCCCACGATCACCAAACCCCACAGCATGAGGCCGGTGGCTAGGGACACTGCGGGGATGGGGGCTTGGGCTTGGGGTCCGGTGAGGAAGCGCCGAGCAAAGGGAAACGCCACGCCGTAGCAGGACACGGCAAGCACCATCGCACCGATTGCCCACAGATTATCCAGCGCAAGTGGTTGCCAAAAACCCACCACCACGAGCATGCCGATGAAGCCGAGGATGAGGCCGCCGATGCGACCACGCGTAGGCTTTTCGGTGCGGAAAGCAAGCAAAATGGCGAGCAGTGTCATGAGTGGAGTGAGCGCGTTGATGATGCCGGCCAGTGCCGACGAAACCTGGGTCTGGGCGAAAGCGAAAAGGGTCCACGGCACGCAGACCCACAGGAGCGACGCGACAAACAGGTACTTCCATGACCAGCGGGGTGGCAGAGATGAGCGGGAGACCACGGTTATGACAATCAGCGTGAGGGCACCGAGCAACACCCGACCAAAGACAACCCCGATGGGTGTGAACGACTCCAGGCCAACCTTGATGAAAAGAAAGGAGCAGCCCCAAATCAATGCCAGTGGCAGGTAGAAGGGCAGCCACTGTGATGCGGGGTACTTCATGGGGTCGCTTCTCGTTGTAGTAGATCGCGCTTAATCTCGATACCCCAGTAGTAGCCCCCCAAAGAGCCATCGGTGCGAACCACCCGATGGCAAGGAACCACGATCGCGGTCGGATTTGCACCGCATGCGTTGGCCACGGCCCGCGCGGAGGAGGGGGCATTGATGGATTGGGCGACCTCAGCGTAGGTGCGTGTGTCGCCTTCTGGAATCTCTTTCAGCGCTGACCACACTCGGGCCTGAAACGCGGTGCCCTGCACATGGAGTGGTAAATCAGGCGCGCTTCGTCCGGCAGCGAGGAGAACCAGGGCCGACATCACATCGTTCATGGCCTCGTCATCGCGAAGGAGTTTGGCTGCCGGAAATTGTCGCTTCACCCGTTCCATCAACACTGCTGGCTCGCCAATGCCGGTGGAGCAAAGGCCCTGGGGCGCGGCGACCGCCATGACCGTGCCGATATCGGTATCGGTGATGGACCACAGCAGCACATGATGGGGAGCGCCGTTGGCATAGTCCCGTGGGCTCATGCCAAGTCGCTGGGCTGCTTCTTCGTAGAAGGCACGCACTGAGCCATAGCCGGCGTCGTAGATCGCATCGGTCACGCGGGTGGCCCCAGCGAGGCGATGTCGGGCCAGGGGCGTGGTGGGAGGCACGGAGGTCACAGTAGGGGGATTGAGAACTTGTCAGCACTCCGGTTCGCGACATCGGATACGCCTAGGCTGGGCACATGAGTGATGCACCGAGGCAACTTCATGATTTCACTGCTCTTGAGCAGGCCAACAAGATTCGATCTGGAGAGATTACTTCCCGCCAATTTACCGAGCATTACCTCGCCCGAACGGAGTCGCTCAACGCTGAGGTGGGGGCGTTCATCACCGTGTTGGCAGATGCGGCACTCGCCAGTGCCGATGCCAGTGATGAGTTAGTGCGAACGGTTGCCGACCCTGATGAACTTCCGGTACTACACGGGGTTGTCTGCCCAACGAAGGATTTGAACTTCATGGCCGGGGTTAACTGCTCTTTTGGTAGTCGTGCACTCAACCTCACCCCACCGATTGATGACGATGCTGTGGCCGCGATGCGAGCCGGCGGATTGGTGTTCATCGGTACCACCAATACACCAGAGTTCGGGCTGCCTTGCTACACCGAAAACGACATCGCACCACCGGCGCGCACTCCGTGGGACCTCAACCGCTCAGCGGGAGGATCTAGCGGTGGGGCCGGTGCAGCAGTAGCGGCTGGCTTGGCACCCATTGCGCAGGGGTCAGATGGTGGGGGATCTATTCGGATCCCGGCAAGTGCGTGCGGACTGGTAGGGATCAAGCCCTCACGTGGGCTGGTTTCCAACGGGCCGATGCCCGATGGTCTTGGCGAACTGGTTGCGATAGGCCCGCTCGCGCGCACCGTGCGTGATGCAGTGGCCCTGCTCGATACCTTGGCCGGTACGTCGATGCTGAATCGAGTGGGCCGGGAGCCGGGCATGTTGCGCATCGGTCGTTACGCCACCCCGGTCATTGCCGACACCACCGTTGATCCCCAATGCCTGGCTGCCTATGAAAGAACGACTGAACTCCTCACCGAGCTCGGACACGAGGTGGATGAGATCGCCGCACCTTTCCCACACCAACTCGTGGCCTCTTTCGAGGTGCTCTGGAGTGTGTCAGCGCGTACCATCCCACTCACCAACGAACAGGTTCAGCTGAGCACGCCGCTCACGCAATGGCTACGAACCCGCGGCGAGCAATACAGCGCAGTGGACCTGGCGCAAGCCATTTATGCAGTGCGCGCAGCGAGTTCGGCAGCCATGGCGGCAACGAACGGCTACGACGTGATCCTCACTCCCACCCTTGCGCACCTGCCAGCACCCCTTGGGAGCATGCGCAATGATGCGGATCCGGCGGCAGATTTCGAATCGCAAAAGCGCTTCACTCCCTTCACCGCGCCCTATAACGTCACCGGGCAACCAGCCATGACGCTGCCGCTAGATCACAGTGACGAGGGTTTGCCGATCGGGTGTCAGTTCGTGGGTCGCATAGGTGGCGAGGAAACCCTGATTGCCCTGGCGGTTCAGCTAGAAGCAGCGAGGCCGTGGCTCGGACGAACCCCATCGATGTGGTGACGGTGATGTCCGTGCCCACTAAGCCAACCGACGCTGCGCTTCATCAACTTGCGGTAGCACTGGGAGTCGCCACGAATTACTGGAGTCAGAATGGGCAGTATGTAGAGGTCGATAGCATCACCCTGAGCGATGTCATAGCGGCCATGGGAGTTGATGCTTCGAGTGCCGATTCAGTGGCGACATCCTTGCTCGAAGTCCAGCAGCGGCCCTGGCGCTTGGTCGTGCCGCCTGCATTCGTGGTGATTGCGGGCGATACCCACCGACTGCCGGTGCACGTGCCCCACGGCAGCGCGGTGGAGGTTCGTGTTGTCACTGAGGATAATCAGCACTTTTCATTGCAGCACCTAGATTACTGGGTGGAACCTCAAGAGATTGACGGTCAACTTGTGGGTGAAGCGAGTTTCACCATCCCCGATAATCTGCCACTCGGGTGGCACACGCTGCACGTCTCCACGGTGAACGGCGTGGTTAAGAGTTACCTCGTAGTGACACCACGTCGCCTACAACCGAATGCCCTAGCTGGATCGACGCGCAGATGGGGATTCATGCTGCAGCTCTACGCAATCACCTCGGAAGGTTCCTGGGGAATTGGTGACATCTGTGATGCACAAGATCTGGCAGTGTGGAGCGCCGACGCGCAAGGGGCTGACTTCCTGCTCCTGAACCCCATGCACGCATCCACTTTTGTGTCACCGGTGGAGCCCTCCCCCTACCTGCCCTCGACAAGGCGGTTCGCCAACCCCATTTATGTTCGCCCAGAACAGGTTTTTGAGTATGCCCAACTTTCAGCAACTGATCAGCGCACGATCGCACAGCTCCAAGCGTCTATAGAGAACACTCCGCTCATCGATCGGGATCGTGCCTGGGGGGTGAAAGGACTCGCATTAAGGATTCTGTTCCAGACGCCATTAACCCTGGGTCGTCAAGCAGCCCTCAACGCCTACATTCGAGACCAGGGCGACGGCCTTGTTGATTTCGCAACGTGGAGCGCACTCGCTGCTCAATTCGGGTCGAAGTGGAGCAAGTGGCCCAGCCAATTCCAGCATCCACGTAGCACTGCGGTTGGGCGATGGCGTGAAGAGAATGCGAGAGATGTTCAGTGGCATATGTGGTTGCAGTGGATCACCGATGAGCAACTCGGTTGCGCGCAATGGACAGCCGAGCGCGCCGGGATGGCTATTGGCATGGTGCACGACCTCGCGGTAGGCGTCGCCCACGACGGCGCAGATGCTTGGGCGCTGCAAGATGTCTTAGCCCAGGGCGTGTCAGTTGGTGCCCCACCGGACATGTACAACCAAAAGGGACAAGATTGGTCGCAACCACCGTGGCGTCCTGATTCATTAGCGGCCGCGGGTTTTTTGCCCTACCGCGACATGCTGCGAACGCTGCTGCGCAATTCTGGCGGTATCCGAATCGACCACATTCTTGGACTGTTTCGAATGTGGTGGATTCCAACCGGAAATTCCCCCGACCAGGGCACGTACGTATCCTTCGATCATGATGCGCTCGTGGGCATCTTGGCCCTGGAAGCCCAGCGAGCAGATGCGGTAATTATTGGCGAAGATCTCGGCACGGTAGAGCCGTGGGTGCAGGATGTCCTAGCCAGGCGAGGCCTGCTCGGTACGAGCATTTTGTGGTTCGAACGTGACGGCAGTGGGCAGATCATCAAGCCCGAAGACTGGCGCCGGGAGGTGCTGGCATCGGTGACCGTGCACGATCTGCCACCGACGGCCGGGTATCTGGCCGGTGAACATGTTCGGTTACGGCACGAACTCAGTTTGCTCGCCGGTGACCTCGCCAGCGAGATGGCGGCCGACGCAACCGAGCGTGGCGAATGGATGTCGCTGCTTCAGGCGCGTGGCCTGCTTGAAGAGGAGGCGGAAATGGTGGCGATACCCGATGTGGTGGTGGCCCTGCATGCCCTCCTCGGCTCAACCCCGGCCCGATTGATCGGCGTTTCACTACCCGATGTGGTGGGCGATGTACGTGCCCAAAATCAGCCCGGGACCTATCAGGAGTACCCCAATTGGCAGATTCCGATCACGAACCGGAATGGAGAACGCGTACAGGTAGAAGACCTACCCCGATACGAACTCACCGAGACTGTTGTCGCGGCCATTCAGCGCCACCTCTAGGCTGAACATGTGAACACAGTGTCGATGCTCATACTCGCTGACACCGAGCCCGTCCTAGACGGACTCCAGGCTCCCTGGCCCATCAGCCTGCTGGAGTTTCTCGGACTATTCGTTGCCATTCCGGTGGCTTTCGTCCTCTTGGTGGTGCTGCTGGTCTATGGCGCTTCGTGGACACGATCGGGGCGCACCAGTGCCGACTACGCCCAGTCCCCGCTGTGGTTGAGCAGCCCCGCGGCGCAAACCCAAACGCCCAACGGTCCGGGCATATCGGTGGAGGCCGCTAAAGCCTCTGTTGCCGTGGAAGACAAGCCCGGAGGTAGCAGTGTCCGATGGTGACGGCGCAGGTCTGTCCCCCGGCCAGTCAGCCGACCTAGAACGGGCACTTCAAGCGGCAGAACAACAGTGCGGGCTGGCCTTTAGCCTTTTTATCGGGCCCTGGATGGATGGACGTGTGGGCGTAGAGCGGATGCATGCGCAATTGCAGCAGCCAGAGCGCACCGTGCTGATCGCCGTACACCCCGAGGAACGAAAGTTAGAAATCGTCACAGGTCGCTTGGCCCGGCTAGCGCTCGACGACGAGGCGTGTGAACTTGCTTCCCTGTCGATGACCACCTCGTTTGCCGCCGGCAACCTGGTGGGCGGGATCCGAAATGGTCTATCTGTGCTCGGTGAACAGGGCCGCCGCTCTGCGGTGCAATGGATCGACCAGCCCTAACCGAATCGATCGTTGAACTATCCGCGTGCGTCCTTATCGCGAGCGCGCAGCGCCCGCTGTACGCCGTCTCTGCCTTCAGACACCAATCGACGCAGCGCAGGAGTGATGTCGTTGCGTGCGAGAAACTCATCCGTTGCATTAATCGTGATCTGGTCCACGATGAGAGCCGGGTAGAGCCCCATCGCCAGGGTTTGACCCATCTCCATGGTTTGCCGGTCCCAGGCCGCGACGATGTCGGCGAAAAAGCGGTCACGGAACGGGGTGAGCAGCTCTACCTGGTCGGGCTGCACGAAGCCGGCCACGGTGGCATCGAGCAGAGCGTTGGGTAGATCGGTGCGCTCCATCGCATCAGCCCAGGCGAGTTCTTTGGCTTCCGGTGTGGGTCGAGCGGCACGGGCTACAGCTGCCTGGCGTCTTCCGGTCGCGGTGTCGTCGGTGCGCAGTTCGGCCTCAATCTGATCCAGGTCGGCTCGTCCGGTAGCTGCGAGGCGCTGTAGCAGCCCCCACCGCAGGTCGGTGTCGATCACTAGCCCGTCTTTAACGAGGTCGCCGGTGAAAATACGCTGTACGCGGGTGAGTTGTTCATCGGTGTTTGCGCTGCTCGCGAAGGAGCGGGTGAAGGCAAACTGAAAGTCCGAACCGGCTTCGGCATCTGATAGCCATTGCCACAGTTCAGCGGATAGACGTTGCAGATACTCATCACGATGAGCCGGAATGGAGAATAAATCAATCGCCATCTTGAGTTGGCGAAGTACCTGCTGAACCACGCCGATATCACTTTCGGTACCGAGTCCGCTTAACACCAGGGTGAGGTAGTCGCCGGTGGAAACCTCGCCATCGCGAGTCATGTCCCATGCCGCACCCCAGAGCAGCGCCCGTGCCAGCGGATCATCAAGGTCGCCGATGTGGTGAATAACGGTTCGCCAGGAACGTTCATCGAGACGGATTTTGGCAAAAGTGAGATCGTCGTCGTTGACGAGCAAAAGATCAGGTTGCTCGACGCCAGAGAGTTGCGGCACGTCGGTGCTGGCTCCCACCACGTCAAGTTCAATGCGATCCCGCCGTCGCAACTGCGCGGTACCAATGGGATTTGGCTGTAGGTCGTATAAGCCCAGTGCGATGCGATGTGAGCGCAGGGTTTGGTCTACCCCGTCCGGTGCGCTAGGTGGGAATTGGTGCACCTGCACGCTGGTGTAACAACCGGCATCGTCGAGTTCGACCTCAGCCTGGAGCAGGTTGACCCCGGCTGTTTGCAGCCACTGCCGGGTCCATTCCGACAGATCGCGGCCGGATGAGGCTTCTAATTCGGTGAGCAGGTCGCTCAGTTGCGTATTGCCCCAGGCATGCTTGGTGAAGTAGGCGATCAACCCCTGGATGAACTCATCTTCTCCGACCCAGGCAACGAGTTGGCGAAGGGCGGAGGCGCCTTTGGCGTAGGTGATCCCGTCGAAGTTCACTCGAACCGCGTCTAGGTCGACCATGTCGGCCGCGATGGGATGGGTGGAGGGTAGTTGGTCCTGGCGGTAGGCCCAGGCCTTGCGCTGGTTGGAAAAGGTTGTCCACGCATCGGTAAATCGGGTGGCGTGCACATTGGCATGGTGGGCCGCCCACTCGGCGAAGGATTCGTTCAACCACAGGTCATCCCACCATGACATGGTGACCAAATCACCAAACCACATGTGCGCCATCTCATGCAGGATCGTGTTGGCGCGTTGTTCATATGCGGCATCGGTGACACGACTACGAAAAATAAGGTCCTCTAAAAAGGTGACGCAGGCGGCATTTTCCATGGCGCCTGCATTGAACTCCGGTACGAACAATTGATCGTACTTGCCGAACGGGTAACCGATGGTGAAGAGATTCTCGAAGAACGCGAACCCCTGCTTGGTGAGCAGAAAGATATCGTCGGCGTCCAGATAGGGCGCCATGGATGCGCGGCAGTAAATGCCCAGTGGATACGTACCGAAGGTGCCCACGTACTCATCCTGAACGTGGAAGTAGGGCCCGGCTACGAGAGCGGTGATATAGGTAGAAATAGGTGGAGTGGACGGGAAATCCCACCGCGACGTGTTGTTTTCCAGGGCTATCGGAGTTGGCGTGGGTGCGTTGGACACCACGGCCCAATGGTCTGGCGCGGTGACATGCAGGGTCAAAGTCGCCTTGAGATCGGGTTGTTCGAAGCAGGCATACATGCGCCGGGCATCAGCCGATTCGAACTGGGTGTACAGGTACACCTCGTTATCGACCGGATCGACGAAACGGTGCAGCCCCTCTCCGGTGTGCATGTAGTTGCCGGTAGCACGGATGATCAAGACGTTGGCTGTTTGTAGGTCCTGCAGTTGAATACGTGCGCCATCGAATGCGACTGCCGGATCCACCGGGGTGCCATTGAGTGAGATTTCTTGGACCGAATGGGCGATGAGGTCGATCCACGTGGTGGCACCGGGGGAGGTGCAGGTGAAAGCAACCGTGGTGACGGAGCCGAAGGTGGCGTCTCCTGCGGTGAGGTCAAGGTTGACGTCGTAGCCGTCTACCGCGATCAACGTCGCTCGATTTTGGGCCTCGGACCGGGTGATGTTTTCGGTGGTAGTCACCTGCTTATCCTGACATGGCGCACATGGGTCGGTGCCGCTACCGTCTACCCAATGCAGGCTGACTCACCAACAGATGCTCACGTAACGACGGTTGATTTCTGGTTCGATCCGATTTGTCCCTGGGCGTGGATTACGTCTCGCTGGATCCTCGAAGTGGAGAAGGTTCGATCGATCAAAGTTCACTGGCATGTGATGAGCCTCGCGGTCCTGAACGAGGGTAGGGATTTCCCTGATGAATATCTCGAGCGGATGCGTCAGGCGTGGGGGCCGGTGCGCACGATCGTGGCGGCCCAGACTGACTATGGCGATGATGTTATCGGTCGGTTGTACACCGAGATAGGAACCCGCATTCACCCCGGTGGCCAGGACATGGCCGTTGCCGTGGGCGAATCTATCGATGCGCTCAATCTCGACGGCGCCCTGCACGCGGCGGCCGCATCAACTGATTTCGATGACGACGTCCGTCGTAGCCACGAAGAAGGAATCTCATTGGTGGGTCAAGAGGTCGGAACTCCGGTGATTGCGGTGCCCGGCCCGCACGGTGAAGGGCGCGTTGCCGTCTTCGGCCCCGTGGTCACCCCGGCGCCCAAGGGTGAGGCGGCCGGCAAGCTGTGGGATGGCATGTTGCTTGTCACCGCTACGCCAGGTTTTTATGAATTGAAGCGCACACGCACCCAAAAGCCGGATTTTGGATAATGCCCGAGGGGCATGTCGTTCATCGACAGGCGAAGAAAATTGTGCGCACCTTCGGTGGTCAGGTTGTGTCAGCAAGCAGTCCGCAGGGCCGTTTCGACACAGGGGCGCGGTTGATCGACGGAGCCACGCTCACGGGAGGTGAGGCTTTCGGTAAGCATCTATTGGTGTCCTTTGACACCGAACGCTTCCTACACGTGCATTTGGGGCTTTACGGGAAGTGGACATTCGGCAAGGAAGTGGCACCTGAACCAAAGGGCCTGATTCGGCTGCGTCTGGAATCCCAAACGGCGTTTGCAGACCTACGCGGACCGACCCGTTGTGAGGTCATCACGACAGCCGAAAGGGCTGCTCTCGTAGCACGGATTGGTCCTGACCCGATTAGAAAAGATGCTGACCCGGAACGGGCTTGGGCCCGGGTGAAGCGAAGTCGGTCTGCCATTGGTGCGCTGCTCATGAACCAGGAGGTCTTTGCCGGGGTCGGAAATATCTATCGGGCAGAAGCTCTCTATCGAGCGGGGATTGATCCGTATCGCTGCGGTCGCGACGTGGATCGCGCTGAGTTTGATGTGATGTGGGACGACCTGGTTGAACTCATGCGCGATGGCGTTCGCGTGGGACGCATTGACACCGTGCGAGACGAACATTCACCGACCGCGATGAAGCGGGGTAAGCGACACGATCGCCACGGCGGTGAGGTGTACGTGTATCGACGGGCCGGGCAGTACTGTTATGTCTGCGGTGACGAAGTTGCCTGTTCAGACATGATGGGGCGCAATCTTTTTTGGTGTCCTACCTGTCAGGCTCACTAGTACCTGATTGGGGGTGGCGGATGCCCGGATGTCCTGCGGGCAGGGTGCGCTGCATGACCCACCATGAACCCGCCACCGTAAGGGCAACGAGGAAGTAGAAAAGAAATGGTGTTGCGCCTAACCAGCCGAGTTGCCCGGCGGCGATCAACGGCACCTGGATGCCGGCGCGAACCAAACTCAACAGCACCCACAGCCAGGTGGCACGTGAATACCCGCGCACTAAGTCCGGGTCACTGCGCCAGCGCATGCCGGTGCCTAAGAGGGGGCCGACGATGACACCGATCAGGGGGCGGCGAATGAATATGGAAATGGCGAAGGCCAGCGCGCTCAAAACATTGGCGAGCACGCGCACCTGGAAGAACCCGAGTGGGTCGTCGCTATAGGCGGCCCATAGTGCGGCGATCGCAACGCCGAGCAGTCCGGTGAGTACACGAATCGGTCGTTCACCGCGGCGGATTTTGATGATCGCCAGGAGACCAGCGGCGCCTAGTGCGACGCCCACGGCGATGGCCAGGTTGTTGTTGGAGCCGAAGTAGGCGATCACGAAAAGTGCGGTGGGCGCCATAGCTTCGATTGCACCCCAGGGCCCGCCCATCAAGATGCTCAGCGGGTGACGCCCATCATCGCGAGTGGGCATGGGCGTGGACACCTCCTCAGCCTAACCAGGCCGGCATGCTGATCGTTCATCCCTTATCGTGAGGGAGTGAATGATGTCGAAGGTGCAGCATTGAATGCAACATTGAGTAGGGCTGTGGGGCTTCGGGCAACGCCGTGGATCCTCATTGTGGGCGGGGTGATCGGACTCATCGCCGCGTTTGAACTCACCCTTGAGAAGTTTCGCGTTCTCTCTGATCCCGACTACGTTCCCAGCT
>JABAYF010000001.1 GCA_018609125.1 Candidatus Nanopelagicales bacterium | reverse complement strand
AAGAAGGTCGCTCCAGCCAAGAAGGCAACGCCAGCCAAGAAGGTCGCGCCGGCGAAGAAGGTCGCTCTAGCCAAGAAGGCAACGCCGGCGAAGAAAGCCGCGCCGGCGAAGAAAGCCGCGCCGGCAAAGAAAGCCGCGCCGGCAAAGAAAGCCGCGCCGGCGAAGAAGGTTGCGCCAGCCAAGAAAGCCGCGCCGGTGAAGAAAGCCGCGCCAGCCAAGAAAGCCGCGCCCACTCGTCGCTCCCTCGCGGTACGCAAAGACGAGGCGCCGTGGACTCCGGCCGAGATCGCCGATGTCGGCAATCAACTGCGCGGCGAGGTGGCTGCACTCAACGCCAAGATTGCCGCCACCGAGGCCGATATCGCAGATCTCGTCGCCGATTCAGGCGATGGGGCCGGCGACGATCAGGCCGATGCGGGCACCAAAACTTTTGAACGCGAACACGAAATGTCCATCGTCACCAGCGCGCGCGAGGTACTGCTGCAGGTAAATCATGCCCTTGGCCGTATCAATGACGGCTCCTATGGTGTGTGCGAGACCTGCGGCAAACCTATCGGCAAGGGACGCCTGCAAGCCTTCCCTCGAGCCACGATGTGTGTTGCCTGCAAAGAAACCCAGGAACGCCGATACCGGTAGCCAGGTGCAGACCCCGTAGCCTGGGCAGGTGACTGAAGACCCGGCAGCTGAGGTGGCTGAAACTGCCGTCGGATCCCGTCGCCTGCTTTGGATCGTTCTGGCGGTGGCCGGGGCTGTGGTGGTCCTTGACCAAATCACGAAGGCAATGGCCGTCGCGTGGCTGATGGGGCAACCACCGGTAGAAATAGTCGGTTCTTGGTTGCGGCTGGTCTACGCCGAAAACACTGGCGCTGCGTTCGGTATTGGCACGGGGTTTACCTGGATTTTCACCGCGATCGCCGTTGTCGTGTCCGTGGTCATCATTCGCACGTCGCGGCATTTGGGCAGTGTGGCGTGGGCGATCGCCCTAGGTGGTCTCCTCGGTGGGGCACTTGGCAACTTAATTGACCGACTCGTCCGAGATCCGGGCATTGGTCAGGGGTACGTAGTTGATTTCATCGCCCTACCTAATTTCCCCATTTTTAACGTCGCCGACATGTCCATCACCTGTTCTGCCGTCCTGATGATTCTACTGACGCTGCGCGGCGTGGAGTTTTCTGGTGGACGACGTGGGTGAGGACCGATCACTGTCGATTCCGGCGGGACTAGCCGGTGAACGGATTGATGTCGCTCTCGCCCGCCTGCTCGGACTTTCGCGTACTAAGGCGGCTGATCTTGTTGCTACGGGTGCAGTGGCTCTTGATGGCAAGCACGCGAACAAGGGGGACCGGGTCGATGAGGGGCAGTGGCTAGAACTGCACCTACCTGACCCCAAGCCTTCGCAGTTGACCGCACCTCAGCCCGTTGATGGGCTGGTGATCATGTACGAAGACGACGATGTCGTCGTCGTGGACAAGCCCGCAGGAGTGGCGGCGCACCCCAGCCCCGGCTGGGAGGGCTTGACCGTCATCGGTGGTCTCATGGCGACCGGCCATCAGGTGGCGACCGCAGGTGCGGCAGAACGACAGGGAATTGTCCACCGCCTTGATGTGGGTACCACTGGTTTGATGGCGGTCGCGAAAACGAATCGTGCGTACACCGAACTGAAAGCGCAGTTCAAACAGCGCACCGTAGACAAGGTGTATCGAGCCCTCGTGCAGGGTCACCCTGATCCTTTGAGAGGCACTATCGATGCTCCCATCGGGCGCCATCCCAAGCAGGACTGGCGCATGGCGGTGGTCACAAACGGGCGCCCCAGCATTACCCACTACGACACGGAGGAGGCCTTCGCTCACGCCAGCTACCTGCGGATTCAACTTGAAACCGGTCGAACGCACCAAATCCGAGTTCACATGACCGCCATGCGCCACCCCTGCGTGGGAGATGTGACCTATGGGGCAGATCCCACCCTGTCCGCCCGTCTCGGACTCACCCGCCAAGGCCTCCATGCTGCGGAACTCAGCTTTGATCATCCGGTATCGGGGGATCGCGTGCACCTGTTGAGCCAAGACCCGCCAGACCTAGCAGCAGCACTATGCCTTCTTCGCGGCGACTAGAGTGGGGCGGGTGAGTAATTCGGATTTCGTGCACCTGCACGTGCACACCGAGTATTCGATGCTGGACGGGGCCAGCCGACTCCCCGACCTCATGGCCGAGGCCGCGCGCCAGGGTATGCCCGCGATCGCCATGACCGATCACGGAAACGTGTTCGGCGCTTATGACTTCTACAAGGCGGCTAACGCTGTCGGGGTAAAGCCGATCATTGGATTAGAAGGATACTTCGCACCCCAGGGCCGATTCGAACGCAGCCGTTTCGACTTCGGTGGGGGTTTTGATGAGGGCAGCCAGGAAGACCCATCGGCGGGTCGCGGGACGCAGAACTACACGCACATGACCCTGCTGGCTGAAAGCACACCGGGTCTGCACAATCTGTTTCGCATCAGTTCACTGGCCAGCCTTGAGGGGTACTACCACAAACCTCGATTTGATCGCGAAATTTTGTCCACCTACGGCAAGGGCATCATCGGCACCACCGGGTGCCCCAGTGGTGAGGTCAACCGATGGCTGCAGGCCGGCCAATTCGAAAAAGCGCTCGCAACGGCCGCCGACATGCGCGACATCCTCGGCCCCGACAACTATTTTTGCGAGTTGATGGACCACGGCCTCGCCATCGAGCGTCGTTTCCGCGACGACCTGCTCCGCATCGCCAGGCAGTTGAAGCTTCCCCTCGTGGCCACCAACGACCTGCACTACGTCAGTGCCGACGACGCGGCGGCCCACGACGTATTGCTGTGTATCGGTACGCGCACGACCATGGATGATCCCAAGCGTTTTCGGTTCGATGCTCGAGACTTTTACCTGAAGTCATCCGCGGAAATGCGCGACGTGTGGCGAGAACTGCCGGAGGCCTGCGATAACACGCTGCTCATCGCGGAGCGTTGCGAGGTGTCATTCAACGAGGGTGCAAACCTGATGCCCCAGTTTAGTGTTCCTGACGGTCACACCGAAGAATCGTGGCTGGTGGCCGAGGTAGAGCATGGACTCCACCACCGTTTTGGTACGGCCATCCCCGATGCTGTGCGCACTCAGGCTGAATACGAACTGCGCGTTATCTCCGACATGGGATTCCCCGGTTACTTTCTTGTCGTGGCAGACCTGGTCCGCCACGCTAAAGAAAGCGGTATTCGCGTGGGTCCTGGGCGAGGTTCTGCTGCGGGGTCGATGGTTGCCTACGTCTTGGGCATCACCGACCTCGACCCACTCGTGCATGGACTCCTCTTTGAACGGTTCCTCAATCCCGAACGCATCTCCATGCCTGATATTGATATCGACTTCGATGAGCGTCGTCGCGGCGACATGATTCGTTACGCAACGCAAAAGTACGGTGAAGAACGTGTCGCGCAGATCGTGACTTTTGGATCAATCAAGGCAAAGGCAGCGGTAAAGGACGCCGCTCGAGTTCTTGGGTACCCTTATGCCGTTGGCGATCGGATTACGAAAGCGATGCCACCGGCGGTCATGGGCAAAGACATTCCGCTGTCAGGTGTTTTCGACACCACGCACAGTCGCTACAGCGAAGCGAATGAATTTCGATCTCTGTACGAGGCTGACCCAGACGTCCGCCGAGTAGTCGACACAGCGCGCGGGCTCGAAGGGCTTAAGCGTCAGCCGGGCGTGCACGCGGCTGGGGTGATCCTGTGCCGTGAACCATTGATGGATGTTATTCCGGTGTGGCGTCGCGACCAGGACGGTGCCGTCATTACCCAGTTCGACATGAATGCCTGCGAATCACTCGGGCTGTTGAAGATGGACTTTCTAGGATTGCGCAACCTCACGGTCCTAGACGACTGCTTGGCCAGCATCAACATGCACCGATCTGACGAGATTGTCCTAGAAGAGCTGACCCTGGACGATCGCCCCACCTATGACCTGCTGGGGCGCGGTGAGACTTTGGGTGTTTTCCAACTAGATGGCGGCCCGATGCGCTCCCTGCTTCGATCAATGCAGCCGGATAATTTCGAAGATATCTCCGCTGTCCTGGCCCTTTATCGACCCGGACCGATGGGCGCGAATGCACACAACGATTACGCAGACCGCAAAAACAATCGCAAGCCGGTCGTTCCGATCCATCCGGAATTGGCGGAACCGCTGGCGGACATCCTCGGGGATACCTACGGATTGATCGTGTACCAAGAACAGGTTATGGCGATCGCTCAGAAGCTCGCCGGTTATTCCCTGGGCAAAGCTGATCTGTTACGTCGCGCGATGGGAAAGAAGAAGAAAGAAATCCTTGAGCAGGAATTCGTTCCCTTCGCTGATGGGATGCGGGCCAACGGTTTTGGTGAGGCAGCGATTTCTAAGCTGTGGGAAATCCTTGTTCCCTTCTCTGACTATGCCTTCAATAAGGCCCACACTGCCGGCTACGGCCTGGTGTCATATTGGACCGCATTCCTGAAGGCGAACTTTACTGCTGAATACATGGCGGCGCTATTGACCAGTGTGCAAGATGACAAAGACAAGATGGCGATTTATCTGAATGAGTGTCGACGCATGGGCATCAAAGTGCTGCCACCTGACGTTAACGAATCAGATAAGAACTTCACGCCCCGCGGGGGTGATATCAGATTCGGCCTGACCGCGGTGCGCAATGTGGGCGAGGCCGTCGTTGATTCCCTCATTGCCACCCGCATCAGCAAGGGCCGCTACACCGATTTCGCCGACTTCGTCGACAAGGTTGAGATTTCTGTGTGCAATAAGCGGCTGGTTGAGAGCCTGATTAAAGCTGGTGCATTCGACAGTCTCGGTCATGCACGTCGCGGTTTGGCTACCGTCCACGAACAGATGATTGATGCGGCTACCGATCTGAAGCGAGCTGAAGCCGTGGGTCAATTTGATCTTTTTGGCGGTGTTGGCGCGGAGTCGGCCGAGTCTGGCCTCACCTTGAACCCCCAGGTTCCGCTTACCGAATGGGATAAAGCCACACTCTTGGCGTTTGAAAGACAAATGCTGGGGCTTTATGTTTCCGATCACCCCCTCTACGGACTCGAACAGGTTCTCGCCGCTGGAACCGACTGCTCGATCGCACGGCTCGGTGGCGAGGAACGCTCTGACGGGCAGGTAATCACGATTGGGGGATTGGTTACCGGTATCCAGCGCAAGACCACAAAGCAGGGTTCAATGTGGGCCATTGTCACCCTGGAGGATCTTGAAGGCGCGATTGAGGTGATGGTTTTCCCGCAGTCCTATCAGGGCGCGGCCACCTTGATTGCTGAGGACACGGTGCTGTTTGTGCGCGGTCGTATTGATCGTCCCGACGAGGACTCACCCCGGCTCGTTGCCATGGAGATAACCGCCCCCGATTTGTCTGAAGCCTCGGTAGGCCCGGTTCGACTCACCATGGCCGCCTCACGATGTACCCCACCCATCGTGGAGCGGCTCAAGGCAGTGCTGGCTGAGCATCCCGGCGTTACCGAGGTTCACCTCAATTTGTCTTCCGAGGGCCGGACAACCGTCATGCGGTTGGACGACCGGCTTCGGGTCACGCCCTCACCGGCCCTGTACGGCGATCTGAAGGCCCTATTGGGAGCAGCATGTTTGGCCTAACCCGGCTCGATGTATGGGTCAGCGTGCTGGCTACCGCTGCACTCGGGGCAGGGCTTGGAGTTGCATGGTGGTGGTGGGCACCCCGGGTGGTCCTTGATGTTTTCGGTGACCAAGCCTTTCCCGCAGATTTTCAGCCCGGGGGGTACATGACCGATGAAGGTCTTGCGGCACTGCTGTGTATTGCCGGTGGCGTCATCGTCACAATCGCATTTATCGCACTGACGCGCCGTCGAGGAGTTCTTGTGACAGCACCCGGTGTTGTGGCGTGGGTGACCCTCGTCGGGCTTATCGGCGCCGGCGCCATGTGGTTTGTTGGCACCCGGCTTGGCGCCGTAGATCTGCCCGCTGAGATCGCACAGGTTGGCGATGGGGGCCAGGTCATCACGGGTTTGATGTTGCGGATGCCCGGAATTGTTGTGCTGTGGCCATTGACCAGTGTTGTACTACTGGCGTTGGGAAGTGTGATCGTGTGGATCCGAGATGGTGGCAAGATTCCCGAAAACTCCGCTCGTTAGTTTTTGCAGGTCAGAGGGTTTGATTTGAAGCTCTAGGCCACGTCTACCCGCAGATATGAAGATGGTGTCCCAGTTGTTGACGGAGTCATCCAAATAGGTTGGTAGGGCTCGCTTTTGTCCGAGCACGCTAACGCCGCCGAGGACGTAGCCGGTGATCCGCGCAACATCGCGGGGGGCCATCATTGCCGCGCGCTTACCTCCGTGGGCCAGAGCAACGCACTTCAGTGCTGCCTGCGCAGTGACCGGTACAACCACGCAGACAGGTTGCGTATCCACTTCAAGCACCAATGTCTTAAAAACCTGGCTGGGCTCAACGCCGAGGGCAAGTGCTGCCTCAGCCCCATAGTTTTGCGCGCGAGGGTCATGTTCGAATGTGTGGGTTTGATAGTCAACTCCGGCTTGCTCGCAGATGCGTAGAGCCGGTGTGCCACGGGAATGCGACCGATTCACAGGGGAATTCTAATTCAGAGGGGAATTCTAATTGGGTGAAGGTGTCGCGGTGCGAAGGTCGACCGCCGGTAGTGAGGGCAGCGCGGACATGATGGCGATTTCTTGGCGCAGCCGACGCAGCTCACTTCGCAATCGTTGAGCATCATCGGGGATCTCCAAGAATTCTTGCTTGTCCAACACCTCAGCCACAATCGCGGCGGCGACAAGATAGGACAGAACGCCAGGATCCTCGGGTAAATCATCGGCAAAGTCGGTTGCGTCTGGATCCTCTTCTCCGGATAGCGCGCCTCGATAAACCGCGAACGTGCGCCGCACCTGTGCGGCCACTATTTCAGCAGCCTCGCCGGGGTGTTCGAGGACAATCGACGTGCGCGCCTGCAGGTAGGGCAGGTCGGTAATGACCTGTTCAATCGCGACGCGATCGGTGCCTACGGCGACGATGTCGTAGCGGCCGTCATCGTGCGGGTCCACCTCGCGCACGGACGCCACCGTGCCCACGGAGTGGAAGGCGTCCACTCCATTGACGCCAACGTCGTGGCCCTCTCTGATTGCGACAACCACGAACTCGCGTTCCTCTTCGTCTTTGGCGAGCAGGTCTTGGACCAGGCGACGGTACCGGGGCTCGAATATGTGTAGTGGCATGACCAGGCCGGGCACGAGAACAGACCCCAGCGGGAAAACAGGGAGAACTCGGCTACTTGCTGTCTCACTGTCAGGCACAACAGCAGGTTAGACCTACACTGGATATCATGCTGCGTCACATCGATCTGCGCGGAAGTACCGAAGACCCACGTTCAATTCTTCCCCGGGCGGCGATGGATGTAGAACAAGCCTCAGCGGCAGTGGCGCCGGTGATTGCCGATGTCAAGGCGCGTGGCGCGGTTGCTGTTGCCGAGTGGACCGAACGCTTCGATGGGGCCAGGGCAGCTTCATTGCGTGTGCCCACCGAGGCCATAGAACGCGCGGTGGCTGAGCTTGATCCCAAGGTGAGACTCGCGTTGGAGGAGACGATCCGGCGCGTACGCATGGTTCACATCGATCAGCGCCGTGTTGACATGACCACGGTTGTCGTGCCGGGGGGCACCGTCACCGAGCGCTGGTTGCCCATGGCACGGGTCGGGCTCTATGTGCCTGGGGGAAGGGCGGTGTACCCGAGCAGCGTGATTATGAATGTGGTTCCCGCCCAGATTGCCGGTGTGGCGTCGCTCTGCGTGGTTTCCCCGCCCCAGCGCGATTGCGGCAACCTTCCCCACCCTACGATTCTGGCCGCCTGCGGCCTTCTGGGTATCGATGAGGTCTACTCCGTTGGCGGTGCTCAGGCGGTAGCTATGTTGGCCTACGGCACCGATTTGGATAGTTCCGATGATCCAGGCAGCCCCACCGGGCAAGGGCGCAGATGTGATCCGGTCGACATGGTTACCGGTCCGGGAAACATCTGGGTAACCGCTGCCAAACGCATGCTCAAGGGTGTCATCGCCATCGATAGCGAAGCGGGACCTACTGAGGTAGCCATCCTGGCTGATGACAGCGCTGATCCGGCGTTCGTGGCCGCCGATCTCATTAGTCAAGCCGAGCACGACGTCGTAGCCGCCGCGGTGCTTGTCACGACGTCGGCCGAGCTTGCCGCCGCCGTCCAGGAGCAGGTTCGTAGCCAGGTAGCCCGAACTAAACATGTCGAGCGGATTACCGAAGCACTATCGGGCAGCCAAAGTGGAATTGTGCTCGTTGATGATCTAGATGCAGGGCTGGCGCTGATTGATGCCTACGCTGCTGAGCACCTAGAGATTCATACCCGCGATTCCCGCGAAGTGGCCATGCGGGTGCGTAATGCCGGTGCCATTTTTGTCGGGGGATACGCACCGGTTTCTCTCGGTGACTACTGTGCCGGCTCCAACCACGTGCTCCCCACCGGGGGCAGCGCAACACATTCCTCCGGCTTATCTGTTCAAACTTTTCTGCGCGGCATTCATATCGTTGACTACGACGAGCATGCATTAGCCGATGTTGCTGAACACGTGGTCACTCTTGCCCACGCCGAAGACCTTCCCGGCCATGCTGAGGCGATCACTATCCGGCGAGCACGCAGTGGTCACAACTGATTCTGAGTCCCGAGCATGGCCGCCGGTTCGCCACGACCTGCAGGGGCAGCACGCCTATGGTGCACCGCAGATTGACGTACCCATCTGCCTCAATACCAACGAGAATCCCTTTGGGCCCTCCGTTGAATTAGCGGCGGATATGGGTGCTGCCATTACTGCTGAAGCTGGCGCGCTCAACCGCTATCCCGACCGAGATGCGATCAGTTTGCGGATAGCGATTTCAGGCTATCTGCGCGATGAGTCAGCGGCTGAGGTGACGGCGAACGGGGTGTGGCCTGCTAATGGCTCCAATGAGGTGATGGCCCAACTGTTCAGCACCTTCGGTGGCCCCGAACGCCTCGTCCTCACCTTTGCCCCGACGTACTCAATGTATGAGCAGTACGCCCGTGATTCACACACGGGTTTTGTTGTGGTGCCCAGACAACCTGACTTCACCGTCACCTTCGACACCATCATGAAAGCGATCGAAGAGCACTCGCCGGACCTTGTGGTCTTGACGTCACCCAATAATCCAACTGGGACGGCACTACCCATCGACGTCGTTGATCGGGTGTGTGCTTCCTTTGTCGGACTTGTGATTGTCGATGAGGCATACGCAGAGTTTCGCCGAGTTGGCACTCCGAGCGCGCTGCAATTATTGGCAACACACCCCAACTTGATCGTTACGCGCACGATGAGCAAGGCATTCGCTTTCGCTGGCGGCCGCCTTGGCTATGCCATTGCAGACCCAGCAATTATTGATGCAGTGCAACTGGTTCGACTGCCCTATCATCTGTCGAGGACGAGCCAGGTGTTGGCCGAAGTCGCCCTTGCTCACCGTGCGGAACTGCTCGGTCAGGTAGATGTCCTTCGTAGTGAGAGAGACCGCCTCGTGCTGTGGCTCCGTGAAAGCGGATTCACCGCCGTGGACTCAGATGCGAACTTTATTCTGTTTGGTAAATTCCCAGATGCCCACGCGGTGTGGAAGCGACTGCTTGCCCAGGGGGTATTGATCCGAGAGGTGGCACTCGACGGCTGGTTGCGAGTCAGTATCGGGACGCCGTCTGAAAATGAGGCGTTTCGTCAGGCGCTGCTGAAAGCCACCGTGTGATCGGGCAAGATCAGGGAACAGAAATGGCACCCGTTATCGATGAAGGGATCAGCTAATGACTCGCACCGGACGCGTGGATCGCTCTACGAAAGAGAGCAGCGTGAGCGTTTCGATCGATCTCGATGGCACCGGTCAGACCGAGGTTTCGACCGGTGTGCCCTTCTTCGACCACATGCTGGCTCAACTGGGTAAGCACGGCGGATTCGACCTCACCGTAAAAACTGTGGGTGATCTTGAAGTCGATGCCCATCACACGGTTGAGGACACCACACTCGCGCTGGGCACAGCGTTCCGGGAAGCTCTAGGCGATGCCGCCGGTACGCGTCGATACGGCGATGCGCTGGTACCGCTGGACGAAACCCTGTCCCAATGTGCTGTTGACCTATCCGGTCGACCCTACCTGGTGCATGAAGAACCTGAGATCGTTGAACTCATTGGCTCCTACGACACAACGCTGACGCGCCACATTTTCGAATCCTTCGTGGCCACAGCGCAGATAACCCTGCACATTCGGGTGATTAGCGGTCGTAATGCCCACCATGTGGTGGAGGCCCAATTTAAGTCCTTCGCTCGTGCGCTGCGCGATGCTGTGGCCCTTGACTCGCGGGTCCATGGTGTTCCCTCCACCAAGGGCACCCTGTCATCGCAAGACTCTGTGTGAGCCAGAAATGAGTTGGCTGCCTGTCCTGCTATTAAGCCTTGGCGCTTTCCTCGCGGGTGGTGCGTATTCAATGTATTCCCAGGGTAAACGACCCGCAATGATCATCATGATTGTGCTGTCGGTGATGGCCATCGCCGGTGGCGGGTTGTATGCCTGGAATCCCCAGTGAGATCACCTCGTGTCGTGGTGTTGGACTACGGCTCCGGGAATGTGCTCTCGGCCAGCCGCGCATTGACGCGTGTGGGCGGTGAGGTCACCGTGACCTCCGACATTGACGTGGCGTTGGCAGCCGATGGACTCGTGGTGCCCGGAGTCGGTGCTTTTGCGGCATGCATGCAGGGCTTGGAAAGTGTTTCGGCGCCGCGCATGATCGACCGACGGTTGGCCGGCGGACAGGCTGTGCTGGGGATCTGTGTGGGGATGCAGGTGCTTTTCGACCGTGGCGTTGAGCACGGGATCACCACAGCTGGGCTCGGGCACTGGCCGGGTGACGTCGTCGGGCTGCCGGCCAAAACCGTGCCCCACATGGGGTGGAACACCGTGGATAGCCCGACCGATTCGGCCATGTTCGATGGACTGCACGATGAGCGGTTCTATTTCGTTCATTCCTACGCCGCTCTCACATGGACGCAGCATGCCGCACATCGTGGCACCCCCGCCTCGGTGTCCTGGGCCGAACACGGAGCCCCCTTCGTTGCTGGGGTTGAGGATGGGCCTCTATGGGCTACTCAGTTTCATCCAGAGAAGTCTGGTGATGCCGGAGCGGAATTGCTGCGTCACTGGCTGGACACTCTCAGATAGGCTTCAGGTTATGGCTCCCTCACCGCAGAAACCTGCCTTCGCCCTCCTGCCCGCAGTTGATATCCAAGATGGCCGCGCTGTCCGATTGCAGCAGGGGGAAGCTGGTAGCGAAACTGACTTTGGTGATCCCGTCGCAGCGGCCCGCGACTGGGTCGAGCAGGGGGCGCCGTGGATCCATCTGGTCGACTTAGACGCAGCTTTCGGTCGCGGCCACAATCACGACCTCGTAAAGCGGGTCGTACATAGCGTTCGCGGGTCGGTTCACGTGGAAGTAGCCGGGGGAATCCGTGATGACGAGTCGTTGGCTGCGGCTTTGGCAACGGGCGCCACCCGCGTGGTGCTGGGCACCGCAGCCATGGAAAACCCCGACTGGGTGCGTTCGGTCATTGCTCAACATGGCGACAAGGTCGCGGTATCCCTGGACGTTCGAGGGCACACTCTGGCCGCGCGTGGCTGGACCACCGAGGGTGGTGACCTCTTCGAGACGCTGAGTCGTCTTGATGCCGATGGCTGCGCGCGATACATCGTGACCGACGTCGAAAAAGACGGCATGATGCACGGCCCCAACCTGCATCTACTCAAAAAGGTCTGTCATCACACTGATCGTCCTGTCATTGCTTCCGGTGGCATTTCTCGGCTGGAGGATCTGCACCGGCTGGTTGAACTTGTGGAGCATGGCATCGAAGGTGCCATTATTGGCCGCGCACTCTATGAGGGCGCCTTTACGTTGCCCGAAGCTGTCGCGGCCATCGAGCCTCGTTTTGACATGTTCTTCTGGGGTCCACCGCAGCCGTGAGTCTGTCGATACGGGTCATTCCCTGCCTTGATGTAGATCAGGGTCGGGTAGTTAAAGGGGTGAACTTTCAAGGACTCCGCGACGCTGGCGACCCCGTTGAACTTGCCGACCGCTACAACCTTGAGGGAGCTGATGAACTCATCTTCCTCGACATCACCGCATCCAGTGGTGATCGCGCAACCATGCTTGATGTTGTGCGTCGCACGGCGGCGGAAGTCTTTATCCCCCTCACCGTGGGCGGCGGAGTGCGCAGCGTCGAAGACTTCGATCGACTGCTGCGCGCCGGAGCTGACAAGGTCAGCGTCAATACCGCCGCAATCGAGCGGCCCGAACTCATTAGCGAGGCCGCGCAGCGCTTTGGGGCGCAGTGCGTTGTGCTCAGCGTCGACGCGCGCCGCTGCACAGACTCGGCCGCCACGCCCAGTGGCTTCGAGGTCACGACCCACGGTGGTCGTCGAGGTACCGGAATCGACGCGGTGACTTGGGCGCAGGAGGGTGCGCAGCGCGGAGCGGGTGAGATTTTGTTGAATTCCATGGATGCCGACGGAACGCGTGATGGCTTCGATTTAGAGTTGATCCGGTTGGTGCGCTCGGCCGTTAACGTGCCGCTGATCGCCAGTGGGGGAGCCGGTAGCGCCGCGCACTGCCCACCCGCGGTGGCTGCGGGTGCAGATGCCGTGCTTGCCGCCAGCATCTTTCACTTCGGCCAGGTCAGCATCGGTGAGGTGAAGTCGGTACTTGCCGAAGCGGGCTATCCGATCAGGCGTGCAGTTGATCGGGACTCTTTACCGATCCTGCTGGCCCCATGAATGCCCGCCAAGGCGAAATTTCGCCGGTCTTCGGCGCGGATGGCCTCATCCCGGTCATCGCCCAAGATGGCGAAACTCATGAGGTGCTCATGATGGCCTGGATGGATGTCGAAGCACTGCGACGCACTCGTGCCAGTGGCGAGGCCACGTATTGGTCGCGTAGCCGTCAGGAATATTGGGTGAAGGGCGAAACCTCTGGGCACCGGCAAACGGTCCGCCGGATCAGGCTGGACTGCGACGCCGATGTGATTCTGCTCGAGGTTGACCAGGTGGGACCCGCTTGCCACACGGGCACGCACTCCTGCTTCACCGATCGAGACCTGCCGCTGGAGCGCCCGGGTGACTGAGTCTTCGCTGAGCGGTACGACCACCCCGGATCTCCCCGCTTTTCAATCGCTGGCCCGTGACCGCCGCGTGATTGCGGTGACGAGGAAATTCCTTGCCGATGGTGAAACACCAGTGGGGCTCTATCGCAAACTCACCGGAGAACGTGCGGGGAGTTTTCTCCTCGAATCTGCAGAGCAGGGCCGATCTTTCAATCGCTACAGTTTTATCGGGGTAAGAAGCACCGCGATGCTCAGCGAGGTAGATGGACAGGCTCACTGGTGGGGAAATGCGCCGGCGGGTGCAACGCACGGTGGCGACCCGCTGGTCGCGCTACGCGACATCGTGGCACTTTTGCATACCCCTCGACTTTCCGGGCTACCTCCGCTTACCGGCGGAATGGTCGGCTACATCAGCTACGACGCCGTTCGCCGTTGGGAGCGGGTGCCCGATAACAACCCCGACGACCTCATGATCCCCGATGTGGGTTTTTTGCTCGCCTGCGATTTGGCTGTTCTAGATCATGTCGATGCCACGGTGACGTTGATAGCTAACGCCATCAATTATGACGCAACAAATGAGCGAGTCGATGAGGCATACGACGACGCCTGTGCACGACTAGACCACATGGAATCGGCTCTGCACACCGCGGCATCGTCAACAGTGTCAACCTTTGACGCTCATGCCGAAATCAACCCCCGTCACGACACCTCGCCTGATGAATATATGGCGGCCGTCCATGTGGCGAAGGAGAAAATTCGAGCTGGTGAGGCGTTCCAAATCGTTGTTTCGCAACGTTTTGAAGCTGAATGCACGGCATCGGCTCTCGATGTTTATCGGGTGCTGCGCGCAACCAATCCAAGTCCGTACATGTACCTCATGCGGATACCGGATCCCGCATCGTCGCTTGAAAATGCGGTGACCGCTTTCGATATTGTTGGTTCGTCACCGGAGGCACTGGTGACCGTCAACGAGGGGCACTGCACCGTCCACCCGATTGCTGGAACTCGCCCTCGAGGTGCTGCACCGCAGGAGGATGAAACGCTGGCTCAGGATCTTCTCGCAGATACTAAGGAGCGGGCCGAGCACATCATGCTGGTCGATCTGGCTCGAAATGATCTCGGACGAGTATGTGATCCGGGCTCGGTGGAGGTAGTTCAATTCATGCAGGTCGAACGCTATTCCCATGTCATGCACCTGGTATCAACCGTGACGGGGGACTTAGCCGCGGGTCAGCGCGCTTTTGAGGCTCTTCGTGCGACGTTTCCGGCGGGCACGCTTTCGGGGGCACCGAAACCTCGTGCCATGGCCATCATCGACGAGTTAGAGCCCACGCGTCGAGGCTTGTACGGAGGGTGCGTTGGCTACTTGGATTTTGCTGGTGATCTAGATACCGCTATCGCAATTCGCACCGCGGTGGTGAGAGATGGACGAGCATTTGTCCAGGCTGGAGCCGGGATCGTTGCTGACTCCAACCCGGTGGCCGAGCATGAAGAATGCCAAGCCAAAGCCGCCGCTGTTCTTCGGGCCGTTGCCATGGCCAACTCGTTGCAGACCAACTCGCTACACGCCAACTCTCCACACGCCGTGGTCGGGGCGCGCCCATGACTTTGGTCCAGACCGAGAAGAGTTCACGCGGACGCGAATACGGACTCATGTTGATGTTGCTCACCATGGGCGCTGTCGGTCTCGTGGTCTCCTATGGAGCGGCTTGGGTGAGCGCGACCGTGCCGGTGTTTGAAGGCGAGCCCACGCCCACGACCCAGGTGAGTTTTACCGGGCAAAATCTCATCGGTTTCGGCAGCGCAGCCGGCTGGGTAGCCCTAACCGCTGTGGCCGGAGTGCTGGCGACTCGTACGTGGGGTCGATCCATCGTGGGTGCCATCACGGTCGTTGCCGGCGCAACGGCAGGAGTTGCTGGATTCACCTTCATCTTCACTCGAGACGCCCTCGTGTCGGCGGCTCTCGACTCTGCCGTCGCTGCGTCGGTGCAGACCAACGCGTGGTGGCTGGTAGCTGCTCTCAGCGGAATCGCGGTGGTCACCGCCGGAATGATGGTGATGCTTCGTGGCCGTTCCTGGCCGCATGTAGGTAAACGCTATGAACGAGCAGGCGCCGCAGGTGCCGCTGTGACGTCGGGTCCAGCAACAGCGGCCGAGGTCTGGGATGCCCTAGATGAGGGCATCGATCCGACCGAGGCTGAGCGGAATTAGGCGCGAGTTACTTTTCCGGCCTTGATGCACGAGGTGCACACATTGAGGCGCTTTGGGGTTCGACCCACCATTGCTCGCACTGTTTGGATATTGGGATTCCAGCGACGCGGTGTCCGGCGATGGGAGTGAGAAATGCTATTGCCGAAACCTGGGCCTTTGCCGCAGACATCACAGTTGGCCGCCACGGTGAACTCCTTGAGTCGATGCCGCCATTTGGCGGGAGGGTGAGTGGTGACATCTGCCACGAGTGATCATGAAGATGTACCGACAGGTCAGGATAGCCGAGGGGATGCGCGCTGATCAAACTGCGGGTGGGCCTAGCCGGGTGCGCCTCGCTACGGTGGGGGTTGCGTAGGTGTTCCGATGGGCGCCGCAAGCCCGACGAGGCGGGTGAAGCGAGCCTGCCACTGATCTAAGGAGGCGGGGGTGGATTCACAGCCGGTGGCCGTATCGGCCCCTGTGACGACCGCTTCGCTGCGGGCGTGGCTGGGCGCGTCCCTCAATGCCCTCGAATATTCCAGGGAGGCCATCGATTCTCTCAACGTTTTCCCGATTGCCGACGGTGATACCGGCACCAATATGTTCCTCACCGTCGAAGCCTGCTATGAGGCCATCAGTGCTCTGCCGGACACGGCCTCCTTGGCTGAGGCATCCGGGGTGGTCGCTGAGGCGGCCATCTGGGGTGCCCGCGGCAACTCAGGGGTCATCCTGGCTGAAATTCTCCGGGGCATCGTCGACAGCTTCCTCGACACGACCGATGGTGCTTCATTGAGTATCGAAACGGTACACACGGCGCTGGCCAACGCGAGCACGCGCGCTTACTCGGCGGTATCTCGGCCTGTGGAGGGCACGATCTTGACGGTCGCCCGTGTGGCGGCGGAGGCCGCCTCGGTGCCGCCGTCAGCACGGGACGATCGATCGCTGCTGCGTCATCTGCTTTCGATTTCCTCGCACATGCATGACGCTCTCGCGCGCACCACCGACCAGCTCCTCGCTCTACGCAATGCCGACGTGGTCGACGCGGGCGCACAGGGCTTGGTTGTTGTTTACGACGCTCTCATCGACGTGGTCACCGGCATCCGACGTACCGGGCCGCCGATTAAGGCCAGGACCGTGGTCGAAAACAGCGATCACGCAACCCACGAGCCGGGTACTTCGAATGCGAAAACTTCAACGACCGGTGACTACGAGGTAATGTTTGTGTGTGCAGGCTCCGCGCAGGTCGTGGAAAACCTGCGCGACACCCTCGACGGTCAGGGCGACTCACTCGTGGTCACCGGTGGTCCTGACCTGTGGAGCGTGCACGTCCATGTAGACGATCCCGGCGCCGCGGTCGAATCGATCCTTGACTACGTCGTGCCCCAAAGATTACGCATCACCTATTTGCAGGAGTCGGCCCAAATTCCCCCGACCCCGACACGCGATCGATGCATCGTAGCGGTCGTGCACGGCCCTGGCGTGGCGAGTTTGCTCAGCGATGTCGGTGTTCAGGTGCTGCCGGCGCAACCGGGACGCAGGCCCTCCACGGGAGAGATCATTCGAGCTATTGCGGCGACGAATGCGGCTGAGGTCATCATCCTGCCCAGTGATTCGGACACGATCAAGGTGGCCGAAATCGCTGCTGAGCAGGCCAGGGTCACCGGAGTAAGAGCCAGCGTGATTCCTACGCGCAGCGTGGTTCAAACACTTGCGGCGGTTGCGGTTGCTGAGTTGTCGGCATCGTTTGACGATGTTGTCGTCGCCATGGCTGATGCGTCGCGGGCGACGCGCTACGGGGCCATTACCGTTGCAACTAAGGATGCCATGACGTCGGCAGGTTTGTGTCGGGTTGGTGACGTGTTGGGGGTTGTGGCCGGCGACGTTGTTGAAGTGGGTACTCAGCCCGAAGTTGTCGTTGGTGCCATACTCCACCGACTGTTGTCGACCGGTGGCGAATTAGTCACACTTCTGGCTGGCCAGGAGGCCACAAAAGAACTTATTGAGGAGGCTCGAGCCGAGGCGATCAGTCAGCAACCATCGCTTGATGTAGTGGTTATTGATGCAGGACAACCACTTTGGCCACTGATTATCGGGGTCGAGTGAGTGGGCCGACTACGCGAGAATCCTGATGCCGTCAACCTTGACGACGCTCTCGGTGCCGTTGTCGGCGGAAAGACGGCGAAGGTACTCATGGAGTCATTCGGCATTCACACTGTGCGCGACCTGCTTTCACACTATCCACGCCGCTATTTAAATCGCGGCGAAATGAGTGACCTTGGATCCCTCGTCGCCGGAGAGCATGTCACCGTCTTCGCTGAGGTGGTGTCCGCTTCGGCCGTGCCAATGCGTCAGCGCAAAGGTCATCGCATCGAGGTGGTGGTCACCGATGGCACCGGATTCCTTTCGCTAGTTTTCTTTGGCCCCAAGTGGATCGCGGATCAGTTCAAGTCGGGTGCGCGTGGCCTATTTGATGGGACCGTGTCGGTATTCAATCGAACCCGCCAATTAACGCACCCCACCCGGCTCATGCTTGCTGAAGGTGTTGACGATGCGGATTCCCAAGCGCAGGCGAAAATTTTCAAGTACCGGATGGTGCCCATCTATCCGGCGACGGCACGCATCTCGGTGTGGCGCATCGCTCAATCGGTTGGACTGGCACTTGATGCGTTGAGCGAAGTGGACGACCCACTACCCGAAAATATCCGGGTTCCTCGAGATCTCATGGACTACGAGCAGGCCCTGGACTGGATTCATCGACCGCCTTCTGAGGCCGATGCCCTGCGAGCCCGACAGCGACTAAAGTTCGACGAGGCCTTTATTTTGCAGTTGGTGCTAGCGCAGCGCCGAGCCCAGTGGCGTAGCCTCACTGCAACTCCGCGGGCCGGTACTACCCGCGGTGTGCTAACGGATTTCGATGCTGTCTCACCGTTCGCTCTCACGGCTGCACAGGAACGCGTGGGCAGCGAAATCAGTGCTGATCTTGCTGCTGCTCACCCGATGCACCGACTACTGCAGGGAGATGTGGGCAGCGGTAAGACACTCGTTGCCCTGCGCGCCATGCTGGCCGTTATCGAAGGTGGCGGGCAGGCTGCGCTGATCGCGCCGACGGAGGTTCTGGCTCAGCAGCACGCGGCGACGCTGACCGCGCTGCTCGGCTCATTGGGGCGAGCCGGAATGCTTGATGGCTCGCACAATGCGGTGGGTATTGAATTGCTGACCGGGTCCATGTCTGCAGCACAGCGGCGAGACGTGCTGGAGCGTATTCGCGGTGGCAGTGCTGGCACCGCTCCCGCCGACATTGTGATTGGCACGCATGCGCTTTTGGAACCCACGGTGGTTTTTCGTGAGTTAGGGCTCGTTGTTGTCGATGAACAGCATCGGTTCGGTGTCGAGCAGCGGGCAGCCTTGAACAGGCCGCTTGCCGATGGCACTCGGCCCCATCTTCTGGTCATGACGGCGACACCGATCCCGCGAACGGTGGCCATGACTTCGTTCGGAGATTTATCAGTCAGTGTCATCGATGAATTGCCACATGGTCGCCAACCAATTTCCACCCACGTCATAGCCGAGAGTGAGCAGCCCCGCCATGTGCGGCGAGCCTGGCAGCGTGTCCACGAAGAGGTGACCGCAGGGAACAAGGCTTATGTTGTCTGTCCTCGAATCGGCGACGGTATCTCCGCCGGTGCCGAGGAGGCTGCCGAGAGCGAGTTGGCCAGTGTGGTGGAAATGTCTGGTCAGATTATCGATTTCCTGCTGCCGGACCTGCGGATCGGTGTACTGCACGGGCGGTTGCCGGCGGATGAAAAAAGGGATGTGATGCGCCGGTTCGCGCTGGATTCGACCGCGACGGACGCTCTTGACGTTCTCGTGTCTACCACCGTCATTGAGGTTGGTGTCGATGTGCCGGCCGCCACGGTCATGATCATCATGGACGCTGATCGTTTCGGTGTTTCCCAGTTGCATCAGTTACGTGGCCGCGTGGGTCGAGGGAGCGCGCCGAGCCTGTGCTTGATGTTTACGAAAGCGCCGGCAGATTCTCCATCGCGGGAGCGCTTGTCGGCTGTTGCCGCAACGACGGATGGATTCGAATTGGCTCTCCTCGACCTGCGAAATCGTCGTGAAGGAGATGTGCTTGGAGTCTCACAATCGGGCCATCGGTCTTCGCTGAGGCTGCTCGAGGTGGCCGATGATGAGGATGTGATTGTGGATGCCCGTCAAGCCGTGGACGAGGTCGTCCATACTGACCCGGACCTTACGTCGCACCCGATCTTGCGCCACATCGTCGACGACCTGCGTCGTGATGAGCGCGCCGATTTCTTGCACAAAGGCTGATCATGCGCATTGTTGCTGGCGTAGCTCGGGGTCGTCTCATCGCCGTGCCACGTGGTACCGCGACCCGGCCGACGACCGACCGGGTCCGTGAAGCAATGTTTTCGAGTCTGACCACCCGGTTGATGGGCCATGCCGAGACAGACATCGATAATCCGTGGCGGGGATTGCGGGTAGTGGATCTCTTCGCCGGCTCTGGCGCGCTCGGACTCGAGGCGCTCAGTCGCGGGGCAGCCACAGCAGTGTTTGTCGAACGGGACCGTCGAACGGCTGCGTTGATTCAACGAAATATTGTGGATCTCGGCCTCGATCACGTCGGGCCTCAAGACACCCGCGTGATGGCAGAAGACGTCCATGCGTGGCTTCATGCCCAGTCTGGGACAGGCGATATCGATGTCGTGTTCGCCGACCCCCCTTACGCTCTGGCAACCGACCTCATCCGCCCGTTGATGCGGCGACTGGCATCGGGTGCCCTATGTCGTCCCGGGGCGCTCATCGTGGTGGAGCGAGAAACGCGACAGGCGCAGCAGCCGTGGGACGACGATGCCGGAATCGAGTCCTTGGATCGACGGACATACGGCGAGACAACACTTTGGTACGGTCGCCTCGCATCACTTACCGACACTGCCGCCTAGCGCGGCCTCGCGAAGGGACTGGCGCGCCATATGCGGACAGCAGTTTGCCCGGGCTCTTTCGACCCGGTGACCAACGGACACATTGACGTTTTCGCACGCGCTGCAGCGGTGGCAGATCGAGTCATCGTGGCGGTCTTGATCAACAAGACCAAGTCAAGTTTATTTACTGTCGACGAGCGTATTGAGATGCTCAAGGAGGTTGTCGCGCCCCTGGGCAACGTTGAGGTCGATGCGTTTCACGGGCTCCTCGTTGACTACTGCCAAACCCACGACGTCCAGGCCATCGTGAAGGGTCTGCGCGCTGTCAGCGATTTCGATTACGAATTGCAAATGGCCCAGATGAATTATCGCCTCGCTGGAGTGGAAACCCTCTTCGTCTCCACCAACCCTCTCTACAGCTACCTTTCGTCGAGCCTGGTGAAAGAGGTTGCGGCCTACGGTGGGAGTGTTGAAGGGTTACTTCCGCATACGGTTCTGGGAAGATTGCAGGACAAACTGGCCCAGAATCGCTCGGCCTAAGCGAGGGAGTTCGATGGACGTCGACGAAAAACTCGAAGAGCTCGCCCAACTTATTGAGGATGCAAAGGCGGTTCCGCTTTCGGCGTCCTGCATGGTCAATCGAGCTCAGGTATTGGATCTGATCGAGGATATCCACGAGCAGTTGCCAGAATCGATTGGTCAGGCCGATCACCTCCTCTCTGAACGCACCGCGGTGGTTGAGGACGGGCGGCGAGAGTCTGAACGTCTCCTCGCACAGGCGCGTGAAGAGCAGCAGCGTATGTTGTCCACGCACGAGGTTTATCTCGTTGCCGTGGCTGAAGCTGAGGCTATTAGGGCAGAAACGATCGCCGAGGCCGAACGGATGCGCCGCGAGACCGATGACTACATCGATGGAAAACTTGCCAATTTCGAAATCGTGCTGAATAAGACCCTCAGCGTCGTGGAGCGCGGCCGCGACAAGATCCGTGGCGACGCCCTCGATGATTTCAGCGGTGGAGATGAACCTCTACCGGAGTAGACCCGGCCTGAGCATCGTGGCGTATTCTCCTCTGTCGTGACCATGGCAGCGCCGCAAAACCCGCTGGTGATTGACGCTCGCGATCTTGGGCGACGCGCGGGATCCATGGTGGAACTGCACCGAGTGATCCCGGCACCGGTCGATCTCGGTGTGGGTCTGGCTCGGGTGCCTGTAGGCAGCGACATGGATGTGCAGCTTCGACTGGAATCAGTGGATGAGGGCATCCTCGTGCGTGCCTCGGTCTGCGTTGAAGTGGCCTGCGATTGTGCGCGATGTTTGGACCCGGTGAGTTATGACGATGAAATGGAATTCATCGAGCTTTATCGCTACCAGCCACTGAACGCTCGTGGCATGGCAGCGGCGGAGCCTGAGCAAGAAGACGAAGGCGAAGAACGATCACTGTTCGTGAAAGACGATTTTGTGGACCTAGAGGAGCCTTTGCGCGACGCGGTTGTGTTGGCTCTGCCGATCCGCCCGCTGTGTTCTCCTAATTGTCTCGGTCTGTGTCCCACCTGCGGTGTGCGCCTGGATGATGAGCCCGATCATCGCCACGAGACGAATGATCCCCGGTGGGCTGTCCTGGGGCCGCTGGCCGCATCATTGGGTCAACAAGAGACTGGCGACGCCGCCGAAAAGCCCTCAGCCTAAGATCGCGGGTAACATCTGCGCACCTGAGGACCTGCTCAGCTGAGTTAGCCTAGTGAGCAGCACCGAAAATGACACGATACGAGATGAAGGACCGGTAACGATGGCTGTCCCCAAGCGCAAGACCTCCCGCTCCAATACCCGGCACCGCCGGTCGCAGTGGAAGGCCACCGCACCCACGTTGACGCTGTGCGCTCGCTGTCGTGAACCCAAATTGCCTCACGTGGCGTGCCCGACCTGCGGCACGTACGCGAAGCGGCGCGTTCTCGACGTCTAGTTGACGTTTCGGCGTGGCCTACAACGCAGCCGCAGCCGCGGTTCGATTGGCGATTGCGCGTGCTGTTGACTGGCCCGGGGGCGCTCAGTCCCTACGAGACGACACCCCGCTGGCGGATTTGGGTATCGATGATCTCGCTGCCCTCCTTATCTGCGCCAATGCGGCTGCTGCGGAATATGTCTTAACAGAGGACGATGTCGCTAACAGCGCGACGATCGCCGCGCTGGCGGGGAGGGCACGTCATGATCGAGGCTGACCGTGTGGCTGCCTGTAACCATGTGCTGATGGGTTTGGGTATCGACCTTGACGCCGTCGAACTTGATCACGCATTAACGCATCGGTCCTACGCGTATGAAAACGGTGGGTCGCCCGATAACGAGCGGCTGGAATTTCTCGGTGATGCTGTTCTGGGGCTGATCGTGACCGATGCGCTCTACGCAACCCATCCCGATGTCAACGAGGGCACGTTGGCGAAAATGCGTGCGTCGGTGGTCAATTCCCGTGCATTAGCGCAGGTCGCCCGTGACTTGGACCTGGGCCAGGCACTCCTGCTGGGCCGGGGGGAGGAGACCACCGGCGGCCGTAATAAGCCCTCCATCCTGGCCGACACCGTTGAGGCTCTCCTCGGTGCGGTCTACTGCCAGCACGGTCTGATCGCCGCCACCGAGGTGGTTCATCGTCTTTTCCAACCCCTGCTCGATGCTGCTGCGGATCGCGGTGCGGGACTTGACTGGAAGACATCGCTACAGGAGCTCACCGCGACCATGGGGCTTGGTGTACCGGAGTACGCCGTCGAAGACTCCGGTCCCGACCACGATAAGGCTTTCATTGCCTCGGTCATTCTCAGCGGAAACACCTATGGCACCGGTGCCGGCAGCACGAAAAAGGAGGCTGAGCAAAACGCCGCCGAGGCGACCTATGCAGCACTGCACACTGATGCCTGAGTTACCCGAGGTCGAAGTAGTACGGCGAGGGTTGGTGTCTCACCTCCCCGGTGACACGGTTCAGGCAGTCTCCGTTTTGCATCCGCGTGCCATTCGGCGCCAGATCGGTGGCCCTCGCGCCTTTTCCACTGAAATTTCGGGCGCGCGGTTTCACACCGTCAGCCGGCGGGGTAAGTACCTGTGGGCGGTCATCTCACCCGAACCACACCGTTCGTATCGCGCGCTGGTGATGCACCTGGGCATGAGTGGTCAGTTGCTTCTGCGATCGGCTCAGGCAGCTCAGCACGTTCACGCCCGTGTCCACTTGGCTCTTGCTGGTGACCAAGACCTGTGGTTCATCGATCAACGTACGTTCGGCGGACTCTATGTGGACGATCTCGTGGCTGCGACCTCCGCCGATGACGAGCATCTACCCGCGTCAATAGCCCACATCGCCCGCGACCCCCTCGATCCCAGATTCGACGATGATGCCTTTTCTCGGTCCCTGCGTCGACGTCACAGCGGGATCAAGCGAGCGCTGCTGGATCAGGCGTTGATTTCTGGCATCGGAAACATTTACGCGGATGAAGCGCTATGGCGTTCAGCGGTTCACTATGAGCGGTCGTGTGCGGCCCTAAGAAAAGGTGACGTCCAGGAGTTGCTCACCCATGTCCGAGACGTTATGTCAGCCGCTCTGGATGAGGGCGGAACGTCCTTCGATGCGCTCTATGTCAACGTCAACGGCCAAAGCGGGTATTTTGATCGATCCCTTGATGCCTACGGGCGCAGCGGCGAGCCGTGCTCACGATGCGGTGCCCTGATTGTTCGAGAAGCCTTCATGAACCGGTCTTCCTTTCGATGTCCAACATGTCAGCGAAGACCCAGATCCATCGGCTAATTCCCGATCACCCCACGATTCAGTGTTGTCACCGGCCCCCCGGTAGGGTGCTGTCGTGCATCTGAAGAGTCTGACCCTGAAGGGCTTTAAGTCCTTCGCCTCGGCGACGACTTTCGCTTTCGAACCTGGCGTTACCGCCGTGGTCGGTCCCAACGGATCTGGTAAATCCAACGTAGTAGACGGCCTCGCCTGGGTGATGGGCGAACAGGGGGCGAAGTCATTGCGTGGTGGGCACATGACCGATGTCATTTTTGCCGGTACTTCAGGGCGCGCGCCCCTGGGACGAGCTGAAGTTTCCCTCACCATTGACAACACCGACGGGGCACTTCCGATCGAGTTCACCGAGGTCACCATTTCGCGCACTCTGTTCCGCAATGGCGGGTCAGAGTACGCGATCAATGGCCAATCGTGTCGCTTGCTGGATGTCCAAGAACTGCTGAGCGATTCTGGTATCGGTCGCGAGATGCATGTGATCGTGGGCCAGGGTCAACTGGATGCGATCTTGCATGCCACCGCTGATGACCGGCGGGGTTTTATTGAAGAAGCAGCCGGGGTTTTGAAGCATCGCAAGCGCAAGGAAAAAGCGTTGCGAAAACTTGATGCGATGGAGGGTAATCTCACCCGCGTCACCGACCTTGTCACCGAGCTACGCCGACAGTTGAAGCCGCTGGGCAAGCAGGCCGAAGTGGCTCGTCGTGCAACGGTCATTCAGGCTGACGCCCGCGATGCGGCAATTCGCCTGATGGCTGATGAATTGCATGGCTTAGAAACGACACTGCAAGCCGAGGTCGCCGACGAAACTGCCTTGCGGGCGCGTAGGGCCGTCGTTGAGTCCGATGTGGCTCGACTCACCGAGCGCGAAAACGAACTTGCGCGACTCGGGCAAGAGGAGGCACCGCTGCTGGCCCGGGCACAGCAAAGTTGGTTTCAACTTTCGGCTGTTCGCGAACGTTTGCTGGGCAGCGCATCCCTGGCAACGGATCGCATGCGCCGCAACACCGAAGACGATGCAGACTCCGGACCCGATCCAGACGAGCTTGACGCGCAGGCGAAGCAGGTGCGGGCGGAGGAGTTTCACTGGAGGGAACGTGTTGATGCTGATCGCGGTGCCCTTGCCAGTGCAATAAGTGCCCGACAAGGCGCAGAGGATGCCTTGGCTGCCGAGGGCCGCCGAGTGGCCGGCGAAGCAAGGGCAGCAGCAGATCGACGAGAATCCTTGGCTCGACTCGGTGGTCAAGTAGGTGCCGCTCAATCCCGACTTGAGGCGCGGACCAATGAATTGGAGCGGCTATCGGTCCAACGAGACGATGCCGTTGAACGAGGTCGTCAGGCGCAGGTGGAGTTCCAAACCCTGGAATCTCAGGTTGCTGGGCTAGATGAGGGAGAGCTTGGCCTCGACACGCAGTATGAGGTTATTCAACGCGAACTCGCCGATATCGATGTCCGCGTGGAAAGCCTGCGTGAACAAGAACGCGAGTCACAGCGTCAGCGAGCCGCATTGCAAGCGCGGGTGGACGCCCTGAGCATGAGCCAGTCTCACGGTGACGGTGCCGACACTGTGCTGGCCCAGGGCGAACAACTTGGGGTCCTGGGCACGGTGAGTTCCCTCGTTCGTGTCACCGTCGGGGCTGAACGAGCCGTTGCTGCGGTGCTGGGACCCCTGGCTGAAGCCGTCGTCGTGCGCGATGTTCAATCGGCCCTGGACAGTTTAATTCTGCTGCGTTCACGCGAGGTTGGTCGAGCCACGCTGGTGGTGAGTTCCCCGAAGGCGGCCGCAACCCCCCACGGGGCTGCCCCTGCGGGTTCGCGGTGGGTTCAGGAGTTGGTGAGCGGACCTGCCGAAGTCCTGACCGGTTTGCAGCATGTCTGGTTCAATACCGTCATCGTTGCCGACCTCGGCGCAGCGCAACAGGTTTTAGCCATAAACCCCAACCTGGTCGTTGTCACGGAAGATGGCGACTTGCTGGGCGGGCAGATTGCCACCGGCGGTAGTGGGAGCGGCCCGACACTGCTGGAGATTCAGGCGGCTATCGATGAGGCTCAGCATTCCTTGGCCGAGGTGAATCACACCTTGGAACGCACGCGCTTTGCACTCAGCGTTGCCCAGAAAGAACAGGAAGACACCGAACAGCAAGCCCAGACAGCGCTGGCTCGCCTGCATGATTCCGATGCTCGCTTAGCCGCAGTGGCCGAACAGTTAGGTCACTGGGGGCAGCAGGCTCGTTCGGCAATCGCCGAAGCTGAGCGCCTGGGTGTGTCTGCGCACTCGGCTGAACAAGCGCGGGCGGCAGATGAGACCACCCTGCGCGAATTGCAGGAGCAGTTGCGCGCGGTTGCTGACGAACGCGTGGTGGAGTTAGAAGACCACCAGCATGAATTATCCACTGTGGCTGAACAGGTACGGCAGCAGGAAATGGAATCGCGTCTTGCCGTGCGCACAGGAGAAGAGCGTATTCAGGCGCTAGCCGCGCAGGCAGAATCGCTGGAAAGGGCAGCCCGGGCTGAACGTTCAGCCCGCCAGCGTGCCGCCGAGCGTCGTGAACAGCGCAGGCGCGAAGCGGAAGTGGCCACTGACGTGTTGGCCGGTGTCGAGATCGCTCTGGCCCATCTTGATGAGTCGTTGCGGGGGGCTGAAGTTGAGCGCGGGCAACGTGAACGCAACCACAGTGAGCGCGATAGCGAACTCCTGGCTCTACGCCAATCCCTGCGGGAATTGGTCAGTGAACTTGATCGCCTTACCGACTCGGTCCACCGCGATGAGGTAGCGCGCACCGAACAACGCTTGCGCATTGAGCAGCTGCATCTGCGCTGCGTCGACGATTTCGGGCTGGAACCGCACGAATTGGTGGCCGAGTACGGACCCGAGCAGATGGTGCCACCCACGCCGCTGGCCCCGGGCGACGAAGAACCAGAAGTCCCACGCCAGCCCTATCCGTACGTACGCGCAGAACAACTGGCCAGGTTGAAAACTGCCGAACGAGGGTTAGCATTGCTTGGCCGGGTAAACCCGCTTGCCCTGGAGGAGTACGCCGCTTTGGAGGAGCGCCTACTCTTCCTCACCGAGCAGGTTGAAGACCTCAGGCGGTCGAGAGCTGACCTGATGGCCATCGTGAAGGATGTGGACGAGCGAATCGAACAGGTCTTTACCGAGGCCTACCACGACACTGCCGGGCACTTCTCCGAAGTATTTGGGCGGCTATTCCCCGGCGGCGAAGGCCGACTGATCCTGACCGACCCTGACAACATGCTCACCACGGGCATCGAGGTAGAGGCACGCCCGCCAGGCAAAAAGGTAAAGCGCCTCTCACTGCTGTCCGGCGGCGAACGCTCACTCACCGCCGTTGCCTTCTTGATAGCACTATTCAAGGCGCGGCCGAGCCCGTTCTATGTGCTAGACGAGGTCGAAGCAGCCCTCGACGATGTCAACCTTGGCCGGCTGATCGATGCGATCAACGAGTTGCGCGACACATCGCAGCTGATCGTCATCACTCACCAAAAACGCACCATGGAGATCGCAGATGCTCTCTACGGTGTGTCCATGCGCGGTGATGGTGTTTCCCAGGTCGTGGGCCAGCGACTACGGGAGCGCGAATCGGCCTAGGTCGGAAGTGGCAGGATGGGGGCTGTGGATTCTTTCTTCGTTTATCTGGCCATCGGTGTTGCTCTTCTTGTCGTTCTCGGCGTTGGTGTCGGCCTTGTGCTGGCGCGGCGCGGTGAACCCCGAAACACTCGACCGCGTCCGGGAATTGACTACGCACCCGGGGTGGGCGATGACGACACCACGCCACGAGACACGCCCCGGCGGCTGGTGGAAACTGCCGTCGGTGGAATCGACACTTTGCCAGGCCCAGATCTCATCGATGAATCGATGGCCACCGACGTTGTCGATCTGGCCGAGTGGGAGGTCGAAGTCCCCGAACCAGCGGCGGGTCGTTTTGCCCGACTGCGGCAACGATTGGCCCGTTCTGAGTCGACGCTTGGTCGGGGGCTACTTGCCCTGCTGACACGTGACAATGTGGATGAGGCCACCTGGGAGGAAATCGAAGAGGTTTTGCTCACGGCCGACCTCGGGGTGGCATCCACAACCGAAATGGTTCACCGCCTTCGGGCACGGGTGCGCGGCGAGTCGGCGACCACACCGTTGGCGGTTCAAACGATGGTGCGCGAAGAACTCCTAGCTCTTGTTGATCCCACGATGGATCGTTCCCTGGCTACGCGCACAACCGATGGGCGGCCCAGCGTGGTCCTGGTCGTGGGGGTGAACGGAACCGGTAAAACCACCACGACGGGTAAGCTGGCGCGGCTACTTATCGCACAGGATTGCACGGTACTGCTGGGTGCGGCTGACACTTTCCGTGCCGCGGCAGCGGAGCAACTGCAAACGTGGGGCGACCGCGTTGGCGCGGCTGTCGTTCGCGGCCCCGAAGGCGGCGATCCGGCAGCAGTGGCTTTTGACGCGGTCAAGATCGGTGGTGAGGCCGAAGTAGATGTCGTGGTGATCGATACAGCCGGCCGATTGCACACCAAGGTGGGTTTGATGGATGAACTGGGCAAGGTAAAGCGGGTCGTTGAAAAGCGTTCCCCGGTTGATGAGGTGCTGCTCGTTCTTGATGCGACGACGGGTCAAAACGGATTGAACCAGGCTCGCGTTTTCGCCGAAGTGGTGGATGTGTCGGGCATTGTGCTCACCAAATTGGATGGCACGGCCAAGGGTGGCATCGTGCTCGCGGTGCAGCGCGAGTTGGGGGTTCCGGTTAAACTCGTGGGCCTCGGTGAGGGCCCAGACGATCTCGCCCCCTTTGACCCAGCCGCTTTCGTCGCCGCCATTATTTAACGCAAATAAGTGTAATTTAACGTAAAAGTACCGAATATGCGGACTATAGTACGGCGTTATGCCGCAATATCGAACCTCTCAGGCTGCCGTTCTGCTTCAGGTGAGCGACGATACGGTGCGCCGATGGGTGGAACAGGAACGATTACAGTCCAGCACTGACTCCCAGGGCCGCACCGTAATTGAGGGAGTCGAACTGGCCGCATTCATGCGTACTGAGGCGCTGGATGCTGCGGTGCTGCCCATGAAGTCCAAGGTGGTGGGGGCCTCGGCTCGCAACCGACTACCCGGTTTGGTGACCGCTGTGGTGCGCGACACGGTGATGGCTCAGGTCGAGGTTCAGGTGGGACCACACCGGATGGTCAGCCTGATGAGTCGTGAAGCAGCAGATGAGTTGGAACTGGCGCCGGGTGTGCTGGTGGTGGCATCGGTTAAGGCCACCCATGTCGTCATCGACGCGCTGGATCTGGCCTAGTGGCGGGGCTGGGGCGACGTGGGCGTATTGCCACGAGCAGTGTGTTGGCACTGATTTGCGTTGCTGCCACCGGCTCCTGCGGACCGGCGGAATCTCGCAGTGAGCTCATCGTGTTCGCTGCGGCTTCACTGACTAACACCTTTTCTGATATCGAGTTGGCGTTTGAAGAAGTGAACCCCAACGTGGACGTGCTCATGAACTTCGGACCAAGCAGCGGTCTCGTGTCTGCGTTGCGCGATGGAGCGCCGGTAGATGTAATCGCAACCGCAAACACCATAACGATGCAGTCGGCGGTTGCGGAAAAGTTGGTTTGGGAGCCGGTAACTTTCGCTGGCAATAGGCTGACAATTGCGGTACCTGAAGACAATCCCGCTGCGATCGACACGATGGCCGATTTGGCCGAACCGGGAGTTCTGGTTGCCATGTGTCAACCACAGGTTCCGTGCGGGATTGCAGCTGCGCAGGCAATTGCGGCCAGTGGTTTAAAGATCGAACCGGTGACCTTTGAACTCGATGTTCGTGGTGTGCTGTCAAAGGTGATCTTGGACGAGGTTGATGCCGGCTTCGTGTACGCCACCGATGTGGTTTCTGCTGGTTCACGAGTTCGTGAGATCTCCCTGCCCGTCGGAGCGGCTGAGGTTGTGAACTATCCGATTGCGACCGTTCAGGGCACGACCTCGCCAGAGGTGGCCCAAGCGTTTCTTGATTTCGTGAATTCTTCGTTGGCGCGAGACCTGTTGCGAACCGCAGGTTTCACCACCCCGACCGGTGTCACCACATGACGACCGCGGCCACACGGTCACCGCGGCGGAGTCGGCGAAGCAAGCCTCCCTGGGTGCTAGCGATACCGGCGATCATTGCCCTGGCATTCCTGCTCATTCCGTTGGCCGGGTTGCTCATGGCCACGCCGTGGACCTCCGTGGGCGAACTTCTCATCGATCCGGTCACCCAGCAGGCGCTGCGGTTGTCGCTGGCGACCTCGCTCCTGGCGGCCGGATGTGCACTGATTCTTGGTGTTCCGTTGGCCTGGGTGCTGGCTCGGGTGCAATTTCCCGGCCGACCACTTGTGCGCGCTCTGGTGCTATTGCCCCTGGTGTTACCGCCCGTGGTGGGTGGAACAGCTTTGCTGACTGCGCTTGGTCGACGCGGAATCGTAGGTGCGCCATTGGAATCCCTTTTTGGAATCACGCTGCCCTTCACGCCTGCGGCAGTGGTTATCGCCGAGACTTTCGTGGCGTTACCCTTTCTGGTTCTTTCGGTTGAAGGTGCGTTAAGGGCGATGGATACCCGATATGAAGAAGCAGCAGTGACCCTGGGAGCATCGCGCATGCGCGTCTTCTGGCGCATCACGGTTCCACTCATGGCTCCCGCAGTCGTGGCTGGCACAACCCTTGCCTGGGCTCGAGCACTGGGGGAGTTCGGCGCCACGATCACTTTTGCTGGGAACTTTCCTGGACGCACTCAAACGGTACCCCTGGCCGTGTACACCCTGTTGGAAACCAATCGAGAGGCAGCAATCGCGCTCAGTGTTGTGTTGCTCGCGGTTTGCGTGTTGGTGCTGGTCATTTTGCGCGAACAGTGGCTACGACCAGGGGCGCTTCGATCATGAGCGCACAAGGACAGGAACTGCAACGACAGGGGCTGGAAAGACCGGGACTCCAGCTACAGGCCCAGGTCGCCCGATCGGATTTCGTCCTGGATGTTCATATCGCGCAACCGCGCGGTCGTGTGTTGGCCATTGTGGGTCCTAACGGTTCTGGCAAGTCGAGTCTTCTCCAGGTAGTGGCGGGTCTGGTTTCATCGGCACAGGGGATAGTGGTGGTCGATGGCGACACCTGGATGAATGAGGACACCTTCACCTCCGCCGAAAAGCGCAGCGTTGGCATGGTGTTTCAAGATTATTTACTATTCCCGCACCTCAGCGTTCAAGAGAATATCTCTTTCGGCTTGCGCAGTCGGGGTAGCAGCCGCGCCCATGCTCGAGCGACAACGGCGGATTGGCTGGGTCGATTCGGGATTGCCCATTTGGCTGAACGCAAACCACGGCAACTATCGGGTGGTCAATCACAGCGTGTGGCGTTGGCCCGTGCGCTAGTCACGCAGCCTGCGGTGCTGCTGTTGGATGAACCGTTAGCCGCCCTCGATGCCCAAACTCGGGTGAGTGTTCGGGCTGAAATGCGTTCCCATTTGTCGCAGTTCTGCGGTGTCACGCTCCTGGTTACGCACGATCCGATAGAGGCAATGGTTCTTGCAGATGACATCTGCGTCCTGGACCAGGGCAGCGTCGTGCAGTGCGGCACGGTGGCGGACGTGACACGCCACCCGGCAACCGAATATGTCGCCAAACTGATGGGTCTCAACCTCGTTTCAGGCATCGCGACCGCAGGAACCGTGGCCTTAGATTCCGGTGGTCAGCTCGTAACAACGAATAGCGATCTCACCGGTGCGGTCCTGGCCACACTCCGGCCCTCCGCTATTGCGGTGCATCGACAACCACCGCAGTCCAGCGCCCGCAACGCTTGGGAGGGCGTCATTCGCGACATGGAACACCTCGGTGATCGGGTCCGCCTCGATATGGAAGCGAGACCTTCCGTCGTTGTGGACGTTACGTCTCAATCCGTTGTCGAACTTGGCTTGCAACCGGGTCAGCAGGTGTGGTTGTCAGTGAAGGCAACCGAAATAGATGTGTTTAAAGCCCACGACGAAGCCTAACTGCTGGTGCACTGAGTCGTTACACGCCGGAAACAAAGGCAATATTTTGTCACAGGATTGAAACGCCGAAGGAACCTGGGACGAAACAAGTGATTGACACATTGTCGTCATGTCGGGCGCCCGAGTGAGTGCCCGTAATCAATGTCAACGCATTGCTACAGACCCAAGGGAGTGTGACGCGCATGGAGCCTGTTCTTGATACGGGGACCACCGCATGGTTGTTAGTGTCAACCGCGCTGGTCTTCATTATGATTCCGGGTTTGGCCTTCTTTTACGGCGGCATGAACAGATCCAAGTCAGTGTTGAACATGCTGATGATGGTGATCGCATCCACTTTTGTGGTGGGGATCTTATGGATCGCCTACGGGTATTCCATGGCTTACGGTTCCACAACCGGTAATTTCGTGGGTAGCTTCACCGACTACTTTGGTGTGACACAGGCGATAAGCGTTGGTGGCGATGGTTTCCCGCCGATGGTCGATGTTGCTTTCCAAGCGATGTTTGCCTGCTTGACCGTTGGCCTCATTGCTGGCGCGGTTGCTGATCGCATGAAATTTGGCGCCTGGCTCATCTTCGCAGGCGTATGGGCATCGCTGGTGTACTTCCCGGTGGCGCATTGGGTTTGGGGCGATGGCTGGATTGGTCAGCTCAACATTGGTGGCGCCGAGGTGATCGACTTCGCCGGTGGTACGGCTGTCCACATCAACGCCGGTGCTGCAGCCTTGGTGCTGGTGATCGTGTTGGGTAAACGTCTGGGCTGGCCGCGCATGCCGATGCGCCCACACAACCTGACCATGGTCATGCTTGGCGCCGGCCTGCTGTGGTTTGGCTGGTTCGGTTTTAATGCTGGTTCCGCCTATGCCGCCGATGGTGTCGCTGCTCTCGCTGCAACGAACACGCTGGTGGCCACCTGCGGTGGCGGTTTGGCCTGGCTGCTCGTCGAGCGGTTGAGGGATGGCCACGCGACCAGCCTCGGTGCTGCGTCGGGGATCGTTGCCGGCCTCGTCGCCATCACCCCCGCGTGCGCCAATGTCACACCGCTCGTCGCGGTGCTGATCGGTGCTGTTGCTGGAGTTCTGTGTGCTCTTGCGGTGACGTTGAAGTACCGCCTCGGTTACGACGATTCCTTTGATGTGGTCGGCGTCCATCTCGTGGGTGGACTGGTCGGCACCCTCATGCTCGGTTTCGTGGCCACCGATGTGTTCGGCGATGGCGCCAGCGTGGGTCTCTTCGCCGGAGGTGGCTTCAGTCTCCTCACCGTTCAAGCCATTGCAGCCGGTGGCGTGCTGATCTACTCCTTCGTGATCGCGGGCATTGTGGCGCTTGTTTTGAAGGCCGTCATGGGAATTCGGGTCAGCGCTGAGGATGAAACCTCAGGGGTCGATCTCGCGCTCCATGCAGAGAACGCTTACGACATTGTGGAATCTGGTGGAGGTGGTGCCTTCGCAGGTATTGGCAAAGGCTCAATCGATCGAGAGGATGGGTAAATGAAGCTAATCACCGCGGTCGTTAAGCCCTTCAAACTAGAAGACGTGAAAAGGGCGGTGGAAGAACAGGGCGTGCACGGCATGACCGTCACCGAGGCCAGTGGGTTTGGTCGCCAGCGTGGCCATACCGAGGTGTATCGAGGCGCGGAGTACACCGTGGATCTCGTGCCGAAGGTTCGTATCGAGTTCGTGGTGGATGACGCCGATGTTCCGCGGGTGATTGACGCCGTCGTGGGCAGCGCCCATACCGGCAAGATCGGCGACGGCAAAGTGTGGGTGACTCCGGTGGAAAGCATCATCAGGGTGCGCACCGGCGAGCAGGGGCCAGAAGCCCTCTAGTCCGACGGCCGATGGTGAGGCGGGCTAGTCTAAACGCCTCACCATCGACCTAGGAGCCGCATGTTCGCCTCGCTCTCCGATCGGTTAGCGACAACCTTCCGTGGATTACGCGGCAAGGGACGCCTGACCGAAGCAGACATCGACACGACCCTGCGCGAGATTCGTATCGCGCTGCTCGACGCCGACGTAGCCCTACCCGTGGTCCGCGCATTTACCGCGGCGGTTCGCGAACGGGCGATGTCCTCGGAGGTGTCGGGGGCGCTGAACCCCGGTCAGCAGATTGTAAAAATCGTTCACGATCAACTCATCTCGATCCTCGGTGGCGAGACGCGGCGGTTGCGGTTTGCCAAGGTCTCGCCCACGGTGATCGTTCTGGCAGGATTGCAGGGCGCTGGCAAAACCACACTCGCCGGCAAGTTGGCCAAGCACCTGAAGGACCAGGGTCACTCGCCACTGCTTGTTGCCGCCGACCTGCAGCGCCCCAATGCAGTTGATCAACTCGCGGTCATGGCGCAGCGAGCCGGCGTTGACGTTTACGCCCCGCAGCCGGGCAACGGGGTGGGCGACCCCGTGGAGGTGGCAGGGTCCTCTATTGATCACGCGAAGCGAACTCTGCACGACATCGTCATCGTGGATACTGCGGGCCGATTATCGATTGACGTTGAACTGATGCGCGAGTTGCGCGGCGTCCGAGACGCTGTGCAACCAGATGAGATTTTGCTCGTTGTCGATGCGATGATCGGGCAGGATGCTGTGCGTACAGCCGAGGAGTTCGGCGCCGGTGTCGGATTCGATGGCGTTGTGCTCACCAAACTCGACGGTGATGCCCGTGGCGGCGCTGCGTTGTCCATCGTGACGGTGACCGAGCGGCCAATTCTGTTTGCATCCACGGGCGAACAACTTCAAGACTTCGAGACTTTCCATCCAGACCGCATGGCCTCTCGCATTCTGGATATGGGTGACGTCCTCACCCTGATCGAACAGGCGGAAAAAGCCTTCGACGTTCGCCAAGCCGAGGACATGGCCCGCAAGGTCAGCAAAGGTGAAGACTTCACCCTCAACGAGTTCTTGGATCAGATGCAAGCGGTCAAGAAGATGGGCTCGTTTACCAAAATTTTGGGCATGCTTCCCGGCATGGGCGACATGAAAGCCCAGTTGGAACAGGTCGATGAGCGCGAGTTGGACCGCGTGGCGGCCATCATCCAATCGATGACCCCGGCTGAACGCGACAATCCGAAGGTGCTCAACGCGTCCAGGCGTTCGCGTATCGCTAAGGGATCTGGCACCCAGGTGAGCGATGTGAACTCACTGGTGGAGCGATTCGGTGAAGCGCAAAAAATGATGCGTGGCATGCGCGGTGGCAAGGGCGGAATGCCAGGGATGCCAGGAATGCCGGGGATGCCCGGAGCCCCCGGTTTCGGTGGTGGAGGTGGCAAAAAGTCCAAGGGAAGATCAGGCCGGACCGCACCGAAGGGCAAGAAGTCTCGAAGTGGCAACCCAGCAAAGCGCGCCCTAGGCCCCAGCGAACCGACCACGGACGGAGCGGAATCACCCACGACCCCTGGACCGTTGGAGATTCCTGAAGACATTAAGAAACTGCTTGGCGGCTCGCCCTGAGGTGATGAACACCGCCCCGATCGCGCTGAAGCCTGGCGGTCTGGCACACTGGGACGGTCGTGCTGATTGACCGGACCCTCTCAACCGATCACTCAGCAGATACGCGGGAATGACACACACGCGCACGCCCCACGCGCGACGGTGACATCCCATCCCATACGAACAGGAGCAGTCCCAGACCGTGGCCGTCAAAATTAAGTTGAAGCGCGTCGGTAAGATTCACGCGCCCCAGTACCGGGTAATTGTTGCTGATTCGCGCAAGCGGCGCGATGGTCGCGCGATCGAAGAAATCGGCATTTACCAGCCGATGCAAGATCCCAGCCTGATCCAGATTGACTCCGCCCGAGCCCAGCACTGGCTCTCCGTCGGTGCACAGCCGACCGACCCGGTCCTGGCATTGTTGAAGATCACCGGTGACTGGCAGAAGTTCCGTGGCCTGCCCGGCGCTGAGGGCACCCTCCGGGTTGCTGCCCCCAAGCCCAGCAAGACCATTGCCTATGAGTTGGCCACTGCTGACGCTGCCAAGGAGACAAAGGTCGCTGCACCGAAGCCTGCTGACGCGAAAACCGAGAAAGCCGAGAAAGCCGAGAAGGCCGAGAAGGCTGACAAGGCTGAAGAAACGATTGTTGAGAAGGTTGTTGAGGCCGTCGAAGACGCCGCTGAGGCGGTAGTCGAGGTTGTGACCGACGTGGTTGAGGCAGTCGAGCACGCCATCGAATCCGTCCTACCGGGCGGACACAAGGATGAGCCGGCTGCTGGTAGCACCGAAAAGTCCGAAGGCTGACATGCTCGAAGACGCTCTTGGGCACCTCGTTCGGGGCATCGTTGACAACCCCGACGACGTTTCAGTTCGCGAACGAACCGGCCGGCGCGGAGTTTCGTTGCAGGTTCGGGTGCACCCAGAAGATATGGGTCGAGTTATCGGCCGTTCTGGGCGCACCGCCGGAGCTTTGCGAACGGTGATTTCTGCGGTCAATGGTGGTACCACCGTGCGCATCGATTTTCTAGATGAGACCGAGCGCTAACTCCGACCCACGCGTGGTGGTGGGCCGTGTCGGCAAACCACATGGCATTCGTGGCGATGTCACGGTTGAATTGCGCACCGATGAACCCCAGCGTCGATTCGCACCGGGGTCGGTATTGAGCGTGGCCGGTACCGAAACGTCGTTGACAGTCGAAGCGATGCGCCTGTCGGGCCGGGGTCTGGTGGTGCACTTTGCCGGATGCGATGGACGCGACTCGGCTGAATCATTACGCGACACATTGCTTGAAGTCACCCGTGCGCCCGGTGAAATGCCCGCCGAAGACGACGAGTACTACGACTCTGACCTGGTGGGGTTGCGGGCACAGGACGACCAGGGTCACATTATGGGAGTGATCAACGATGTTGTGCACCTGCCGGGGCAGGACCTGCTGAGCATCGTGGCCGCAACCGCAGATGGTGGAACAGGTTTCTTACTGCCCTTCGTGGAGCAGTTCGTGCCCGACGTGAATCTGGCCGAGGGCGTGGTGCTTATTCGCCCCCCGGAGGGCCTCACCGAAGACGAGGGCACTGATGCATCGTGATCCGCTGATTCAGATCGACATCATCTCCATCTTCCCTCAGTACCTTGCCCCCCTCTCCCTTTCCCTCGTCGGCAAAGCCCAAGACGATGGACTGATGAGGATCGGAGTTCATGACTTGCGAGAAGCGGCAACGGACAGGCACCGGACCGTAGATGACCAGCCCTACGGTGGTGGTCCGGGCATGGTGATGACCCCAGAGCCTTGGGGGCGCACCCTTGATTCGGTCCTGACCGAGGACTCCCTGCTCATCATTCCCACCCCGTCAGGTCAGCGTTTCGACCAGCGTGTGGCCACCGAGTGGTCACAACGTAAGCACCTGGTCTTTGCCTGTGGTCGATACGAAGGCATCGATACTCGCGTGAGTGACTACTACCGGGAACGGGTAGAGGTGGCCGAGGTGTGCATCGGGGACTACGTCCTATCCGGCGGCGAGTCAGCCGCCTTAGTCATGGTGGAGGCTATCACCCGACTCTTGCCCGGGGTGGTGGGCAACGTGCAGAGCATCGTGGATGATTCCTTCGCTGACGGCCCGATGGAGTCCCTGCTTGAGGGGCCGGTGTTCACCCGACCCGCCAACTGGCGCGGTCTGGGCGTTCCAGAAATCTTGCTGTCGGGCGATCACGGTAAAATTCAGGCATGGCGCCTTGAGCAGGCACAGCGGCGCACAGCTTTCATGCGGCCAGATTTGGCTCCCGGTGGAACGCCTGAATCAGGTGCTGTGGCACACTGAGGGCCGTTATGTACGACCTATCCGGTCGCCAAGAAATGCTCGTCTGCCACAGGGGATCGACTGTTTCGCGAATCCGGATGCACCATCCAAGCCATCCCCACCACATCGTGGGCGACCTGTGGCGCTCGCAGGAAGTGATTGATCACCATGCAAAGCCTTGACTTTATTGATGCAGCATCCTTGCGCGACGACCTACCTGCTTTTCGACCCGGTGACACCGTCAAGGTGCACGTAAAGGTCGTCGAGGGAAATAAGTCTCGCGTCCAGGTCTTCCAAGGTGTGGTGATCGCACGTTCTGGCGACGGGATTCGCGAGACCTTCAAGGTCCGGAAAATCTCCTACGGTGTCGGTGTTGAACGGACCTTCCCCGTGCATACCCCCATCATTGAAAAGGTGGAGTTGGTGTCACGCGGTGATGTGCGTCGGGCCAAGTTGTACTACCTTCGTGCCCTGCGCGGCAAAGCGGCCAAGATCCGCGAGCGCCGCGATAATGTGCCGAAAAAGTCCTAGCCAAAACCGCAATGCGCTTCCCGCGCGTGTTCGCGCACGCGTTCCCCGGCACACCATAAGGTTTCGGTAATGACCGACGACAGCGACGATGCACCTGCCCGAACCCCTACCGGTGGCGGAGCTCACGCTGCTGATCCACCGCGCGGCCGCCTGTACTTTCGGGGGCTTTCAGTTCCGGGTTGGCTTGAGTTTCTGCTGTTGATCCTCGGTGCTTTTCTTGTTGCCTTTTTGATCAAGACTTTCCTGGTGCAGGCGTTTTACATTCCGTCAGGGTCAATGGAAGACACCTTGCAGGTGGGTGATCGCGTGCTGGTCAACAAGGTGGTGTTTGACCTTCGACCCATTGAGCGTGGCGATGTGATCGTTTTCGACGGAACCGGTTCATTTATTCAGGGGCCACCCGTTGAACCTGATTCCAATGTTTTTGGCTGGGTCGCTCGCTCGCTGGGTGAATTGGTTGGCTTGGCTCCACCGGGTGACCGCGATTACATCAAGCGAGTTATCGGCGTTGGCGGTGACCGGGTGACCTGCTGCAACGATGCCGGTCAAATCACCGTGAACGATGTTGCCCTTGATGAGGTCGACTACCTATTTCCCGGTAACCCGCCGAGCAAGCAGAATTTCGACGTGATCGTGCCGCCGGATAAACTCTGGGTCATGGGGGACCATCGTTCTGCGTCGGCAGACTCTCGGGCGCACCTCGGTGATCCCGGCGGCGGAATGGTGCCGGTGAATCGAGTCATCGGTCGAGCCTTCGCCATCGTGTGGCCACTAGGTCGTGCACAGTTCATTGAGATTCCGGCGACATTCGATCAACCTGGATTAACCCCGGCACCGAGCGCGCTAGGAGAGCCATGGCTCGCCCGGTAAATGACGCGGAAAATACCACCGGTGCGGTGGGGCCGGAACGATCCCGCGAATGGTTTACCGACGCCCCCGACTGCAGTGAGACGATCGAGCCAGGTGTGGCCGTGGCCGGGCGGGGCCGTCATGCTGCCCCGACGGGATCGCATCGCTCGCGACGCTGGCTGAAGGCGGGTCGTTGGGCGGCAGAAGTTGTCGCGGTCGTGGTTATCGCGGTACTGATAGTCACCGGGATCCGCGTTTTCGTTGCCCAGCCGTTCTACGTTCCTAGCAGCGCGATGGAGCCAACACTCATGGCCGGGGATCGCCTACTTGGGTCCTCACTCATGGTCCGGCTGGGGGGAGTCCAGCGCGGGGAAGTGATTGTTTTCGCCGATCCGGGTGGTTGGAACCAGGACCTGGTCAATCCGGCGACCGGTGATGGCCCGGTACGGTCGGGTCTTGAGTTTTTGGGGCTCATGCCCAGCGACGCTCCCGGCGATCGAATCTTGCGTGTCATCGGCATCGCAGGGGACACCGTCACCTGCTGTGACCCACAGGGCCGAATTCTGCTCAATGGAATCGCTCTTGATGAGTCATATCTCCCAGCGGGCACCGCAACAGATCAGCGCGATTTTACCGTGGTCGTGCCTGCCGACTCCGTTTTCGTTCTCGGGGATGATCGCGACACCGCAGTGGATTCACGTTCCTACCTAGACCTCAACAGCGGTGCGGTTGCGTTAACCAAGGTTCGGGCTCGGGTCCTTTTCGTGTTGTGGCCCCTAGATCGTGTCGGCTGGATCTCTACCCCGAGTGCGTTTAATCAGGCGGGCGCACCAGCGAATCCGTGAATACGCCGAGCCTTCGCCTTGAACGGCAACTACTGCGCGCAGGTGCTGATCTTGTCATCGGGGTAGACGAGGCGGGCCGCGGTGCGTTGGCTGGGCCGGTGAGTGTCGGTGCGGTGGCCGTCGTTGCCGCTACGCCGACCGTTCCGCGTGGCACCCGGGATAGCAAAATGATCTCCGAACAGCAGCGAGAGCGGCTGCGGCCGCTAGTGCAGAACTGGGCATTGGCTACCGCGGTGGCGATGACCCCCGCCCACGTCATCACCACTGATGGACTCACCACCGCACAGCGCCAGGCGGCTCTGGCAGCGCTGGGTCAACTTCTCAATGATCTTGCGGCCCAGGGTTCCTCCGGACGGGTCGCCATTATCTTGGATGGCGCCTACGACTATTTGCAGCCGGGCCTGTCTGCGTGGCCAAACTGCACCGTGCGGTTGAAGGTGCGTGCAGATGTGACGTGCTCCAGCGTTGCAGCAGCCAGTATCCTGGCCAAAACTGAGCGAGATCGACACATGATCAGCATTGCCGAGGAGTATCCCGAATTCGGTTGGTCGATCAATAAGGGTTACGGAACAGCAGGCCACCGTGAAGCAATCGCTCGGCATGGCTACACCGCGCACCACCGTTACCGCTGAGGAATCGGTCGATTCGCTTCTGTCCACAGGGCGAACTTTTCGCAGCTATCCACCACTGCGAACCGATGTGGATGTCCTGCGCTGATCGACGGCCACCCTCGGTTACGGAGGTGGTCATATGCGCACAAGTGATGCGCTCGGCAAGTTCGGTGAAGACCTAGCAGCGGAGTATTTACAACGCTCAGGCTTGGTGATCGTGGAACGCAACTATCGGTGTAGGTCGGGGGAGATCGATATTTTGGCGCGCGATGAAAATGTGCTGGTGGTCTGCGAGGTCAAGACCCGCAGCACCGAGATGTTCGGGTCGCCGCTGGCAGCGGTGACCCCTCTCAAGTTGCGACGCATGCGCCGAGTTGCGCTGGCCTGGTTGGCTGACCGAGGGATTCGCCCCTCGTCCATTCGATTCGACGTCATTGGCATCGTGCATAGCGGCAGTGGTCAACCCACTGTGGAACATCTCCGCGACGTGGCCTGATGGTCGCTCACACCCATGGCAGCGTCACCCTCGGCGTGCAAGCGCACATCATTGACGTGGAAGCCGACGTTTCCGCCGGGCTGCCCGGGTTCACGATGGTTGGCTTGGCCGACACCGCTGTCAACGAGGCGCGCGAACGCGTCAAATCAGCGATGACGAACTCTGGTATCTCATGGCCAAAGACCCGTGTCACCATCGCGCTGTTGCCAGCTTCTTGGCGCAAACGCGGGTCGGGTCTTGACCTCGCGATAGCCGCAGCGATTCTGGCCGAAAGCGGTGTGGTGCCCGGTGCGGCCGTTGCCCAATCGGTCTTTGTCGGCGAGCTCGGCCTCGATGGCAGTGTCCGACCCGTAACGGGTGTCATCGCCACGACCCTGGCCGCTCGAGACGCTGGGTATCAGCAGGTGCTGGTGCCGGTAGCAAACGCGGCCGAGGCAGCACTCGTCCCCGGGGTGTCCGTCGGAGCGATTCGCGATCTGGCACAGCTTGTTCAGGTACTCACAGGTCGTACACCACTACCTGACCCACCGGCGTCTACTGAAAGTAAACCTGGGCCATCACTAGCCGATCTTGCCGATGTGCGTGGCCAGCTTGAAGCGCGTCGGGCTCTAGAAATCGCCGCGGCCGGAGGTCATCACCTATCCATGATGGGAACCCCCGGTGTGGGCAAAACCTTGATTGCTGAACGCTTACCGGGCATCTTGCCACCTCTCACCGACGCGGCCGCGCTCCAAGCCACAGCTATTGCTTCTATCGCCGGACTCGCTGATGGTTGTGGTTTGCAACGCCGGCCACCCTTTCAAGCGCCCCACCACACAGCATCGAAGGCATCAATCATTGGGGGTGGTCGCGGTAGCCAGGTTCGGATGGGCGCGGTCACCCTGGCCCATCATGGGGTGCTGTTCTTAGACGAGGCTGCTGAGTTTGACCACGATGTTCTCAACGCGATGCGTCAACCGCTCGAGGGCGGTGTTATTCGTCTGCATCGAGCCGACTTCGCCGTGGTTCTGCCGGCGAAGTTTCATCTGGTGATTGCTGCCAATCCATGCCCCTGCGGTTACGGCATCGGCCGTGGCAGCAGCTGCAGTTGTTCAACGTTGCAGCGCCGGCGCTACGCAATAAAACTTTCTGGTCCACTGATGGATCGCATCGATTTGCGGCTGACCATGACGCGGCCGAGTGTGGCTGACCTGCGCACCGAGGGTGAATCCAGTGCTGTGGTCGCACAACGTGTGCTGGCTGCCCGCGATCGCAGCACACATCGGTGGCGGGAGTTTTCCAACGAGGACGGCGACAGTGTCGGTCTTAACGCCGCCATGCCCAGTGCGGCCCTGCGTCGCCACTTTCCACCCAGCGATCAGGGAGCACAGGATCTGATGAGGGCATTGGACCGCGGCCTGTTGACCTTGCGCGGAGCCGACCGGGTACTGCGAGTGGCCTGGACCTTGGCTGACTTGAACGAACGCGGTCAACCCAGTCGGCACGACATTGGATTCGCGATGTCACTACGCGCCACCGAGGGTGAGTGGGCCGCATGAACGCACCGACCAACGCGATCAACTGGTCGCCGACCCATCAGGCGCGCGCCCTGTTACTCATGCTGACCGAAGGTGGCGACGCTGATGTGTGGCAGCGCATCAATCACGAGGGAGACATCGCGATAGTTGATGAGGTGCTCACCGGCCGCACCAAAAATCGGTTCTTTGAAAAACTGCGGAAGCGATTGCCCCTGCCCACTCGCCACCTAGACGAACTGATCGCCGAGCAGGTGGTCACCGCCGAATCGACCGGGGCCCGTCTGATCATCCCAGGTGATGCGCAGTGGCCGACCCAACTCAACGATCTGGCTGAGCGTGCGCCGCTGGGTTTGTGGGTGGTTGGCACCGCTGATCTGCGCCTGTTGGCTTTGCGTTCAGTTGCCATTGTGGGTGCACGAGCTGCCACAACCTATGGACTCATGCTGTCCCGAAACACCGCGGCGACCCTGGCTGACCACGGCTGGCTGGTTGTGTCAGGTGGTGCGTTCGGTATCGACGCGGCCGCTCATCAGGGCGCACTAGACGCCGGTGGCAGTACAGCCTGTGTGCTCGCCGGTGGTATCGATGTGACCTACCCCCGAGCCCATGAAGGCCTCTTTCGCGCCATAGCAGGACAGGGCCTGCTCATCAGTGAGGCGGCATTAGGGGCCAGCGCCCAGCGACAACGATTTCTCACCCGCAATCGCATTATTTCTGCGCTCACCCGTTCCACCGTTGTTGTTGAGGCCGCCCTGCGTTCTGGCAGCCGCACCACCGCGCGCGAGGCTGAAGAGCTATTCCGACTCGTCATGGCCTATCCCGGTCCGGTTACTTCATCAGCTTCGGCAGGCTGTCACGAATTGATCAAATCTCGACTAGCGGTGCTGGTCAGCGACGCTGCAGATGTGCTGTCGCTACTCGGCGAAACTGAGGTCGCGCCTGAGCAAATACAACTATCTATTCCGGCCGAGACCGACGCTGAGACCGATGTTGAAACAGTGGTGTTCGATCAGATGCGGGAGCGCAAAACGGCGACCGCGGAAGGGCTCGCCCGTGATACGGGCTTTCCGGTGGACGACGTCGTGGCCGCCCTCGGCCTGTTGGAGTTGGCCGGCCTCATTACGCGGAACCAAAATCGATGGCGCTTCCGTGCGCGCCACGGATCCTAGAAGTGTTCGGGCAGGGCACCATGGAGAGATGACAGAGGCGCTAACCCTGGGCCCATGGGCCGATGTGGTCGATCGCTTTTGCTTGCATTTAGCCGCTGAGCGTGGTCGTAGCCCGCACACGGTGCGTGCGTATCGCGCCGACGTCACCGATCTGCTCATCTGGTGGATGCCCAGCGGTGCAGAGAACCTGGCCGAGCTCAGTCTCACCGACCTGCGGGCTTGGTTGATGGCAGCCCAGCGACGCGGCGTTGCCCGTCGAACGCTGGCTCGTCACGCTGCCTCGGCGCGTGCCTTCACCCGCTGGGCGCACGAGCGAGGTCTGACCAACCACGACGTCGGTCTGCGACTCGCGAGTCCACGAACTGGTCGTCACCTGCCTGCGGTCTTAAGCGAAGACGAGGCGCAGGCGCTGCTCGCCATCACGGCCCAAGCCGCCGAATCTGGCGACCCGGTAGCCCGACGAGATCACGCCATGATCGAAGTGCTTTACGCCGCAGCTTTGCGTGTCAGTGAACTGGTCAGTCTCGACCGCACCGATGTTGATCATGATCGGCGCACCTTGCGCGTGGTCGGTAAAGGAAACAGGGAGCGGATCGTGCCCTACGGCGTGCCGGCCGCGATGGCTGTGGCCGACTGGCTTGGGCAGGGGCGGGCTGAACTGGTGACGAAAGACTCTGGGGCTGCGCTGTTTTTAGGTGCCCGGGGTCGACGTGTCGATCCCCGATCCGTGCGAGCGGTGGTGGCAGCTGCTGGCCGTGCTGCCAACTGCGGTCACCTGACCCCACACAGTTTGCGTCACACGGCGGCAACTCACGTGCTCAACGGTGGTGCAGATCTGCGCGCCGTGCAGGAGTTCCTCGGCCACGAGAGCTTGGCATCGACCCAGATATACACCCATGTATCTGTTGATCGGTTGCGGGCGGCATTCGCACAGGCCCACCCCAGGGCTTAGCTCATTGCGCACTCGTGTTCGGCTTGAGCAGGCTTCGGTGCCGCAGAAGTCGCAGGGGATTGACGTATTGACCACGGACCTTAAGTCCCCAGTGGAGTCGATTGCGGTGCACCTTCGACTGTGCCACCCTGCCCAGTGGTGTGCCCGTGCGTACTCGCTGCCCCACGGTGACCGTGGCACTGACTGGCTCATAGGTGGTACGAATCCCGGGTCCATGTTCGACGCTGATCACTGAACGACCGGCCAGCGGCCCGGCGTAGACCACGAGGCCTGGCGCAGGGGCTCGAACGACCGTGTCCACCCGTGCGCGAAGGTCGACTCCTCGGTGACCCGACTGCCAGGGCTTAGGCGGGGGAATAAAGGGTCGCACCACCGTTAACTTCCCCGAAATTGGCGCTGACCAGGCAGTGGTGGTGCTACTACCTACCGGTGCGGCCGGAATCACGATCACGGTCGCGGCGGTAAGGCTGAGGACTGATAATGAGGCGAACATCTTCAAGGTCATCGGCCCACCCTCGGGCCTACCGGCAGGCTTTTGCCCTACCGCGTGGGTTTCGGTGGACAGTCTTTAGCCCCTGAGCGCATGGGGAAGCCGTGTGCCGGTTAGACTCATGACCGGTCTCGCTGCGGTGGCCTTCGGGTCGCCGTGCGAGATACATCGCGTGCTTGAACCTGTCTAACAGGTTCGCCATCGGTCCTTATGTTTCGGGTCAGGCGTTCATCGAGCACCAGGGCCGGCACCACCGGGTGTTGGCAACAACCGATCGGCGAGCCGCAGACTTGTGGCCCGCCCAAAAAGGAGTGCCCCATGGCCGTCGTCACGATGCGCCAGCTGCTGGATAGCGGTGTCCACTTCGGACACCAGACCCGCCGTTGGAATCCCAAGATGAAGCGTTTCATTTTCACCGAACGCAATGGCATCTACATCATTGACCTCCAGCAGTCGCTGACATACATCGATAACGCATACGAATTCGTCAAAGAGACGGTGGCCCACGGTGGCAGCGTGATGTTCGTTGGTACCAAGAAGCAGGCGCAAGAGCCGGTTGCCCAGCAGGCGTCGCGCGTGGGTATGCCCTATGTCAATCACCGCTGGCTCGGCGGCATGCTCACCAACTTCTCCACCGTTGCCAAACGGATTCAACGGTTGAAGGAACTCGAAGAACTTGACGCCGATAGCTCTGGTTCGGGCATGACCAAGAAAGAACTTCTGGTGTTGAGCCGCGAACGAGTGAAGTTGGATCGCAATCTCGGTGGCATCAGAGACATGGTGAAACTGCCCTCGGCCCTGTGGATTGTGGACACTAAGAAAGAGCACATCGCGGTTGGTGAGGCTCGAAAACTTGGTATTCCCGTCATCGCCATTTTGGACACCAACTGTGATCCAGACGAGGTCGATTTCCCGATTCCTGGCAATGACGACGCTATCCGCTCCGTTGCGCTGCTCACGCGCGTGATTGCTGACGCGGTAGCCGATGGCCTCATGACCCGTGCGGGTCGGGCTAGCGCGGATGCCGGTGAGGCCGCGGTCATCATTGATGAGCCGCTGGCTGAATGGGAAACTGAGCTCCTGACCGGTTCAACGCAGCCAGAAACCACTCCGGCCCCGTAATCCATCCGTCGCAACGCCACGAAAGGTACCCATAGTTCTCATGGCGAATATCACCGCCGCAGACGTCAAAAAACTCCGCGATCTCACCGGCGCGGGCATGATGGAATGCAAAAAGGCCCTCGAAGAAGCAGGTGGCGACCAGGATCAAGCCCTGGAGGTGCTGCGTATCTCTGGTGCAGCCAAAGCGGCCAAACGGGGCGCGGAGCGCACCACCAGCAATGGCTTGGTTGTCGCCGAAGACAACGTACTCGTGGAACTTCTGTGCGAGACCGATTTCGTGGCCAAGAGTGCAGATTTTCAGGCCCTCGCTGGCACGATCGTTTCGGTGTGCTTTGACAACCAGATCGGTGATCGAGACGGACTGCTGGTTGCGGAGTTGCCACAGGGTGGCACGGTCCAGTCCGCTATCGAGTCCCTCGCGGGGATTATTGGTGAGAAGTTGGAATTGGGTCGGGTGGCATTGCTGAAGGCTCCGATTGCGCTCTACCTACATAAGCGTTCAGCTGATCTGCCCCCGCAGGTAGGTGTCATGGTGTCCTATGAGGGAAGTGAAGAGGTCGCGCGCAACGCAGCCATGCAGATCGCAGCGATGCGACCGCTTTACCTGAGCAAGGCCGACGTCCCCGCCGAGGTCGTGGAGCACGAGCGAAGAATCGCCGAAGCCACGGCTAAGGAGGAGGGCAAGCCCGAGGCAGCACTGCCCAAGATCGTTGAAGGTCGCGTTCAGGGCTTCTTCAAGGACTCGGTGCTTCTCGAGCAGTCATCGGTCACTGAGAGTAAGAAGACAGTGGCGGCGTATCTTGCCGATGCCAGCACCACGGTCAACGCGTTCGCTCGATTCGAGGTGGGTCAGTCCTCCTAGGGGGCACACTAAGCGGTAAGTCGGCACCGAGGCGAGGAGTGTAACCGTGGTAGAACACAATCCCCGAGCCATTCAGCCGACCCTTGATGGCACCGTCGACACCTGGGCGGAAGCTCCGTCCGGGGGCTGGAATCGGGTTCTGCTGAAGTTGTCCGGCGAGGCGTTCGCCGGCGATGGTGACCTTGGGGTTGACCCTGATGTGGTGCACTCCATCGCACAGCAGGTGGCCGGGGTCGTTCGATCTGGCACCGAGGTGGCGATTGTTATCGGTGGCGGAAATTACTTTCGTGGCGCAGAGTTATCTAAGCGGGGTATGGAACGAAGCCGTGCCGACTACATGGGCATGCTGGGCACCGTCATGAATTGTCTGGCGCTGCAGGACTTCTGCGAGAAGCAGGGCTTAGACACCCGGGTGCAGACTGCCATCACGATGGGTCAGGTTGCTGAACCCTATGTTCCGCGTCGTGCCATGCGCCACCTCGATAAGGGTCGAGTGGTTATTTTCGGTGCTGGACTCGGCGCGCCTTACTTTTCCACCGACACCACTGCGGCTCAGCGTGCCCTCGAAGTGGGTGCAGAGGTGGTGTTGATGGCCAAGGGCGTCGATGGCGTCTACGACCAGGATCCGCGTCTGCACGCCGATGCTAAGCGCTTCGATCGGCTCACTCACGACGATGTACTCGCTCGAGACCTCAAGGTGGCTGATGCCACCGCCATCAGCCTATGTCGAGATAATGAGTTGCCGATCCTGGTGTTTAATCTGCTCGCTGAGGGCAATATTGCTCGGGCGGTTCGTGGCGAACGCATCGGCACGTTGGTAACTCGGCACGGTACAAGTCAGTTCGACAAAGCAGCTGTGCCAGATCACCCGTAACCTCGCAGTCCACCGTTGTAGGCCACTATCCCTCGGCAAAGTCAGGAGCAATCGTGAGTGATCAAACAGATGAGGTCCTGCTTGAGGCCGAGGACAAAATGGACAAGGCCATCGCCGTCGCACGCGATGACTTTGCCACTATCAGGACCGGACGGGCCACACCGAGCATGTTTGCCAAGGTCACCGTTGACTACTACGGCACGACCACGCCGATCAACCAGTTGGCCTCATTCCAGACCCCGGAGGCTCGAATGATCATCGTGACCCCCTATGACAAAGGCTCCCTTGCCGAGGTGGAGCGGGCGATTCGCGATTCTGATCTCGGCGTCAACCCGTCCAACGATGGCAACGTGATCCGCGTTGTATTGCCGCTCCTCACCGAGGAGCGCCGCAAGGAGTACATCAAGGTGGCGCGGAATAAATCCGAGGATGCCCGCATCTCTATGCGTAATATTCGCCGCCACGCTAAAGACACGTTGGACAAGATGTCCAAGGACGGCGAAGTGGGCGAGGATGATGTCCACCGTGCCGAAAAGCATCTCGATGAACTGACCGCCAAGCACGTGGCTCACATCGATGAGATCCTCAAGCACAAGGAAGCTGAGCTGCTCGAGGTCTGACATGGCCCAGACCCCACCGGATTCCACCGCGCACGGCAAGGCTGGGCGCAATTTGCCCGCAGCCATTGCTTCCGGTGTGATCCTCGGACTGCTCGTTCTGGTCAGTTTGGTATGGGTGCCATGGCTGTTCGGGGTCTTGGCTGCTGCGGCGATTATCGTTGCCTTATACGAACTGATCGGCGCTTTTTCCTTCCAACGAATTCGCATCGCAAGAACGCCATTGTTCTTAGCCGTTCCCGGAATCATGGCCGTGGCCTATTTGTTTGGTCCGACCGCTTTGCTTTTTGCCTTCGGGGTTGGTTTCGTCGCCGTCTTGATGTGGCGCATACGTTGGGGTAGTGAGCACTACGTTCGTGACGTAGGTGCAAGTATTTTCGCTCTCACGTATCTGCCGCTCATGGGTGGATTCACCATGCTGATGCTGGCTGCCGATGATGGAGCCGGGCGAATCGTGGTTTTCATCATCCTCACGATTGGTAACGACATCGGTGGCTACGCCGCCGGTGTGCTGTTCGGTCGTCACCCCATGGCGGCCCATATCAGTCCGAAAAAATCCTGGGAGGGTTTCGCTGGATCCCTTCTCTTTCAGTCGCTTCTGGGCATGGGCGCATTCGTGTGGCTGCTTGATGCGCCATGGTGGCAGGGTCTCATCATGGGCGTCGTGCTCACGGTGACCGCGACGGCGGGGGATTTTGCCGAAAGTGCCATTAAACGTGATCTCGGCGTGAAGGACATGGGCAATATGTTGCCCGGACACGGTGGCATGATGGACCGTTTAGATTCTTTGGTCATCAATGCTTTTGCGGCCTGGGCGCTCTTCTCGCTCTTCCTGGGCCCCGCCATCTTCTCCTAGCAACGGGGCAGGTGTCAGACTACGGTCATGCCCGCACCCGGTGAGTTGATTATGATCGCACCTCGGCGCGGAAAACCACCGAAGCATTTCATTGATCTGGACGTCCAGGAGCGCCGGGCAGCGGTCAGCGATCTGGGCTTGCCAGTATTCCGCGCCGACCAGATTTCGCGCCAGTGGTTCTCTCGTTTGTCCTTCGACCCGGCTGAGTGGAGTGATATTTCCCCGCGTGATGCTGAAGTCGTTCAACAAAATCTCCTGCCGCAGTTGCTCGCCCCGGTTCGTCAGGTGAGCTGCGATGACGACGCGACGATCAAGAGCGTGTGGCGTCTGCACGACGGGTCATTGGTGGAGAGCGTGCTGATGGACTACGGCGACCGTGTCACGATTTGTGTGTCCTCGCAGGCCGGGTGCGGAATGAACTGCCCATTTTGTGCAACCGGCCAGGCCGGACTCACCCGCAACCTGTCCGCGGCTGAAATCACCCAGCAGGTACTCAACGGATCACGCTGGGTACGCGATTTACCTGATGGACACCAGCGGGTATCCAATGTGGTGTTCATGGGTATGGGTGAACCATTGGCAAATTACAGCGAACTGGTCACCACGCTTCGCCGACTTATTAACCCAGCGCCGGATGGACTGGGCATGTCAGCGAGAGGCATCACGGTGTCTACGGTGGGTTTGGTACCGCGTATTAGACAACTGGCTGACGAAGGCATGCAGGTGCGACTGGCGGTGTCGCTACATGCTCCTGATGACGAACTGCGAGACACCCTGGTGCCCATCAACACGCGCTGGCCGATAGCAGAGGTGTTGGATGCAGCCTGGCACTTTGGCAATACCACCGGGCGCCGCGTAAGCATTGAGTATGCACTTATCCGCGACATCAACGATCAGGCTGAGCGGGCACGCGAACTTGCGCGACTGCTGCGCGGCCAGCGGGTGCACGTCAACCTTATTCCGCTCAATCCCACGCCCGGGTCGATCTGGACCGCATCACGGCGACGAGATGAACGCACTTTCGTGAAGATTTTGCGCGATGCAGGGATCTCCACCACCGTTCGCGACACCCGTGGGCAAGAGATTGACGGTGCGTGCGGGCAACTTGCCGCGGTAACCGAGGCGACTCCCAAGTAGGTGCGCTAGCGTCTTGGCATGGGCACCGACTACGCCAGCGAATATGCTGCCAGTATTGAGGATCCGCGTGAGTTTTGGGCGCGGGCAGCACAACTCATTGACTGGGTGGAGTTCCCCGAAAATATCTTGGACGAGACAGCAGCGCCGCTGTACCGATGGTTTCCTGACGGTGTACTCAACACGTGCTACAACGCGGTTGATCGACACGTTGAGAGCGGTCATGGGCAGCGCCTCGCCCTCATTCACGACAGTGCGGTTACCGGATTAGTCACCAGATTCACTTACGCGCAGTTACAAGATGAGGTTGCTCGCCTGGCCGGGCTGCTGGTTGCACTGGGGGTGTCCCGCGGTGATCGCGTGGTGATCTATTTGCCAATGGTGCCCGAGGCGGTTTTTGCCATGCTGGCTTGTGCGCGCATCGGTGCTGTTCACTCGGTTGTTTTCGGTGGTTTCGCCGCTGAAGAACTTGCCGCACGCATTGACGATGCGAAACCGACGGTCTTGATGACGGCATCGTGTGGCATCGAGGGTCAGCGAATCATTGAATATAAGCCGCTGGTTGATGCCGCCTTGGCTGTCGCAATGCACCAACCGAAATCAACATTGGTTTTGCAACGTCCCCAGATCACCGCGCCCCTGGGCGATGCTGATCATGACTGGGCTGTGCGGGTTCGTGACGCCCAGGCGGTACCCGCTGTGCCGGTGACGGCAACGGATCCTCTGTACATCCTGTACACCTCCGGCACCACCGGGCGGCCCAAGGGCATCGTGCGTGACAACGGTGGCCACGCGGTTGCGATGGCCTGGTCGATGGGAAACGTCTTTGGCATCGGTGCAGCAGATGTGTGGTGGGCCGCATCCGATGTGGGTTGGGTGGTGGGCCACTCCTACATCGTGTACGCCCCGCTCATCGCTGGTGCCACCACGGTGATGTTCGAGGGCAAGCCGGTGGGTACCCCCGATGCCGGAGCCTTCTGGCGAGTAATCGCCGACCACGGTGTGAAAGCATTGTTTACCGCGCCCACGGCTATCCGGGCAATCAAGAAGGAAGACCCCGATGCTGAGCTCCTTAATGGCGTGAGGGCGTCGGAACTTCAGGCTTTGTTTCTCGCCGGTGAACGGCTGGATCCGGATACCTACCAGTGGGCAACGCACACCCTTGACGTGCCGGTGATTGATAATTGGTGGCAAACAGAAACCGGTTGGCCAATTGTGGCGAATCTTCGCGGGTTGGACCCCATGGCGCTGAAGCCAGGATCGCCGTCGGTGGCTGTGCCAGGATTCAACATTGATGTTGTCGACGCCGATGGTCACTCGCTGCCTGCTGACACCGAGGGCAGCATTGTGATTCGGTTGCCGCTACCTCCGGGCGCGCTGGTGACACTGTGGGAAGACGACGAAAGATACATCGACGCGTATCTGTCACAAACACCCCATCACTACACAACCGGAGACGGTGGATATCGCGATTCGGATGGCTACCTCTACGTGATGGGCCGTACTGACGATGTGATTAACGTGGCCGGACATCGGATATCAACCGGATCGATCGAAGCGGTTGTCGCATCCCATCCGGTTGTGGCCGAATGTGCCGTGATCGGTGTCAGAGATGACATTAAGGGTCAATTGCCGCGTGCTTTCGTGGTGGTGAAGTCTGGCATTGAAATCGACGCGGAACGGGTGGCTGCTGAAATCAAGGAGTCCGTGCGAAAACGGATCGGCGCGATTGCGTCGGTTAAGGATGTCGTCATTGTGCCAGCGCTGCCTAAAACGAGATCGGGAAAGATCTTGCGCAAAACTATGCGTGGCATAGCTGATGGCCGAGATGAACCCACTCCGGCGACGATTGAGGACCCGTCGGTGTTGGTGGCGATTGCACCGCTTTTGCAGGCCCCCATAGAGTGACCAGCGTGACCGTAACTGCCCTGGACGGGATTGTCGTTGCTGATTTTTCCCGAGTTCTCGCCGGACCATACGCAACGATGATGCTGGGCGACCTCGGAGCGCAGGTGCACAAGGTTGAGCGACCGGGCGTGGGTGATGACACCCGCCGATGGGGTCCGCCATATGCGGAGAACGGCCAAAGTACCTATTTCCAATCCATCAATCGCAATAAGGATTGTCTCGCGCTGGATCTACATAGCGATACGGGCGTCACTCAGGCCCGAGAACTTATCCGGCGCAGCGACGTGGTGATTGAGAACTTCAAGACGGGCACCATGGCGCGGCTCGGGCTCGATTACGACACACTCGCAGTTGATCAACCCCAACTCGTGTACTGCTCCATTACCGGATTCGGAGCGAAGGAGGGACGAGATCTTCCCGGGTACGACCTGCTCGTCCAGGCCATGGGCGGCCTAATGAGCATTACCGGATCTGCACCCGGTGCACCAACCAAAGTGGGGGTTGCACTCGTTGATGTCCTAACCGGCCTGCACGCAACGGTTGGCATATTGGCTGCACTGCGACATCGAGACGCGACCGGCCAGGGACAGTACGTTGAGGTCAACCTGTTGAGTTCACTTCTGTCGGGACTGGTGAATCAAGCATCGTCGGTTGTGGGCGCCGGAGTGGTCCCGGGAATACTAGGAAACGCCCATCCGTCGATCGCGCCCTATGCGGTCTACACCGCAGCTGATGGGCCCATCGTGCTTGCCGTGGGCAATGACACCCAGTTCCAGGCCCTGATGACCGAACTCGGTGTGCCGGGAATGTCCGCAGATTCCCGCTTCGCCACCAACCCAGCCCGAGTGGCTCATCGCGAGGAATTGACCAGTGTGTTGAATGTGCAATTGGCCACCGCGACGGCCCTTCAGTGGCAGGAGCGACTACAGGCTCGCGGGGTGCCGTGTGGTCCGATTAATAGCATTGATCAGGCGATGGAACTAGCCAGCCAATTGGGCCTCGAACCAGCGATTGACATTGCTGGAGTCGCGACCGTGGCCAACCCCATTGGCCTGTCGAAAACCCCGGTGACCTATCGCCTTGCGCCGCCCGCGCTGCCCGACTAGGTGACCTAGATCGACCTGAGTCGATCAGGTGATCTCCCCGCGGGCGATGTGGGTTCCCAGCGGTACGATAAGGCATCACTCTAGGAGGAATCGTGGCCCAGGCACCGCTGTCGCTTCTTGCGATCGATCATCTACTCACCGAGGAAGAGCGGGCGATACGTGCGGTGGTGCGAGATTTCGTCGACACGCGCATCAAGCCTGAGGTGGCCGATTGGTTTGAGACCGGCCACATCCCGGCACGCGAACTAGCCCTTGAATTCGGCGAGTTGGGCTTGTTGGGCATGCACCTGGAGGGCTATGGATGCGCCGGCACAAGCGCGGTGTCCTACGGATTGGCTGCGATGGAATTGGAAGCTGGCGATTCTGGCATCCGGTCTTTGGTCAGCGTTCAAGGTTCACTCGCGATGTATGCGATCCATGCTTTCGGTTCATCAGAACACAAGGAGCAGTGGCTTCCCGGAATGGCGAAGGGGGAACTCATCGGCTGCTTTGGGTTGACCGAGGCTGACCATGGTTCCAACCCATCGGGTATGCGCACCAACGCAAAGCGCGATGGTCAGGACTGGATTCTTGATGGTTCCAAAATGTGGATCACTAACGGAACCGTGGCCGATGTCGCCATCGTGTGGGCCCAAACCGACGACGGCATCCGCGGATTTGTGGTTCCCACAGATACGCCGGGCTTCACCGCCTCGGAGATACACAAGAAGATGTCTCTTCGCGCATCCGTCACCGCGGAGTTGGTGTTCGACTCAGTTCGACTTCCCGAAGATGCCATGTTGCCCAACGTGAAAGGTCTTCGTGGGCCGCTAGCCTGCTTGAATGAAGCCCGCTTCGGTATTGCCTTCGGCACACTGGGGGCGGCCCGGGATTGCCTGGAAACTGCCATTTCTTACGCTATTGATCGCGAACAGTTCGATAAGCCGATCGCTGGTTTTCAATTGACGCAGAAGAAGTTCACTGACATGGCGGTGGAATTGGGCAAAGGGATGCTGCTTGCCCTGCACCTGGGCAGGTTGAAAGATGACCATCTCATTACTGCCGAGCAGATCAGCATCGGCAAGTTAAATAATGCCCGAGAGGCGCTGGCTATTGCTCGGGAGTGCCGAAGCATCCTTGGTGGCAATGGCATTACGTTGGAATACCCGATCATCAGGCACATGAACAATCTTGAGTCGGTCTTTACCTACGAGGGCACCAACGAAATGCACACCCTGGTTATCGGTCAGGCGCTCACCGGGCTGGCGGCATTTCGGTAGGTGCTGCCTTAACTGCCGAGGAGTCGGGAGAACAGTCGTGCCCGGGTCGAGGGCTTTGCGGTGCGGTCCTCGGCCGTATCTGCTGCGGTCATGGTGCGTAGCCCAAGGTTGGTGCCAATCCACCGCAACGGTTCAGGCTCCCAGCGTCGTGATCGGTGATTGACCCAGGCGAGACCGGTGCGTTCGGTCGACTGGTCGAGAATGAGATCGGCCAGCGTCGCCCCACCCAAGTAAGACGTACCCACACCGTCGCCCACATAACCCCCGGACCAGGCCAGCCCGGTCGTTCGGTCGAGGCCGCAGGAGGCGAACCAGTCGCGTGGAACGCCGAGTGGGCCGCCCCAGGTGTGGGTTACTTCACGGTTCACGATCACTGGAAATAAGTCGATCAGGGTTGCCCATAATTGTTGAAAGACCAGACTGTTTTGGTCGAACTCGGGCTTAATGGACGAACCGAAATGGTAGGGGGCCCCACGACCTCCGAAAGCAATGCGATCATCAGCGGTCCGCTGCCCGTAGATGACCAGATTGCGCAGGTCGGTGAATGTTTCTCTCTCCGCCAGACCAATCTGGTCCCAGGTGGCCGCAGATAAGGGCTCGGTGGCGAGCATGAGGGAGTACACGGGGACAAGATCGCGGTGATGTCCGGGAATGGTGGCGGTGTAGCCCTCGGTCGCGCGTACGACGATGGGTGCTTGGACGCTGCCGTGGTCGGTGCGCACAATGCCGGCGGTGAGGGATACCGCGGGGGAGTCCTCGTAGAGGGTGGCCCCTCGTGCCACGACCGTGGTGGCCAGTTCGCGGATGAGTTTTGCGGGGTGAATTGCCATGCAGTGCGGTGTGTAAAGGCCGCCTAGGACATCGGTGGCGGCGAGTCGATCTGTCGTTTCCACCGCGGTGAGTAGTCGGTAGTCCTCGGCACCGAAACCAAACCGTCGCCAGGTGGTGATCTCTTCTTCGGCCCGCTGCAGTTGTACCGGCGTGCGGGCAGCCATCACGGCGCCACCGGCGGCAGCATCCACCTGCCAGCCCTCCCGTTTAATGGTTGTATGGATGGCTGCGACGGTGTCGTGCATGGTTGACTGCATGGCTTGGGCGGCCGCGACGCCATATTTTCGAGCGATCTTGGGTAGTGATGCCGGGAAATGGGCCGAGCACCATCCGCCATTGCGTCCGCTCGCACCGAAACCAGCCTGTTCTGCTTCCACGATCGTGACGCGAAGGTCTGGGGCCTGCATTTGTAGGTGGTAGGCGGTCCACAATCCGGTGTACCCACCACCTACGATCACCACATCTGCGGTGACGTCTTCACTCAGACGGGTCCCCAGCGGCTTGTTCAATGCCGCTGGAACAGTGTCCGCCCACAGTGCAGTCAAGATCGACGCCACTGTTGGATGTAGGCGGGCACCTGCGTTTCGAGACTCAGCGAATCAGGAACCGCAGTCGTGAAGGAATCGATGATAGGTACCTCGCCGGCCCAGGTGTCCCGGTACACCGGATCTTCTAGATCAGAGGGCACGTCTTCGGGACCACCGGTTCGGACCTTGACCGATGACTCCGCGAGAGACAAAGACAAAACGATGGTGGCCTTTTCTTCCTGGGCCGTTGGCGGACGTATGTCGTTCCAGCGGTCGGGCAGTAGGTGATCACTGATGCGCCGTAATGCTGCTGTCTTTTCATGGCCTGCAAGCAAGCGAGGAATGCCGAGGACCATCACGCTGCGGTAATTCATGCTCGACTCAAATGCACTGCGGGCCAGCACTAATCCGTCGAGGAGAGTCACCGATAAGCACGTAGACTGCTCGCCGGTGGCCAACTGCTTGAATAGGCGAGATGCACTAGATCCGTGGAACAGAACATCGTCGTCTGAGCGAGCGTAGGCAACAGGAATGATGAACGGTTGCCCCTGGTCAATGACCACGACATGGGCAACGAGGCCCGCGTCGAGAATTTCGTCCCGCACCACGCTGCTGTGCACTGCCCGGTCGGGGATTCGGTGAATTTTTGTGCGCGCCGTCGATCCTGGTGTGCGCTCAACTTCTTGCTTCACCGTCACAGGATATTGCCAGCCTCGGTCAGCACTGAGCGAAGGATTTGTTCGATCTCATCAAAATGCTCAGGGCCGATAACCAAGGGTGGGGCCAACTGGATCACCGGGTCGCCTCGGTCATCAGCACGGCAATATAGGCCCCGGTCAAATAGTTCTTTGGAAAGGAACCCGCGCAGGAGTCGTTCGCTTTCCTCAGCGTTGAACGTCTCACGCGTTTCTTTGTCCTTGACCAGTTCAATTCCGTAGAAATACCCGGCGCCGCGCACATCACCGACGATGGGTAGGTCAAGAAGCTTTTCCAGCGTTCGGCGAAAGGCCCCCTCGTTATTGCGAACATTGCCGTTGAGGTCCTCGCGTTCGAAAATATCCAGGTTCGCCATGGCCGCCGCTGCGCCCACGGGATGACCACCCCACGTGTAGCCATGCAGGAAAGCAGTGTCGCCATGCTTGAAGGGTTCAAAGAGTCGGTCGCTCGCGATCATCGCACCCATCGGTGAGTAGCCGGAGGTCATGCCTTTCGCGCAGGTGATGATGTCCGGGGTAACTCCAAAGCGACTCATGGCGAAGTAATCACCGATGCGACCGAAGGAGGTAATCGTCTCGTCGGCCACCATCAAGACGTCGTACTCATCGCAAATCTCGCGGACCCGCTCGAGATATCCCGGCGGCGGCGGGAAACATCCGCCGGAGTTTTGAACCGGTTCAATAAAGACCGCCGCAACGGAGTCTGCACCCTCAAACTCAATGGCTTCTGCGATGCGATTGGCCGCCCAGAGGCCAAATGCTTTTTCGTCGTAGCGGTATTCCTCCGGTGCTCGATACAGGTTGGTGTTGGGTACCTTGACGCCACCGGGAACGAGCGGCTCGAAGGGGACTTTGGCGTCGGGGATACCGGTAATGCTCAGGGCGCCCTGAGGGGTGCCGTGGTAGGCAACCGCACGGGAAATCACCTTGTACTTGGTGGGCTTCCCGGTGAGTTTGAAAAACTGCTTGGCTAATTTCCAGGCACTCTCTACGGCCTCGCCACCACCGCTGGTGAAGAAGACGCGGTTGAGGTCGCCAGGGGCGTATCCGGCCAGTCTTTCGGCAAGCATGATCGCGCCGGGATGGGCATAGGACCACAGGGGAAAAAATTCCAGTTGCTCGGCCTGCGTGGCCATAGCCTGAGCGATTTCTTTGCGGCCGTGGCCGGCTTGTACGACGAATAGGCCAGAGAGCCCATCGAAGTAGCGTTTGCCTTGGTCATCCCAGATATAAGGACCTTCACCACGGACAATCACCGGTACGTGTCCGCCCTGTTCGTAGGTGGAGTGCCGAGTAAAATGCATCCACAGGTGCCGGCGGGCTCGCTCGGCGAGAGCGTCTGCACCATATTCGGTGACAAACTGCGGTGTCGTGGTCATGTTGTGTCCCTTGTGTTTTGAGGTGGGATTGAGTTGTGATTGAGTTGGGGCTTGCAGCGGTAAGAACACGTTCTAACGGGTGCCCCATGAGTAAATTTGTTTGCGTAATTTCAGATAGACGAAAGTGTCAATGCTGATGACGCCAGGGCAGGAACGAATGCGGCGGTTGACTAACTCGAGGAGATGGTCGTCATCTTCGGCGACAACCTCGGCCATGAGATCGAAGCCGCCCGCACAGATGACGAGGTAGTCCACCTCAGCCATGGCCCCGAGCGCATCGGCCACGGTTTCTACATCGACATCGACCTTGATGCCGAGCATCGCTGCCCGAGGGAAGCCGACCTGTAAAGGATCGGTGACGGCGACGATTTGCATCACACCGGCATCGGTGAGGCGTTGGACGCGCTGGCGAACAGCGGCCTCGGACAGGCCTACCGCCTTGCCGATCGCTCCGTAGGAGCGTCGACCATCCTGTTGCAGCTGGGTGATGATGGCTTTGGATACCTCGTCGAGGCGCACGGGGGCTGGACGCATGATGGCGGGGCTGGACACTTCGCCATCATCGCTGATTTATGCGCAAGATGCAAGGGAATCGGTTGATTAGAGTGTCTAACTCCACTAATTTCGTGTCTTTTCCATGGAATCGCAACCGACTCCGCCACTTGGAGTAGCGTCATGGTGCCGGTGAATCCGGGTAAGGACCCCGTCGTCTACGAGGAGGAACCAGACCATGGCTGCTCGCCAGATTCGCAACGTGATCAACGGTCACACGGTCGACGGGGGCGATGGACGCACGCGTGACCTCATCAATCCCACCACCGGCGAAGTCTTCGCTGAAGCCGTTGAATCAAGTGAACGCGACGTTGATTCGGCTTACCGGGCCGCCTCGGATGCGTTCCCCGGTTGGCGAGATACAACGCCGGGTGAACGCCAAAAAGCTCTCCTTGCCATCGCGGATCTGTTTGAAAGTAACGCGGCAGAACTCGTTGCTCTGGAAAGTGAAAACACCGGAAAACCGCTGGCCCTGACCGCATCTGAAGAGGTACCACCCATGGTTGATCAGATTCGGTTTTTTGCCGGTGCAGCCCGCGTACTCGAGGGACGCGCCGCCGGGGAGTACATGAGTGGATTCACGTCCATGATTCGGCGCGAGCCGGTCGGGGTTATTGGTCAGGTGACTCCGTGGAATTACCCGATGATGATGGCCGTATGGAAGTACATTCCGGCCATTGCAGCAGGTAACACTGTGGTGTTGAAACCTTCCGATACCACGCCGGTGTCCACCGTGCGAATGGCTGAAATGATTGCCGAGGCGGGATTACTGCCGCCCGGGGTGTTCAACGTCTTGTGCGGGGATCGCGACACCGGCCGCGCTCTCGTCGCTCACCAGCGTCCAGACATGGTGTCCATCACCGGTTCGGTGCGCGCCGGTATCGAGGTTGCGAAGGAGGCAGCTCACGACGTTAAGCGTGTACATCTAGAACTTGGTGGCAAGGCGCCGGTGGTCATTTTCGATGACGCCGATATCGAGTTGGCTGCTGAAACACTTGCTGTAGCAGGATATTTTAATGCTGGACAAGATTGCACGGCGGCCACGCGCATTATTGTCGCGCCGGGAATTCATGACGAGTTCGTTGCGGCGCTGACAGAGCAGGCCCGGGCCACCCAAACCACGTGGGCTGACGGTCCCGGGGGTGAAGCCATGGTGCCTCCCGTTAACAATGCCGCGCAGTTGGAGCGCGTTCTGGGCTTCCTAGAGCGCACGCCCGAGCACGCGCAGATCGTGGCCGGTGGACAGCGTCAAGGGGATCGCGGTTACTTCATTGAACCAACGGTGGTGTCTGGACTTCTACAGGACGATGAAATGATTCAAAACGAGGTTTTTGGCCCGGTGATGACGGTGCAGAAATTCACTGATGAAGCCCAGGCGCTGCAGTGGGCCAACGGGGTTCGTTACGGCCTGGCTTCGTCGGTCTGGACCCGAGACTTCGGTCGTGCCATGCGCATGGCACGGAGCCTGGACTTTGGCTGCGTCTGGATCAACACCCACATCCCACTGGTTGCCGAGATGCCACACGGTGGCTTCAAGCAGTCCGGCTACGGTAAAGACCTATCCATGTACGGATTTGAGGACTACACGCGCATCAAACACGTCATGGCCAATCTGGACAGCTAAGGAGAAAACGAAAACCGCATGCACGAGATCACTGACCCCGCCATGGGTGGTGTCGTAGGCGCTGTCACCTACGACACCCCTGCTGATGTGGATGCCGCAGTCCACAAGGCACGTGCGGCCTTCGCCGACTGGTCGGGACAACCACCCGGCGTCCGAGCCGATGTACTGCTGAAATTGGCTGATCGGATGGCCGCGCGGGCAGCGGAATACGCGATGGTGGAGTCTGGTCAGACCGGAAAAACGCTGCGCCTGGCCACGGAGTTTGACGTTCCTGGATCCATTGACAATGTCACTTTTTTTGCCGGTGCGGCGCGAAATCTGGCTGGCTTGGCCTCTGCGGAGTACGACCCTGACCACACCTCGGTGATCCGACGTGAAGCCATCGGGGTGGTGGGTTCCATCGCACCGTGGAACTACCCGTTGCAGATGGCCATGTGGAAAGCCCTGCCAGCGATCGCGGCAGGAAACACCATCGTGTTGAAGCCAGCAGAAATCACTCCGCTGACAACACTGATGTTCGCTGAAGATGCGCATACCGCCGGTATTCCGGCCGGGGTTATCAACATCGTCAATGGCCTTGGGCCTGTCGTGGGCGAGGCGTTGGTCGGCCACCACGATGTGGACATGGTGTCCTTCACCGGCTCCACGCCGGTGGGTCATCGGGTGATGAGCCTGGCGGCCAAACGCGGCGCACGAGTGCATCTTGAACTCGGTGGCAAAGCGCCATTCGTTGTTTTCGACGACGCAGACCTTGATGCGGCAATCCAGGGCGCGGCGGCTGCTGCCCTCATTAACACTGGCCAAGACTGCACTGCGGCGACGCGGGTGTACGTCCAGCGCCCACTGTACGAACGCTTCGTTGACGGGGTCAGCGACGTGTTTTCGAGTATCTCCATGGGAGATCCGCGGGACCCGAGCACGGACATGGGTTCCTTAGTTTCCCTGGCCCAGCGCGACCGAGTATCCGCCTTCGTTGATGCTGCGGTCCTGCGAGGAGCAAAGATCACTGCCGGTGGAGTTTTGCCTACCGGGTTCTTAGCCGAGGGTGCCTTCTATCCGGCCACGATCGTCACGGGGGTGACCCAGGACGATCCGATCGTGCAGGAGGAAATATTCGGCCCGGTGCTCGTGGTCTTGCCCTTCGACAGTGATGACGAGGGGATCGCATTGGCCAACGACACCCCATACGGCCTCGCAGCCTCGGCCTGGACCCACGACGTGTATCGCGCCATGCGGGCGCAGCGTGAAATCCGCTCCGGCTGTGTCTGGATCAATGACCACATCCCGATCGTGAGCGAGATGCCCCACGGTGGAGTCAAGGGATCAGGCTTCGGCAAGGACATGTCCATTTATTCCCTGGAGGAGTACACCGCGATGAAGCACGTGTCGTGGGATATCACCGGGGTCGCACGCAAACCGTGGCACCGTATCATTTTCGCTGATCGCATACCTGCACCGTAAAAGCACCTCAGATTTCACCCCACAGCAACACTTTGCCCATAAGATTCATTTCATGTCCACGATGCGCCCGGCGCAGCCAACCAAGGAGAAGCTCAGATGACCAAGCGTCCACTGTCCCCCGAGGCAGCACAAATAGTTCGTTTGTCCCGCGCTTCGCTTAGCCGCCGACGCCTCCTCCAGGCCGCCGGCATCGGCACGGCTGCCGTTGCCGCTGCGGCGTGTGGAGCGGGCGGAGGAGCAGATGACCCTACGTCGTCAGCGGCTCCTACCGGCCCGGCAGATCTTTCCGACTCAGAAAAGACCATTGCCTGGTCAAACTGGGTGGAGTACCTCGACCTCGACGAGGACACAGGTGAGCGCCCGACGCTGGAGGCATTCCAGGCCGCCACCGGCATTACGGTGACCTACAACGAGGATGTCAATGACAACAACGAGTTCTACGCCAAGGTGCGGACTCAGTTGGAGCAGGGACAGTCGATTGATCGAGATATCGTGGTGCTCACTGACTGGATGGCCGGCCTATGGATCCAAAATGGTTTCGCTCAGAAACTGGATAAGGCCATGATTCCTAACTCGGTCAACTTGATCCCGCGGCTGCAAAACGTCACCTTTGACGCACCGCGCGATTTCACCCTGCCCTGGCAGGGCGGCTTTGCCGGCCTCGGCTACAACATCCCCGCCGTCCAAGATGCACTCGGTGTCGACAAACTCACCTCCCTTGACCAACTCTTTGATCCGGCTCTGCGTGGACGCATCACGGTGCTGTCAGAAATGCGCGACACGATGGGTGTAATCATGGCGTGGCAGGGCAACGACCCGGCGAACTTCACCGATGACCAATTCCAGCAGGCGATTGCCGCACTCGCCGAGCAAATCGACAACGGTCAAATCCGTCAGGTAGCTGGTAACGACTATCTCGATGCGCTGGGCACGGGAGACGTCATCGGTGTTATTGGGTGGTCCGGTGACGTGTTGACCCTCGGCGATGACTACGGGTTTGATTTTCCCGAATCCGGAGCCACACTCTGGACGGACAATATGCTCATCCCGTCCACCTCGACACACAAGAAGAACGCTGAAGAGCTGATGAACTACTACTACGATCCGGTGGTGGCAGCAGAGGTTGCGGCGTACATCAATTACCTGTGTCCGGTGACCGGTGCCAAGGAAGCGATGGAGGCGATTGACCCAGACCTGGCATCCAATGAGTACATCTTCCCCAGCGACGCCATGCTGGAACAGTCCTTTGTCTTCATGCCGCTAACTGCTGAGCAGGATGAGGCCTATCAGCGGGAGTTCCAAGCCGCAATCGGCCTTTAGTTTCTCAACCGTGCGAGCGCGAAATTTGGGAGTGAAGCGGTGACTTTGTCTTCGGTCGATGACGTTGAAGTCTTCGACCTGAATCTGATCAATTTGACGAAGTTGTTCGGGGAATTTGTCGCCGTTGACGATCTCACCCTGACCATTCCGGCCGGATCTTTCTTTGCCCTACTCGGCCCGTCCGGATGCGGCAAAACCACTACTTTGCGCATGGTCGCGGGTCTGGAAGACCCCACGACTGGTCAGATCATGCTCGGCGACAAAGACCTGACGCGGTTGAAGGCCTATAAGCGGCCGGTCAACACGGTGTTTCAGTCCTATGCTCTTTTCCCACACCTGGACGTGTTCGAAAATGTTGCCTTCGGGTTGCGACGCCGCGGCATCAAGAACGTGTCTGAGCCGGTTACGCAAATGCTGGAACTGGTTGAACTCGGCCCATTGGCCCGGCGCAGACCAGGGCAGCTTTCGGGGGGTCAACAGCAGCGAGTTGCCGTGGCTCGGGCGTTGATCAATCGACCCGGCGTGTTGTTGCTCGATGAGCCACTCGGTGCGTTGGACTTGAAACTGCGCCGCCAGATGCAGTTGGAACTGAAACGTATTCAGACCGAGGTGGGCACGAGTTTCGTGCACGTCACGCACGACCAGGAAGAGGCCATGACCATGGCCGACACGGTGGCTGTGATGAACAAGGGGCGAATCGAACAGATGGGTGCGCCGGTGAGCGTCTATGACCTGCCCCGGACGCGATTTGTGTCGACCTTCCTCGGCCAGTCGAATGAGATCGCCGGCACCATTGATTCCACCGACGGTGACCGGCTTGTTCTCAGCGCTTTCGGCCACTCCTTTGCGATTCCCCGCGAGCGCTCCGTGCCGGTGAGCGGCCCTGCCTACCTAGGTGTGCGACCGGAGAAGCTGACCATCACATCGAGGCAGTCTGGTGATGCCGTACCCGCGGGTCACAACCAGGTGACGGGCAAGATTACCGATACTTCCTTTTCTGGCGTCTCCACTCAACACCAGGTGTTAACGACCTGGGGGGATGAGTGGATGGTTTTTGAACAGAACCGCTCGGCGTCTTCCCCTTTGCATCCGGGGGATGAAGTCATCGTGCACTGGGCCGTTGAGCATTCCTTCGGTCTCGCGGCCGACACGGAGGTCTAGGCGTGGCTGCCCCCGTGAGCACCGTCGCGGCTGCAACACCACCGGCAGCCACCCAGCGGCGAGTTCGCACCGGATACCTACTGCTTTTCCCCGGTATCGCATGGTTGGCTGTCTTTTTCGTTGTCCCCCTCATCACACTGCTCATCACCAGTTTGCAGGTCGGGGTCCCGGGAAAATCCGGGGTGTACACGCTTGGTTTTGAAATTTCAAACTATGGCGAGGCGCTGAGCAGCTACTGGCCGCAGTTCATCCGCTCATTCGTTTACTCCTCCATTGCCACCATTTTGGCGCTCGTGATCGCTTACCCGTTGGCTTACTTCATTGCATTCCGCGCTGGTCGATGGCGTGCGCTGATGTTGGTGCTGGTGGTGGCGCCGTTCTTCGCGTCATTCCTGCTGCGTACCTATGCCTGGCGCACGATCTTGGCTGATGAGGGATTCATCACCTCGTTCTTTAATTTCCTCCATGTCCTGCCCGATAACCGAATACTCAATACCCCCATCGGTGTCATCCTCGGCTTGACCTATAACTTTCTACCCTTCATGATCCTGCCGCTGTACGCGTCACTAGAGAAAATCGATCCACGCCTGATTGAAGCGGCCAATGATCTCTACTCCCGCCCCTTCACCGGATTCCGCAAGGTCATTTGGCCACTGAGCCTGCCCGGGGTTGTGGCTGGCACCCTGCTCACCTTTATCCCAGCCAGCGGCGACTTCATTAACGCTCGATTGCTCGGTTCACCGAGTGACAGCATGGTCGGTACAGCCATTCAAGTGAATTTCCTGCAGTTTCGCGACTACCCGGTGGCCAGTGCCCTGTCGTTCATCCTCATGGCCATCATCTTGACCGTCGTATTTATCTACATCCGTCGAGCCGGGACGGAGGATTTGGTCTGATGAACTGGCTGCGTCGCAACATTATTGGCATTATCGCCATCGGCGTCTTGGTCTACCTATTTATTCCCATCGCTGTGGTTGGTGTGCTGAGTTTTAATTCACCCGAAGGTAAATACAACACTTCGTGGAACGAATTCTCCGTAGATGCCTGGACCAATATTTGTGGTGTTCCCGGCGTCTGCTCATCGTTTGTCGTCAGCATTCAAATCGGCCTGCTCTCAACAGCGGTAGCCACCATCTTCGGCACGATGATTGCCTTTGCTCTGGTGCGCTATCGGTTTCGTGGACGCGACAGCACGAACCTATTGATTTTTCTGCCGATGGCCACTCCTGAGGTAGTTCTGGGCTCTAGCCTGCTGGCGCTGTATCTGAACCTCACGTTTCCGCTGGGTTTTTGGACGGTACTTATCGCCCACATCATGTTCATCATTAGTTTCATTGTGGTCGCGGTGAAGGCTCGACTTCAAGGCATGGACCCACGGTTGGAGGAAGCATCTCGTGACCTATATGCCAATCCCACGGCTACCTTCCGCCATGTCACTTTCCCCCTCGTCCTACCCGGCATTTTGGGTGCGGCGCTGCTCGGCTTCGCTTTGAGCTTTGATGACTTCATTATCACCTTCTTCAACGCCGGCACCCTGGTGACTTTCCCGGTGTACATCTGGGGCGCAGCGCAGCGCGGCATCCCGGTGACCGTGTATGCCCTGGCCACCGCGGTATTCCTTGGTGCGTTGGTGTTTGTATTGGCGGTGCAGTGGATTAACCATCGACGCCGCCGGCGCCTGGAATCCCTAACGTCAGCCTCGGCGTAGGCTGAGGACCCTATGGCTTTTTCATCGGTAGTAACCCCTGCGGCCGAGCACATGCTGCGCGATGTGGTGCACACGCCGTTTTGGTTAGACACACCGCAGCGCCCCGAAGCATCTGATCCCCTGCTGAGTCCGGTGACCGCTGACCTGGTGATCGTGGGCGCAGGGTTCTCAGGTTTATGGACCGCCTATCTTGCCCGACAGCGCCATCCCGACCTAGACATTGTGGTGGTCGATGGCGGCCGAATCGCTTCTGCCGCGACCGGTCGTAACGGCGGATTCGTGGCGGCATCACTGACCCACGGCGTCGGTAATGGCATGTCGCGGTGGCCCGACCAGATGCCGCAACTGCATCAACTCGGCATGGCAAACCTCAATGCAATCGTAGCAACCATTAGATCCGAGGCAATTGAATGCGACTTGCAACTCAGTGGTGAAATTGACGTGGCCGTTGAGCCCCATCAGGTTGAGGAATTGCACGAGATGGTGGCGATGGCTGAGTCCATCGGTGCAGACGTGCGATTGCTGAGTGCTGAACAATTGCGAGCCCGCATCGATTCACCCACCTATCTGGCCGGGGCATACGACGAGCACGGGGTGGCCATGGTGGACCCTGCACGCCTGGCTTGGGGGTTGGCCGATGTGTTGCGCGCCAGTGGGGTTCGCATCATTGAGAACTCACCGGTGCGATCCATGAACCGCGTCGGCAGCGATATTTTGCTCGGAACTGACCATGCTCGGCTTCGCGCGCGGCGGGTAGCGCTGGGTACGAGCGCCTTTCCGCCGTTACTCAAGCGACTGCGAAACTATGTGGTGCCTGTGTACGACTCGGTGCTGGTGACCGAACCGCTCACCACCGAACAGCGAGCCAGCATCGGCTGGGCTCAACGCGAAGGTGTGAGTGATGCCGGTAATCAGTTCCACTACTACCGAATGACCGAGGATGGACGCATTCTGTGGGGAGGCTATGACGCTTCCTACTACGGCGACATGGGCCCGCATCGGGAGAACAACCCGGCAGCGTTTGGCCGCCTCGCCACGCATTTTCGCCAAACATTTCCCCAACTCGACGGAATTGCTTTTACCCATGCATGGGCTGGTGCCATCGATACGTGTTCTCGATTCAGCGGTTTCTGGGGCACGGCAATGGATGGGCGCGTGGCGTATTCAATGGGATTCACCGGACTTGGCGTGGGAGCCTCACGTTTTGGGGCTGAGGTCATGCTGGACGTGCTCTGGGGTGAACAGACCGAGCGAACGCAACTGCAGATGGTGAACACGAAACCCATTCCATTCCCACCCAGGCCGCTTCGCGACGTTGGTATCGCATTGACACGCCGGTCAATCAATGCCGCAGACGAAAACTCCGGGCGCCGCAATCTGTGGCTGCGCACACTGGATCGCATCGGATTAGGGTTTGACAGTTAATGATGCACGTTCTCATGGTGGGTGCCGGCGGTGTGGGGACTTCGGCGGCGCTCATCGCTGCCCGACGGGGTTTTTTCGACGCGTGGGTCGTTGCCGATTATGATCTTCAGCGCGCGCAGTCGGTAGTTGACCGCGTAGCAGATGAGCGCTTTTCGGCTGTCGCAGTTGATGCTTCCGATACTGCCCAGATCGTGGCGCTATGTAAAGAACACAGCATCACCCATGTATTCAACGCGGTTGACCCGCGCTTTGTGATGCCCATCTTTACCGCCGCATTCGATGCTGGCTGTGACTATCTCGACACCGCCATGAGTCTGTCCCGACCCCATCCCACAGATCCGTTTGCTCGCACGCACGTCACCCTGGGCCAGGAACAGTTCGCGATGGCCGACCAATGGGAGAACCGAGGCAGATTGGCCCTGTGCGGGATGGGTGTCGAACCGGGACTAGCCGACGTATTCGCCCGATATGCAGCCGATCACCTCTTCACCAGCATTGAAGAGATCGGCATTCGCGATGGCGCCAATCTGACCGTGTCCGGCTATGACTTCGCACCGTCGTTTTCCATTTGGACCACGATTGAGGAGTGCCTGAACCCGCCGGTCATTTGGGACAGGGACCGGGGCTGGTACACCACCGCACCGTTTAGTGAACCTGAAGTTTTCAACTTCCCCGGCGGGATCGGTCCGGTGGAGTGCGTCAACGTGGAACACGAAGAGGTCATGCTCGTACCGCGGTGGATCGATTGCAAGCGGGTGACGTTTAAGTATGGCCTCGGTGATGAATTCATTGATGTATTGAAAACCCTGCACGCGCTCGGCTTGGATCGGACAGAGCCGGTGAATGTGCAGGGCCAGTGGGTGAGCCCGCGCGATGTGGTGGCGGCCTGCCTGCCGGATCCGGCCACGCTGGGTGAGCAGATGAGTGGTGTGACGTGCGCGGGTACGTTCGTTTCCGGTGTGGGCCTCGATGGCAATGCGCGCCAGGTTTACCTGTATCACCTCGCCGATAACGCGACCACGATGTCCACACACGGAACACAAGCGGTCGTGTGGCAAACAGCGATGAATCCGGTTATCGCCTTGGAATTGCTCGCCCAGGGCACCTGGTCAGGGGTGGGAGTGCTGGGGCCCGAAGCTTTCGACGCGGTGCCCTTTCTTGACCTTCTGACAACGGGCCATGGTCAAGAATGGCACATTCGCGAGGGCGGTTGAGGCCACCTACACGCTGAGTTCGCCACGCACCACGCTTATGGCGGAATGGCTGACATCGCCATCAAACTTCTCTGCCGACACATCGACGAGTCGATAACGGTCAAGGGCAAGGCCTGCCGGGATGGGTAACTGTGTGTTCTGGCCCGCATTCACGGCGCCAAGGGAAATCATTGACGTGGCATCCTCAGCGATCAGCCAGACCTCAAAATAGCCGTCATTTGCCGGAGGCAGATCGCTGAGGTCAACCGCGAGCACATCGCCATTGTCCGTCGCCATGACGTTGGCTACCCCGGTTGTGGTGAACCCTGGAAATGGTGTCAATGAAGCTTGCGCAACGACGGGGGCCGGAGCGATGTTTTCGGCCGTGGCGACCACCCCTACCAGGCTGCCCACAATTACCCCAACGGCAGCAGCCACGGCGATCCAAGGAGCTTTCCGCTGGCGCATGGGAATCACGTTGGAGTCGGTTGCCGACGAAATGGTAGCTGAGTTGGAAGTCATTTCCTGTGCGATGGCGGTCCACACCGACGTCGGTGGCGAGGTGGCTGCTTGCGGAGTGACCTGTCGGGACAGGCGCGCAATGCGACGAAGTGACGCGGTCTCGCGGGTGCAGTCAGCACAGGAGTCAAGGTGTTCGGTGTCGATGTCTACCTCTTCACCGAGGGAGAGCAGAGCTAGATCAGTGGGGTCGCAGTGAAGCGAACCGCTGCCACCAAACATGTCGTTATTGCTCATCGCGGGTCACCTCCAGGCGAGTACGAAGTCTAGTCAAAGAACGGCGGATATGGCTCTTGACGGTGCCGATGGGCAGCGACAAACGTTCAGCGATCTCCACGTGGGTGAGGTCGTCGTAGAACGCTAGCCGCATGATGTCGCCGGGTGGATGGCCCAGCCGAGCGAGTTCATCTGCTAAGACAACCTGGTCAATTATTTGGCTGACGCGCGGATCTTCGGTGCCTTCTGCAGTTTCGGGAACTTCATCGGTCGTGTTTGAGGTAGGACGAGAGCGTTCGCGCCAGCGATCAGCAATACGGCGGCGCGTGATGCCTAACAACCACCCCGGAAGTGAGCCCGCCGCTGGGTTGAAACCATCTCGAGACTGCCAGGCTGAAATGAATACCCGCTGCGTCACCTCGCTAGCCTCGTGGTCATCGCGCATAGCGTGACGAGCCACGGAGTAGACCAGTGCCGACCAACGCTGATAAACCTCGGCGAACATGTCGTGGGCGTAACGCTGGTCTTGTGCTAGGGACGCCACAAACCGCTGGGTGAGAGCGGCGTCGGCAGTATGTTCAGGGGTGAGATCGCTGGTCGCTGACCGAATTGGTCGCACCACCGGATCACTCACGCGTTTGCCTCCCCGCCGATGTTGATGCAGGTCAATCGCGGTGACGGAGGCCAAACTCATCGTGTGACCAACGCATCGGTTTCAACCGGCACTGCTGTCACGACCACGTTATCCGTATAGCCCAGGGTGGTCGCATCGAAGGGTCCTCCACAGGTGATGAGGGTGAGTCGGTGAGCGCCGGTGGTCGCGAAAAGCTCATCAAGTGGAACAACGTCTTTATCGAACGATTCCCGAGCCACCACGCGGTAGCGCAGTTTAGAGCCATTGGCTGATGTGACCGTAACGATGTCGTCGATTTGGGCATCGCCTAGGCCGAAGAACGCACCTGGTCCCTGGTCTACGCCATCCTTGTGACCCACGATGACCGTAGAACCAGCATCAGCACCGGGCAGGACGCTGTAGCGGTACCAGCCGGTTTGGTCTACATCGAGGGGAACATCCACGCGGCCAAGGGAGTCAAGACCGACCGAACCGACCGGGGCTTGTACATCCAATGAACCGATGCGGACAGAGACGGGCAGTTGACCCTCCGCGGTGCGAGGTAGGACCGTGGCATCAAGGCGATTGGCATCGCTGCTCTTTGGCGATTCCTGAGGAGCGCTCGCCCCGTCAGTGTCTGAGGTGGGCGAACCCGGTTCAGACACTGCGGGACGAGCACCGACCGAAGCCACCGATGAACCCGACCCCGCCATCGCGATGACGGCTACGGCCGTGACCAGCGCGACAGCGCTGATAACGAGTACCCAGATCGCGGGGCGGAGTCGAGTCATTGGTGTGTCACCTCAAGGTCCAGTTGATTTGGCTAGTAGTCAGCGCTAGTCAAATTAGTTGCGAGCGGCTGACATGCGCACGCCGGCGCCGACCAGACCGATCGCAGCGACTGCGGCGAGGCCGAGGGCCCATACCGGGGTGCCGGTTGTGGAACCGCCGCCGGCGGGAACACCGTCGGGGGTGGCGCCGAGACCGGGGATAATCTGGATTGCAAGGGCCAAGTTCTCATCGGCCGCTGAACCCCAGGCGTACACGATGGTGTTGGCGCCAGCTGCGAGGCTAACCTCGGCGGGCCCAATGGCCGTGGTGTCGGTTCCGGCCAGGTTGACCGCAGCCTCGTAAGCACCTGCAGGCACCTCGCCAATGGCCTCATTCGGGTTGGTGAGGTCAGCGAACAAAACCGCACCGTCGGCGAGGACATCAACCGCAGGAGCGGCAGCGATGTGACGCACCGTCAGGCGGGAGTCGCCGGCCGGGATGGTTGCGATGTCGTTGACGAACACGTTGAGGGCAGGTGCGCCATCAGCGTCGAGGTTGGCGGTAACCGTGGCATTGACACCGGCGGGAACCTCAACGCCATCGGCAGAAAGCACCGCATCGCTGTCATCCGGGGTCGTGCCGTCGGCGTAAACACCGAGATCGTAGGAGCCAGCCGGCACCGTGACGGTCTCTAGCGTGCCGGGGGTGAAGTCATCAAGAAGGAGGTTGCCATTGGCGTAAACGTCAACGACGTCCGCGCCGGCGCCTTCGGGGATGGCGTGCAGGATCGACACGGTTGCGTCTTCGGCAGCGTTAGCAGGCGTGGTCGCAAGGACCAGGCCTAGGGGCAGTACTGCGGCGGCGGCGATAGCGCCGGCCCGCGTGTAATTGCGCTGAGTCATGTTGGAACCTTTCGGTCGGGACGGCCACTGTTGACCGACTCTCACCGTGTACTTCGTTGGGGAACCCACGTTTGGATGCACCTGGGGCAAAGTTTCTTTTTTCTTTTTAGGTGGATATCTAGACTGCACGATGTCTGGGGATAACGAGAGGAAAAAGTGTTGGGAATAGTGAAGTTTCCTCATTCTGGCTGTTGACTTCACCACGCTTTATTCGTACACTTGTTCGTATGGCTGACGCATGGTTCGACACCACTCCCGAACAGGATTTGCCGTGGGAAGGCGTTATGCCCGGCCCTGATTTGGCCGCAGCGCTAGCAGTCATTGACCCGCACACACTTGAAGTTGAGGCGTGCATGTCCTATGCCAAGGCCTGCGATCAGTTGTCTTCTTGGTCTCAAGCCCAGGTTGGCCTGGCTTTGGCGGCCGCTCGTGAGCCGGTGCTGCGCGCCACCGGGGGGATCACCGTTGACGGACACGTCAGCTCGCGTGGTGAATCTTGGGCATGGGACGAGTTCGCGGCACTTTTGCATCTCGCCCCCATGACTGCAGCCACCCGAGTACACCGGGGAAAAGCCATGTGGCACGACCATCCCCGAATCGGGCGGGCAGTGCAGGCGGGGGAGTTGACCTGGGCGCAGGGGTGCGCCCTCGTTGACGCAATGCAGTCGATAGAGACGAGCCCTACCAACGATGACATTGATGTAGAAGCTGCGCACGCCCGCATGATGAGTACTGCCCTCGATCAGATGCTGACCACGGCTGGTCGATACGCACCGGGTCGTCTCAAGACGCGCATGCTGGCCGCCATCATCCGCATCGAGCCGACCGCGCATAAGAAGTTGCACCAGCGCTCAGTGAAACGACAGACCGGTATCGAGGTGTGGGGGCTGTCCCATGGCATGGCAACTCTTGGCATCACCGGAGTTGCGGTCGACATTGACGCGCTGAAGTCGCTGATTCATTCCCACGCCCAAGATCTCCGCTTCAAGCATGACGAGTTGGTCAACACGCCCCACACACCAATCGATCCAGATTCAGCTGATGAACGCACCGTAGGGCAGTGGCGTCTCGCCGCAATGCTGGAGGTGTTCGGGCTCGCCCCCATCGGCATGCCAGCCTCGCCGGTTGATCCCGCCCGGGTTGACGGGTCGCGGGCCATTGCCAATATTGACGTGAAAGTTGTGGTGGACCTTCCCACGATCTTGGGGCTGGTGCACACTCCCGGTGAGATTCCCGGATATGGCCCGATTGATCCGGAGCTAGCTACATTTCTTGCGGCAAATGGTGAGTGGACTCGCTGGATCACCGAGCCGGTCACCGGCCACCTACTTGACGACGGCGATCGACGCTTTCCCACCGCTGGCCTTGCGCGTTTCATTCGCGCCCGAGACATGCGGTGCGCCGCTCCCGCATGTGGCCGAAACACCAACCTAGATATTGACCACATTCCCACCTGGGCCGCCACGCACACCACCAACGCGCAGCAACTCACCCTCAGTTGTATCCGGCACAACCGCAGCCGTGACGCACATGGCTGGAATACCCCCGCCCCGCACACGTGGACAACGCCAACGGGGCGCACCTACACAACGGTGCCCCATCAGGCCCTTCCCCGAAGTGATAATCCCGATAGTGCATCAGACGATGAGCCCATTCCCTTTTAGGTTGTCAACCGGTTTGACAGAAGACAACACGGACCCGCGCCTGTGAAGGTTTGCTCAGAAGATTGGTGTCGTGTGCTTCACTGTGCCAATGCGGCAGAAGGAACGCAGAAAACGCGTGTTCCTGATTATCGCGAGTGTCTCTTTGGCCACGCTCAGTTCCTGTGCGACCTCGCCGGAGACCCAGCAGCAATCTGACCTGTCCGCCATTCTCGACGACGTCCGGCGATCGAGTGCCGCCGCCTGGGACGTCGACGTGCCCGGCATCGGGGCTGCCGTCGCATTCGGGACGGATGACGTTGTGAGCGCAGTCTCCGGAGTTGCCGACCCACCGGGATCAACGATGTTGACCTCGGGTGATCGATTTCATGTCGGCAGCCTGACGAAGACGTTCACAGCGGCTTTGGTCATGCTGCTAGATCAGGAAGGTGCCCTCTCTCTCGACGATCCCCTCTCACGCTGGATCGACTACCCGGGCGGCGATGACATTACGGTGCGGATGCTCCTAGGTCACACCAGCGGCCTTCCTGACTTCACCTCCTCTGCGGAGTTAACTCGAAGGGAGAGTCCCCAAGAGGCAGTTGCTCTCGCTGCCCAGATGGACCCGCTCTTTGCGCCAGACTCCGCCTGGGCCTACAGCAACACCAACTACATGATGCTGGGGCTGATCTCGGAGCTGACGTCCGGTGAGCCCTGGGCTCGTCAGATACGCAGTCAATTCCTCGAGCCACTCGGCCTGGATTCAACCTACGTCTGGACAGGTGAGCCGCAGGGGCCCACGATCAACGGATCCCGACTCGCATGCGGCTATTCGAATGAGCCGGAGTGCACTCCGATGCCGGGACTTGAGTTGCTTCCGGTGGTCGACGGTGCGGATTGGACACTGGCCTGGGCGGCCGGCGCACTGGTGTCGACCCCGGATGACATCGCTCGGTGGATAGCTCAGCTCGTCGGTGGAGATGTACTCGATAGCGAACATCGCGACTTACTCACGACAGCCACGCCGCAGTCCGAGGCTGCCTTGGCCGACATGCCTGCATTCGGTCCGACGCACTGGTCGGGGGCCAGTCTGGGATTGCTGCAGTACGAGATTGACGGCCTTGGCGTCGCATGGGGCCACGAGGGCTCCATCAATGGCTTCGTGGCGAATGCGGCATACATTGATCAGACGCAAACGGCGGTGGCAGTGACGTCGAACTTCGCTATGACCGATAGTTTCGCGGCCCTTGGCGATGTCGCGGTTCATTTCCAGATTCATGACGTGAGCTGATCCTGGATTAATGCAACGGTTGGGATATCTGCCGGTGCCCAGTTAAGAGTGTGGAGTTGGTTAGGCGGCAGCCAGGAGATCTGCTCGTGTTCCTTAGCGCGTGGATTGCCGCTGGTGAGGTGGCAGTAGTAGGTCGTTATGGTGATCTCGGCGAAATCGTAGGAGTGTGTCGTGGTGGTGATTTGTGCACCGACATCGATGGTGCAACCGAGCTCTTCGACAATCTCGCGTTGAAGTGCTAACCGGTGGGTCTCACCTAATTCAATCTTGCCCCCGGGAAATTCCCACAGGTGCGGAATGTTTCCGGTAGGTCCGCGTTGCGCGCACAGCACCAGACCATCGTGAATGATGACAGCACCAACGACATCCATCTTTTTGCGCACGCCCCCCTCCATGAAGTCAGACTTAATTAGACATCCCACCAGATTGTGGCTAATCGACGTGGGCTTGCCTGATCGGCGATGCTGGCGGCAGCAGCCACATCATCAACCCGGTCCAGGGGCAGGCACAGGCGTTGGCAGGTGGCCTCGGCTGCGGCGCGCGTATCCATGGCACTGCTCCGGGAAGACTCTTCGGTGAACTCAATAATGTGGGCATCGTGGCCGCCGCCTCGGATGATGCTTAACGCATCATGGGCAGAGGGCTCGGTGGGTCGGTCGAGATCCCAAAACTGCTTCCACAGCGGATTCATCCAGGTGAGTGGATGGTGCAGGGGTAATTCGAGAACAACGCGGTGACGAGCATGGGTGGTGAGTGCAGCGATGAACTCGCTGAGCTCAGCCACGTTGTAAACCACGTGATGACACACCACCACATCGGCGATGGGCGTTCGATCGGCAACATCGGGCCAGTCACCCAGGATTTCTTCGTGGGTGACACCTTGTGACTGTGCGGCAGCGGCAAAGGTGTCGAGCATGTCCTGTTGGTGGTCCACACCGATCCAGTGTCCAGCCGGGGGAGTAAGGGCGAGTGCGCCTCGCCCGCCCCCGCAGCCAACATCAAGCACGCTACCGGCTTCAGGCAGAGCTGCTCGGGCTGTGGCATGTGAGGGGGAATCGGCAACGGGTGCTACCACGGTGAATTGGGCAACCGGGTGAATCCATGGGTTGGTGGGCGCCTGATTCATGATCTGCTCAGGGATGGCCCAGGCGGCCAGGGAGTCTCGCCAGTGGGTTTCGTCTGCAAAACGCCCAGGGTCAGTATCCATGAGCGCAGCCTAGGTTGCTTGCACCGATCTTGACGGTGTCAGGGGTGGGGTTTATGGTGTTGAACTAATCGAACGTTTGTTCGATTAGTTCAACAGGAGGAATGTGGTGAACCATCAGGTGCAGGTCATAACTAGTGCGCAGGGAGTGCCTGAGCGCTGCGCAGTGCGTGGTTGGCGCTACGAAGTTGCCCAGGTACATAGCCACTGGGTCACCGGATCGCCCTGGTGGATCACCGGAGTCGATGTCGACACCCACACCTGGCGAGTCACCCTGCACCGGCCTCGCCCCTCATCTGGTCACGCCGCTGCCACGGTGGTCGATCTGCGGTGCAGCGGCGAAGACTGGCAGGCCGTACGCGTAGGTAAGGAGAGTTAACAAATGAGTATTTCTACAGTTGAAGCACCGGTAACAACAGCAGCCGTTCAGTTGCTCGCTGCGGCACAGCGCGAGCTCACCGCTGCAGTTGCCGCCCAACGACCCGAGGAACGCTACGCCCGTGCACATCTAGGTGCGCTTCGGGCTGCGGCAGCCGTTCTTGCCGCTCGGGCTCGACCAGCGCGATCACGACCGCGCAGCGTATGGGTGCTATTGCCCGCTGTTGCTCCTGAACTTCATGAGTGGGCAATATTTTTTGCCGCAAGCGCTGCAAAGCGGCCACTTGCTGAGGCTGGAGTGGCCGTAGTGAGTGACAGAGAGGCAGATGACCTACTGCGTGGTGCGTATGCACTATTCGACCGAGTCGCCACCATGCTCCACATCGCCCTACCCGCTGTACTGCCGGTTACCGATTAAATATTTATGAACCACGGCAACGCTTTTGCTCACCTGCAGGTGGCCTCTTCGTTCTCGCTTCAGTATGGCGTCAGCACCCCAGAAGCGTTAGCGCAGCAGGCGGCGAAGCTAGGCCATACTTCTTTGGCGCTCACCGACCGCGATGGAGTGCGCGGCGCGGTGCGTTTTGTGCGCGCATGCGCTCAGGCGGGTATTCGCCCGGTTCTTGGTACCGACCTAAGCCTTGCCCCTAGGCCCTCGCCCGAGTTGCCGAAAACTACCAGACGCACTCCGGTCCATGGCGGCACCTGGCGTGCTCCCGCCACAACTCGAGTAGTTTTTCTCGCTCGAAATCATCAGGGCTGGTCGTCGCTGTGTCGATTGCTCTCTGCGGCCTACACCGGCAATCCTGCAGCGGCGACCATGTCTAATCTTGCCGAACACAGCGATGGTCTGGTGGCTCTCATCGGTCCTCACTCTGAGATAGCCGCAGCGCTGGTGCAGCGTCGATACGCCGAGGCTGACCGCCTTATTCAGCCGTGGCGTGAACTTTTTGGCCCCCATCTTTTTGTTCAGATCACTTCACACCGTCATCTTGATGGCCCGCTATCAACCGCGGTGGCGGCACGAATGCTGGGTTGGGCACGCAGCCAAGGTCTGCCATGTGTTCTCGCTCATGCGGTTCGCTACATCACCGCCAGGCAGGCTCCCATTGCTGACGTATTAGATGCATCTCGCCGGCTGGTTCCTCTCGATCAGCGTCATCGTGAGCGAGTAAACGCGCAGGGTTTTTTTGCCGACACCGAATTTATGATGGCGCTAGCTGATGAAGTTACTACTGCTGCTGGGTTATGTAGCAATGCCAGTCGCCGACTACTCACCGATGCCGCAGAACTGGCTAACACGTGCGCGCTGACTCCTAGCGATCTAGGGATTGGCGAGGTAGTCCTTCCCGAAAGCCACCTCATCGTGCCGCAGGCGCGCGGCCCCCTAGACCACGAATTGCGTGCACGTTGCGAACAGGAAATCTCGCGCTATCCAGCACGACAGCGACCAACTGCGCAGGAGCGCCTCGATGTGGAGCTACGCACCATTAGTGCTCTGGGGTTCGCCAACTACTTCCTCACCGTCGCTGAGGTTGTGCGCCTTGCCCGCAACATGAATATCCGTGTTGCCGCCCGTGGGTCTGGGGCAGGCAGTTTGGTTACCTATCTTTTAAACATTTCTGGAGTAGACCCCATCGAACATGGCCTGTTGATGGAGCGTTTCCTCACCACGTTGCGGCGTGAACTTCCCGATATCGACATTGACGTGGAATCGGCGCGACGGACCGAAATCTATGACGCCATTTTTAACCGGTTTGGATCAACCCGGGTCGCGTGCGTGTCGATGCCTGAGACCTATCGAGTGCGGCATGCGCTTCGTGATGTTGGTGCTGCCCTCGGATGGTCACCGGTCGATATTGATGCAATCGCTAAAACTTTTCCGCATGTACGTGCTCGCGATGTGCGTGCAGTTCTTGCTGATTTGCCCGAGCTGCGCGATTCCGGTCTAGGTCGCCTTGCGGCCCGGGGCGAACTAGACATGGTGCTCGATCTTGTCGAAGGACTTGATGGCTTACCCCGCCATATCGCTATGCATCCATGCGGTGTGGTGATTGCCAACGACACCCTGCACAACCGGACGCCCATCGAACCAAGTGGCGCCGGTTACCCCATGACATCATTTGATAAAGACGATGTGGAACACCTGGGTTTTTTGAAATTAGATGTTCTTGGAGTGCGCATGCAGTCTGCTCTTGCCTATGCAGTGGATGAGGTTTCCCGGGTTGACGGAGACAGGATCGACCTTGACTTTGTCCCACGTGACGACCAAGCGACCTTCGCGCTTATTCAAAGCACTCGCACCCTCGGTTGTTTTCAAATTGAGTCACCCGGTCAACGCGAACTCATCGGCAAGTTTGCACCCGAGACTTTTCACGACCTCATCGTGGACATCTCACTGTTTAGACCCGGACCGGTGAAATCAGATATGATTACCCCCTTCCTGGCAGCCCGACAAGGCTGGCAGCAGCCCCGCTATCTACACCCAGACCTTGAGCCGATCCTGCGTCAAACCCAGGGTGTGGTGGTGTTTCACGAACAGGTACTACACATCATTTCCATCATGACCGGTTGCTCCCTAGCCGAGGCAGACGAAACCCGTCGCAGCATGAAGAACACGCCGGTACGTAATGAGGTGGAGCAATGGTTTATTCCCACTGCGCTGCAGCGTGGCTATGACCAGCACACGGTGGAGCAGGTCTGGGACGTGTTGCGAGCATTTGCAGCCTTTGGGTTCTGCAAGGCACATGCAGCCGCCTTTGCTCTTCCCACTTATCAATCAGCCTGGTTTAAAGCCCATCACCCGGCGGCGTTTCTTGCCGGCGTGCTCACCCACGATCCGGGCATGTACCCCAAACGACTCATCCTCGACGATGCCCGTCAATTGGGGATCACCATTCTTGGCCTCGATGTCAATCACTGTGATCTGAGCTATCGGGTTGAGCACGTATCGCCGTCGACTGAACCGCCGCCACAACTGCCTGATGCCCGAGGCTATGCAATCCGCCTGTCACTGCTCGAAGTGTCGGGTATTACCCAGGTACAGGCCCGGCGGATCATCTCTGAACGGCCCTATCGAAGCCTTGCTGACTTCTGTTATCGCACCGCACTGCCGTTATCCATCGTTGAAAAAATCATCATTGCCGGTGGTTTTGATTCTCTCTACGGCATCACATCAACCAAGGTTGCGCAATCACAACGGAATCATCGCGGGCGCACTACCCGGCGTGATCTTCTCCTGCAGGCGGTGGATTTATTGCGGGGGAGCCATCGGGGCAGCAGCCGCAATAAAACGGCCCTGGGTGAACAACTCACGCTGGTCGAATGCGATGCAGACATTCCACCAACTACCGGATTACCGGAAATGACTGATGCTGAGCGGGTGCGCGCAGAGGTGGATGTTCTTGGTCTAGATGTCAGCCACCATGTTGTAGATTTTTACGAAAAGATGTTCACCGAATTGCACATAACGCGAGCTCGCAATCTGTTGAAATGTCGATCACAGGAGCAGATCCTGGTGGCGGGCATCAAAATCGTCACGCAGACACCACCGGTGCGTAGTGGTCGCCGGGTCATCTTTCTCACTCTTGATGATGCCACCGGGCCTATTGATGCTGCTTTTTTCGATGATGTACAGGCCGATTACGCCGCCACTTTGCTGTCCTCGTCCCTGCTGGTGGTGCGTGGAGTGGTGCGTCGCACCGGCCCGCGCGGTGTGTCCATTAGAGCCACCGGCTGCTGGGACCTACCCACACTGCATGATCAGTGGATGGACCAGGGCAGTGCGGCGGTGAACTTGTGAGCCGACGATCCCTGGCCCATCTTGCCGACCAACTTGGCCTCGGCACCGACGACACCGGCTGCAACATCGTGCACGTAGACATGGACGCGTTCTATGCCTCTGCTGAACTCATTGATCGACCTGATCTTCGCGGTACCCCGGTGATTATTGGCGGTGGCGCGCGCGGGGTGGTGCTTTCGGCGACCTATGAGGCTCGTGCTCTCGGCGTGCATGCGGCAATGCCGATGGCTCGTGCCCGCCGACTCGCCCCCGATGCGGTGGTCATCACTCCAGATCATGACCGTTACCAGCAGATAAGCCGAGAAATTATGGCCATCTTTGCCTCCATCACCCCCCTCTTGGAACCGCTCAGCCTGGATGAGGCATTTCTTGATGTTGCCGGGGCGCGTCGGCGCCTGGGTACACCCACCAGTATCGGCCAGCACATCCGCCAACGGGTACACGCTGAAACTTCTATCACCTGCAGTGTGGGTGTGGCCGCCACCAAATTCGTGGCCAAACTCGCCTCCACCGTGGCCAAACCCGATGGGCTCCTCGTCGTGCCGCGTGATCAAACCCTCACCTTTTTGCATCCACTGCCCGTCAGCGCTATGTGGGGGGTGGGTGATCGCACCGAAGACAGACTCCGCAATCTGGGTCTCAACACGATTGGCGATATCGCCCATACGCCCACCCAAACCCTGACGCGGGCCTTGGGGGTAAGCGCTGGGCCGCGCCTAGTGGATCTGGCCTGGGGGCGCGATGACCGTCCCGTTGTTGCTGATGTACCGGAAAAAAGCATCAGCAATGAGCACACCTTCGAACGTGATGTTGATGATCCCAAGGTCATTATCCGTGAGCTACTCCGATTAGCCGATCATGTGGCACATCGGGCCCGCACTCGAGGTTTCGCTGCGCGCACCGTGGCCATCAAGATCCGATTCGCCGACTTCACCACCCTGTCTCGTTCGCGCACCCTAAGCGTTGCCACCGACGGTGGCCATGAGGTATTCACCGTGGCCCGGGAGTTATACGAAGCGCTCGGTCTGCAGCGTGTACGCATACGCCTTCTCGGAGTCCGTCTTGAAGGTCTGGGCCCAGCCGGTGAGCGAGCAGATCAGTTAGCTTTTCTTGATGAAGCAACGGTTGACCCCCTCGAGCGGCGCACGGCCGAACTGGCTGCCGATGCTGTCCGCCGCAGATTCGGCAATGCCGCCCTACGCCCAGCCCGGCTCATTGACCCCGAGAGTGCGCCTTGACCGCACGTCAGCAGGCGCCGGGGGGTAGTGTGATCTCGTCCAGATAGGTCAGATTTCATCGGTACAGATCACTAATGGGGAATTCGGCTATCGCAAATCGATAACGCCGCCTATGCTCCTCATGAGAGATGTTTACCGACCAGCAGGGCGAGGAGGATGCCATGCCGCTTTCCGAGCATGAGCAGCGACTGCTTGAACAAATGGAACAGGCCCTCTACGCGGAGGATCCCAAGTTCGCGACAGCGCTGCGTAACACCAGCGGTGGTCGGGCTAGCCGCAGCAGGGCAGCCCTGGGCGTGGTGGTGTTTCTTTTCGGTGTCGCCATCCTGCTTGGCGGTGTCATCACTCCACTCGTGCCCCTAGGCGTCGCTGGTTCCGCGGTCATGATGGCCGGAGCCCTACTCACCTTTCTCGGCCTGCGCCGCGGTTCGGCCACCGAAGAAACTGCCGAGGCTGGGACATCCCCGCAGACCGCACCCCCCGCTGGCGGCGGCAAAAAATCACGCGCTCCCAAGCCCTCCGGTGGGTTCATGGATCGCCTGGATGATCGCTGGCAAAAGCGTCGCGACGATGGCCCCGGCGGCCAAAGCTAACGCTGCGTTCTGGACTCCACCAGGATCATCTCCACCTCATCCTCCTGCCAAGGGCTATCGCCCTCGGGCCACGCGTCGCGCCAACGAGTTGAACCGTTCGCTGCCAGTGGTGCCCACACGCGGGCCCGAACTCGCTGGCTGAAGTTTGCTCGCTGACTCAATGTTGATTCCACCCGGCGGAGCACCTCTGCCAGCGTTGTCGATGTCACTGCGTCCAAGCGGTCATCTGCGGGCGCATAGCGTGCCTGCTCCACCCACCAGAGCAACCGAGCCAGGTCATGGCGGGTTTCGGTGCCGTCGGTAAGCGCACGCGTCCACGTAGCCACCGCCTGTCGCGGGGTGAGCGACTCGGGCCACGCCCAGCCCCAGGCTGAGGCGATCTGATGAAGATGGGACCAGGCATTGTCGATTCGCGTGCGCGGGTCGCTCGTGGCCAAAGCCCGACGTCGACGTAAACGAGTAAGCCAGAAGGGCACGGCCAGACTCGCTGCGGCCACGACTAGGGCAATAAAGATGAAATTTCCGGCCATGGACGATGGCCCGGTGGCGGCACTCGCCGTGGGATCGTCCACGACGACATCGGGTGGAAGTGGTTGGGCTGTGCTGGGTTCCGGGGTGGGCCGGGGACGGTCCGGCGTGTTGGAGTAGGGCGGCGGAACGACCCCGGCGGTGGTGGCGGTTGACGGTGTCGGTTCGAACCACACCCACCCCACCTGGTCAAACCAAATCTCTGGCCATGCATGGGCGTTGCTGCCCTGCACCGACCACACTCCCGGCTCAATCTCCGTGCCGGAGGTGAACCCCACATTGACGCGAGCGGGAATGCCAAGGCTCCGTGCCATCAGCGCCATGGCCGCCGCGAACTGCTCACAGTAACCAACCCGTTCGGTCAGAAAATCTGCCACCGGATCGGTATCGGGATCACCAATAATGGATGTGCTGTAAATAAAATCCCCGGTTTCGGTGAACCATTGCTCAAGGGCAACAGCCTGTTCATAGCTCGAGGACGCACCCGCGGTCACCACACGAGCAAGATCAGCTACCAGCGGGCTGAGATCTCCTGGCAGCGTCAACGTATCTATCGCAGCCGGTGGGGAGTCTGAGGTGAATCTGCGCAGTTGTGCACGTGTGGGGGTCACTTGGTCAGCCAGAACGGCGTAACTTTGCCCCTCGCTGGTCACGTCATCGCCCACGACTGTGCGGGTGGCGCCATCCCATGTCCACTGACTACTCAGGTCGGTACCGCTGCCCTGAATTCTTGTGGCTGCATAGGGCACCGGCAGGGCACTGTTAGTCAGGGCGCCCACATCAATTTGGTACGTGTTCGTCTCCACGGCAACGCCACGACCCACCGCAGGTGCCGGGAGGGAGTCGGTGAGCGGGATCGGAAAACTTGGTGCTGCACTCCAGCGCACCCCATCAAATTCGGTCAGGGTGTTCAGCCGCAGATAGCCGGGCCTGGCAGCATCACTGCGCATTTGCAGGATCTCTTGGCTCGGGTTATTCACCAGGCTTCGGCGTAGGGAAACGAACGGATCTAGGTTGAGTGAGTTTGAGCTGCCTATGCCTGAGATGGTCTCGCCGCGACCAGAACCGAGCACGGGATTTCCTAGACCGGGAATCACCGCGGGCAGCGCGAGTGCGATGGTGATTGCGGCCGCGGCGGCTAGCCACCCGCGGGGGCGTCCCCGTGGCGATGACGGAGCACCGCGGGCATGCAGCGGCCGCCCCCACCAACGCAGCAAAGATGCGGTGTCACTGGCCAAAAGTGCCAACCAGCCGGCAACGGCGATCGGCAACAGCCACCAGGCCACACCCTCGCGAGCAATTGCGGCTGGCAGTGCGTAGAGCGCCAGGAGCGCAATGCCGGCGATGGCGGGCAGGCGAAGCGTAACCCCCACGATGTCAACGCAAATAGCGATCAGGCCCACGCCACCGGCGGCCAAAATAGTGAGGGCGGGGTCACCGGGCACGGGTGCCACCAGCACCTGCGACTCGTCGATACCCAATTGCACCAATTCCCGTAGGGAACTGACAGCCGCAGGACCAGGAATGAACCCCCACAGGGTCTCGGGCAACGCATATATCCAGGCCAGTGCTGTGGTGAGCGCCAAAATTTCAGCAATCGGATGCAGCACCACGGGTAGATCGATCAGTCGGCAAATGATCCCGGCGGCGACAACCGCGACGACCGCAGCCAGAACCGGTAGTGCGAAGGCGAAGGAGTCAAACAGCGGGATCAACACGATGCTCGCGGACAAAGTGGCGCCTACTCCGGCCAGGCTGGTCAGAAGCCTGCCCTGGGCCCACTTCATGAGCGCACGCCTCCGGGGGCCTGAGCTGTGGAGCTCAGCAGTTGTGGCCATAGTTGCGCTAAAGATTCCACCGCCCGCTCTCGCGCTGGAATAACTGCTGTGCGCCAGGCACCTCGTTGGGCAGCAAGGTTCACCTCAGTTGCCGATAGCGCGTCGTTGCAACCCCATGCGGCCGTATCAAGAATGAGGCTGATGCCTAGGTCCCCGCGACCCCGTGGGGCCTGATGCTCCAGCAGTTCATCGGTGCCGCGGCGCGCTGTGGAAATACTCACGATGAGATCTGCGTGAAAGGTACCGATTGCCACGGTTGATGTGGGCTGGGTTGTGATAACCGCGAGGGCGTTAAGCAGCTGAAACTCACCTTCTACGCCGGTCAAGGAAGACAGTAAAGTGGTGCCATCGCTGCTACATAGGCGTACTTCAAAACCATTGCGCAGTAGGGCGATACTGGTGCTCGCGGCAAGTGACACCGCAGTCTCGAAACTGGACCATGGGCCCATACCCGCATGGGCACTTGCGCATAAATCCATGACAACGGTCGCATGACGGGTCCATGGCTGTTCTTCGCGACGCACCATGAGTTGTCCCGTGCGTGCGCTGGCTCGCCAGTGAATGCGGCGGAGGTCATCGCCGTGGTGATATTCACGTGGCACAAGGTCGTCGTTACCCCGCGCTGCAAGCATGGACATGCTGCTTTCACCGAATCCGCGATGCTCAGCGCGCAGACCACCACCGGGCAACGTCACGACGGAGGGCAGCACGAGCACCCTGTATCGGGACTGAAAGGTTCGGCGCAGCCGGACGAGGCCGAAAGGATCAACCGCAGTCACACCGAGCGGTCCGACTTGCCACTCGCCACGCTGGGTGGCATGTACCGGATAAACCAGATCGGTGGACTCTTTTGATCTCAGTCGGGTGAGCACGCCGTACGCGGTTCGCCCCAGGGCTGCCGGTACGCCATCCTCCACGAGCAACCCGCCGATATCAGTGCGGCCAAAATTGGTGGTGCTCAGGTTTGTGATCCGAGTGGTGACCTCGCCGGCCTGCCCAACTTCCAGACGACTCGGGGTCAGGGTGCGCACACATCCCAACCGAAAACTGCGCCTAGAAACCCATAGCAAGGTGACCAGGGGTAGCGCCAGTAGGAGGACAGCGATGCGCATGAGGTCTAGCTGGCCAGACAAGACCGCTCCCACAGCCAGACCCAACCCGACGGCGAGGAGCCCCTTGCCGCGCAAGGTGAGCGCAGCGGTCAACCGTCCTAGGCCCATGCGTGAGTCTTCGGTTAGGTCGCCGCTGGGACGGGGACCGTGCCCACAATGTCGGCGAGCACCTGTTCGCCACTTCGACGGCCCAGTTGGGCCTCGGTTGTGAGCAGTAGGCGGTGGGCGATCACCGGAACCACGAGTCGTTGTACGTCATCGGGGAGGACATAGTCGCGGTTGGCCAGTGCTGCCGACGCTCGCGCCGCACGCAACAGGTGGAGCGCGGCGCGGGGTGAGGCGCCAAGACGAATATCGGGGCTGTGTCGGGTAGCTCGGACGATGTCTACGACATAGCGGTGCAGGGATGGAGCCACAAACACTTCGGCTACAGCATCAACCATGTCGACGATCTCGCTGGCCGAGGCGACAGCTGATAGTTGGGTCAGCGGGTCTGCCGAACCGCGGGCGCTGAGCATCGCGATTTCAGACTCAACATCAGGATAGCCCATCTGGATGCGCGCCATGAATCTGTCACGCTGGGCCTCGGGCAGCGGGTAGGTGCCCTCCATCTCAGCCGGATTTTGAGTAGCGACCACCATGAATGGACGAGCGAGAAGGTAGGTGTCACCGTCAACGGAGACCTGGCCCTCCTCCATGCATTCCAGCAGGGCAGCCTGGGTTTTCGGTGAAGCGCGATTGATCTCATCAGCGATCACGATGTTGGCGAAAATCGCTCCCGGCTTGAAGTCGAACTCCCCGGTGCTGGCGCTGTAGATGCTCACCCCAACGACGTCACTGGGCAACAGGTCGGGGGTGAACTGAATCCGGCGTACCGAACAGCCCAGTGAACGGGCGAGAGATTTGGCCAGCATCGTCTTGCCGACGCCGGGCACGTCCTCGATGAGCAGGTGTCCACCGGCGAGTAACACGATGAGCGCGGTGTGTACGGCATCGGGCTTGCCAGAAATTACCGAGGACACAGCCGTGCCCATACGGTGAGCAGCGCTCAGATCGACCGTGTCAGGGCGTAGGGTCACGTGCTGATTGTCTCCCGCGAAGCCGGTCGACGCCAGCGGGTACCCGGTGTAGACCTGCATCGGTGCTTTCGGCAGGATGCTGCCATGGCAACCGTGCATCCGGCCCAGTTGGGCCTATTTTTCGCAGATTATGTCGTGGGGGACACCTACCAGCATCCGTTTGGGCGGACAATCTCAGAGGCAGACTCCACCTGGTTCACCCTGTTGACGTGCAATACGAACCAGAACCACTTCAACGCTGATCTGGCCCAGTCCAACCCCATCACCGGTGGTCGGGTCATCATCAACTCCGGGCTCACCGTGGCGCTCGTTCTGGGTCTGTCGGTCATCGACATGAGTCAAAACGCCGTGGCCAACCTGGGTTGGACCGACATCCGCCTCACCCACCCCCTCTACGTTGGTGACACGGTTTATGCGGAAAGCATCTGTATCGACAAGCGAGAAAGCTCATCGCGTCCCAACATGGGCATCATCACGATGCGGACTCGCGGCCTCAATCAAGACGGTGACGAGATCGTGTCATGGAATCGTTCGGTCATGATTCCGAAGAAGGAAGCCGGAATCGGCCAGGACTACTTCCCGGTGGCGAAGACCGGGCCATTGACGATGCCCGAGGCTTAAGCCCTTACACCTCTAAAGGCTGAGCGGGCCTACCGGCAACTTCGTTTCCACGACCTCACCGCCCACTCGCTCAATGCGATACGCGCAAGGCCCATCAGCGCTGGGTTCAACATCGCTCATGACCTCGCAGGCATCTTCGCCTTCGTACCAGATACCAATACGGTCATCTGTTGCGTAGGACGTGGGGAGTATCTCGTCGCGAACCAGCTGCTGCAGCAGTGGACGCCGCTGGGTTTCGGAGTCATAGTGCACTCCGTTTCCGTAGGGCAGCATCGCCAGACCGTTGGTGACGGCTTGCAATTGCGGGCCGAAAGAATCGGTCGGGCCACCGGTGTGCCAGCAGATTGAGCCCGCGCTGACGCCGGCCAGGATGGTTCCCTGATCAGCCGCATTCTGCATGGCGGTGTCCACGCCGTGTAGTCGCCACAGCGCCAACAGGTTCGCCACACTTCCACCACCCACCCACACCAGGTCGCTGCGGCCAAGAACCACTTCTGGCTCCCGGTTTGGCATAGTGAATAAAGACAGATGGTCAACATCGCAGCCCACATCAGCGAGTGCCGCATAAGACCTGGTGAGGTAACTCGTGTCGTCGCCGCTGGCTGTCATGAGCAAGGTGACCTTGGGACGGTCTTTGCCGGTGCGGCGCAGAGCTTCGAGCAGCATGGGTGCCGGGCGCATGACGCCCCATCTGTCTGTGGCTTGGAAGCCGCCGCTGGTAGCGAGAATGCGTTGCGGTGTCATCGTTTTCCCAATCGATCAGAAATGATTGCTTCGGCGGCGCGACGTCCACTGACGAGTGCGCCCTGGATTGATGCGGTGTCTCGATGATCGCCGGCAACGTACCTGCCGTGACCGAGGCGAACCGTTTGCTCGGTGTTGAGCGGAACGGTCATCGCGGGCAGTGCATACGGGATGGGGTAGTGCGCGATGAGTTCCCACTCGCTGGTGTTCACGTCGTAGAGGCGGGCTAGATGCTGACGCACCTGCTCGTCCATATCCGCGGAGGAGTGCTTACCCAGTGCTGATGATGAGACCAGGGTGTGTCCGGGTGGTGCATAGCTTGGTGCCGCCTGGGTGAGGACAACGGTGTTGATCAGCGGGCCGCCGCGGCTACCGTCAAGAACGAGCACCCCATCCCCGTGCGATAACGGCGGGTGCCCGGAGGGGATGTGGTGATACCAGGTTGTGACTGGGCGTCCATCAGGAACGGTAAGACCGGGAGTGAGTACCGATGCGGTGCGGGGATCGGTAGCCACGAGAACCGTGTCGGAGTTAATGGCTCCGCGCTGTGTGCGCACGCCCGTGGCCGTAATTTCGGTGACCGTGGTGTTGAACAGCACATGGTCGGCGACCTGACGATGCAATTGAGCTGATAGTTCGCCCATGCCGAGCGCAGGAACCGAGGGAGTGCCGCGCACGAAGGACCGCAGCACTAAATCGAAAAAGCGCCGGGAAGTTGTGAGGGAATCGTCGAGAAATACGCCACCGAGAAAGGGCCGCAAGAACCTTTCGATGAGTTCAGAATCGATACCGGCACCGATGAGGGCTTCCTCGGTGGTGATGTCAGGGGCTGATCGGATCGAAGCCATGGGCGCCTGCGCTTGTCGCCATGCGTATCGAGCAAAGTTCAATTCCCCGCGCGCGCTACCCAGCGGGGCGAGGAGTGAGGCCCACGCCCAACTCGGCTTTCGTCGTGGATCAGCGATGCGCGACCGCGTTTTCATCAGGACCACCTCGGCACCGGCGATGAAGGGTTTCAGGTCGAGCGCGGCATAGTCGAAGAGGCGCTGGCCTTCTGGGTAACTCGGGTTGTACAGCTGGAAACCCCGGTCAAGTCGAAAGCCGTCAATGAGATCGGTGCGAACTCGCCCACCCACACCATCGCTTGCCTCGACCACTAGGGCTTCGATGCCAGCCGCATGCAGGTGCGTTGCCGCGGCCAATCCGGCCAGGCCAGCGCCCACGATGACCACATCAGCCGATGAAGAAGAGTGCACGAGTTGACGCTATCGTGGCCCACCCTGTGGATGACGCCCGGCGCCTGGGCGGCAATTCAGACGACGATGCGGGGATGACAACATTCACGGCATCAGTGATCCAGTATCGTCACATTCTTTGCGGACACGACCTCCTCGAAAGAGAACGATTGCGTCGCAACGCTTTAGCGCGTCCACTTTTGGAAAACCTGGCCCCAATTGTTGCGGCCCGGATAAGTGCCGAAGGCCTGGAATTGGGGTTTGAGGTACCAAGTGAGGGAGATCTCTTTGCGAACGCTGTCTCGGGGCTAGATCGGGTGTCCACCTTAGCTTCGGTGGCACGCGCATGGGCATGTCTGCATGACGTGGGAGTGGGTCTCCTTGAAACGCCCGATAGTCAGTCTGTGGCCGAGGCCGTCTGGGTAGGCCTAGATGGACAGGTCACTCTGATTGGCTGGAGTCCAACAGAGGCACTGCGCGAGGAAACAGCCGCCTTTTCTATGTGGGCTCTGGATCACCTCCCTGATGGCAGCGTTAAAGCACAGGCAGTTTCGGCCCTGCTCCAAGGTGCAGATGGACCCGCGCCGTCTATGGCTGCGGTTTCAGTGGCTCTAGCCCAAGCAGCACGTCGTGGCGGTCGATCTGCCCGGTCACCGGTGGCGGATCGAAGAGTGCCGGCTGGGCCCGTACCTCAATTCGCCACGGCCACAACCACGGGACGCCACCGTAGGTTGGGTCGCTCTCAGCGTCGGCGCTGGTTGCTGTCGATAGCGGCGGTAGGCGTAGCAGGAGTTGTTGTCGCTACCGGATGGTCGTTGGTGGCGGGGGAGTCCGTGCCGACGACGCCACTGCCGGTATGTGCACCTACACCAACGTCTTGATCGCATCGTCAATAGCGGGATCGGCCCAACGAAAGTTGTGTGCCTCAAGCACGGCCGGCAGTACACGCTGGCTGCTGAGGATGTCGGAACTAAATTCACCGAGTGCGACCTTTAGAGCGAATCCAGGAACGGGTAGCAACGTGGGGCGGCGCAACACCCGTCCCATCGCTGCGGTGACCTCGGCATTGGTCACCGGTTGTGGTGATGTCAGGTTTACCGGGCCCGCAAAGTTGCTGTCCTCGACGAGTGCGATGAGTGCATTGATTTCGTCGCGCAGCGTGATGAATGACCAAAACTGTTGGCCTGAGCCAAGTTTCCCACCCAATCCGAAACGAAAAATGGGCAGTAGGCGCTTCCAGGCCCCGCCCTTATCGCTCACCACCAAGCCGGTTCTTGCGTACGCCACTCGGATGCCAGCCTGCTCAGCCGGCACAGCCGCGGCCTCCCAGTCGGCAACTACGTCGGCAAGAAAACCATGTCCCTGCGGTGACTTTTCGGTGACGGGTGCATCCCCGGTGTTTCCGTAGTACCCGATGGCCGAGCCGCAGACGAGCACCTGAGGCTGCGGCGCCAGTGTTGCCATGGCTGTGGCTATCGTGCGGGTGCCCAGAACCCTCGAAGAACGAATTTCGGCCTTATAGCTATCGGTCCAGCGGTGGTCGCCGACGCCGGCGCCGGCGAGATGAACTACGCCATCAATATTGACGAAGGTTTTGGGGTCTACGAAGCCGCTGACCGGTTCCCAACGCACCTCATCGGGGGCGGTTACCGGCTTGCGCACTAGTCGTAACACTTCGTGACCACGATCGCGCAGGGCCGGAACGAGGGCCGATCCGATGAGCCCGGATGCGCCGGTGACCGCGATGCGCATTAGGCGCTGAGATCTTGGAATGAAGCCTCTTCAAGGCGGTTCTTAATGGCCGAGAGGAAGCGGGCGGCATCGGCACCATCAACGAGCCGGTGGTCATAGGTCAAGGCCAGATAAACCATCGAACGAACGGCAATGAGGTCGCTTCCGTTCTCATCGGTGACCACGATCGGGCGTTTAACTACAGCGCCAGTACCGAGGATGGCAACCTGGGGCTGATTGATGATGGGCGTGTCGAACAGCGCCCCGCGACTCCCGGTGTTGGTGAGCGTGAACGTGCCCCCAGACAGTTCATCCGGGGACACCTTGTTGGTGCGGGTGCGTTCGGCGAGGTCAGCGATGCGTCGAGCCACACCGGCAACGTTGAGATCTTGGGCGCCTCTGATGACCGGTACCAGCAGGCCACGGTCGGTGTCTACGGCAACACCTAGATTCACCTGGTCGTGATAGGTGATGTTGCCTGCGGCCATGTCGATTTCGGCATTGACCATGGGGAACGCGGCGAGGGCTTCGATGGCAGCCACAGCGAAGAAGGGAAGAAATGACAGTTTGACCCCTTCGCGTTCGGCGAAGGAACGTTTCACGCGATCGCGAAGGACAGCGATTCGAGTGACATCAACCTCAACCACCGTGGTCAGTTGGGCGGAGGTTTGCAGGGATGCCAGCATGCGATCGGCAATGACGCGGCGAAGCCGAGACATGGGCTTGGTGCTGCCGCGGAGTCCGGCCACGGCAGGTGGGATGGCTGCGGCGGGAGCGGCTGGCGATGGCATAGCAGCGGAGTCGGGCGCGGCTTGTGGAGGAGTCGTCGCACGTGCGGCCTCGGCAGCGGCCAGTACGTCGGCTTTACGGATGCGCCCGCCGACACCGGTACCGGTGACCGTGGTCAAATCCACCCCATTTTGGTTAGCCAATTTGCGCACGAGCGGGGTGACGTAGGTGTCATTGGACCCGGCCGTTGGTGCCGGCGTGGGTGCGGGAGTGGGTGCGGGAGTGGGTGCGGGAGTCGGTGCGGGAGTGGGTGCGGGAGTGGGTGCGGGAGTGGGTGCGGGAGTCGGTGCGGGAGTCGGTGCGGGAGTCGGCGCGGGGGGAGGAGGAGGTGCCGGCGCGGAAGCGGTGGCGGCACCGATGTCGGCGAGGAGTCCGCCTACCTCGATGGTGGCGTCTTCTGGGG
>JABAYF010000022.1:22247-94227 GCA_018609125.1 Candidatus Nanopelagicales bacterium | reverse complement strand
GGCCCCGGGGGATTAACCCAGCGCCCGAAAAGCTCCCGGTGTCAACCCGAGGACGGAGCGAAACTGACGGGTAAAGGAGCTCTGGTCATAGAACCCACATGCTGCCGCAATCTCACCGGCGGTCAACGTCGTCGTCGCGAGCAACCGCACTGCGTTTTCGATGCGTAGGCGCTGAAGCACGCCTCGCGGTGCCATACCCAGCGTTCGGCGACACAGCCGCTCTAACTGCGACGTGGATAATTGCGCAACCGCCGCCAACTCCCCCACTCGCCAGGGCGCGGCTGCATCCGCACGCACCGCTGTGAGCATGCGAGCCAACCCGGCATGAGCGCCATCCATCTGCGCCTTCAGATCAACCGACATCACCGCAACGCCAAGCACTGATGCATCGTCGTAGAACAACCGAGACTTCGAGGTGAGATACCAACCGAGTTGCCCATCGGCACGCACGATCAACTCCAGGTGACCTGCCAGTGGTTCACCGTCAACCAACACCGCGGTGTCTTGAGCCATATAGGACTCGGCTAACTCTGCAGCAAAGAAATCCCCCACGCTCCCGCCCACGATTTCCCGAGCTGGACGCCCCACCCGCTCAGCGAATCCGGCGTTCACATAGAGGTAGCGCCCCTGCACGTCTTTCGCCGACGCCATCACCTGCGGTAATCCATCCACCAACTGGCGAAAAACCCGCAGCGCCTCGCTTGGCTTTGGTACTTTTTCGACAGTCATGGGACCACTGTGGCACAAGACAGAACGATCGATACCCGGTCTGATACCCCTATGACCACCACCACCGCCGCCACGAACTCTGCCGCCGCTGCGCCCGAGGCATTCGATGACCCCCAGCGCGTGCAACGTGCTGTGCAGCGGGCAACCCGGCTATTGACTACCGCGCTAGCCAACACCAGCCGAAAAGAACGACGTAGCGCCACGCGGCTAGGCAATCTGCTGGCCGATGACGCTGGCCGCGATCTCCTCCTAGACCTCACTGATCAGGTGCTGCGTATCCGCGATCGACGCCGGGCAGCTCGGCGCTTGCACGACCTTGTTTCCACCGGTGTGCCCGCCTCGCTGGGATTCATCGACGGGTTGGGTCTGCGCATGCTGGGTATCGTCGCGCCCTACCTGCCATGGGTCGCCGAACGCGCGGTGGATTGGCGCGTGGGTGGTGAAACGAAGGGCGTCATCTTGCCGGCGGAAGATCGCCCGTTCTCCGCGTATGTCTCTCGCCGCGCCCGCGAAAACTTTCGACTCAACATCAACGTTCTTGGCGAAGCGATTCTGTCTGATGCAGAGGCAGATACCCGCTTCGACATGGTGGCCGATCGACTCCGACGCGATGACGTCAACTACGTGTCGGTCAAGATCTCTGCACTGTGTGCCAACCTTGACGTGCTCGCCTGGGAAGATTCGCTTCAACGCATCACCGAGCGACTCTCGGCGCTGTATTCCATTGCGCTAGAACACGATTCTTTCGTCAATCTTGACATGGAGGAGCATCGCGATCTTGATCTTTCAGTCGAGGCTTTCATTCGCGTTCTCAACCGTCCAGAGTTCGCCCAGATGCCCGCAGGCATCGTGCTGCAGGCATACATGCCCGACTCCCACGATGCGCTGCAGCGCCTGTGCCAGTGGGCCAACGACCGCCAAGCCAAGGGCGGTTCGGGTATCAAGATTCGTATCGTTAAAGGTGCCAATCTCGCCATGGAACAGGTTGAGGCTGAGCAACGCGACTGGCCGCAGGCGCCCTATCACAGTAAAGACGATGTAGATGCTTCCTATAAGTTGATGCTGCGCAACGCATTAGCGTGGGGAAACCCGGGAGCTGTGCGCATTGGAGTGGCTTCACACAACCTCTTTGATGTTGCCTGGGCACTCACCCTGCGCGATGAACTCAACGCCGCCGATCGCATTGAGATCGAAATGCTCGAAGGTATGGCGCCCGCTCAATCGCGCGTGGTTCGTGATGAGTGTGGATCCCTCCTTCTTTACGCCCCCGTGGTGGAAAAGCAGGATCGTGATGCATCCATCGCCTATCTTTCCCGCCGTCTCGATGAAAACTCCGGGCCGGAAAACTTTCTGCGGGCGCTGTTCGACCTCACCCCCGACTCCCCCGCCTGGACGTCAGAGACCAACCGCTTCATCCGATCACTTGAGCGCATGGAACAGGTTCCCACCGAGTCATTTCGCACCCAGGATCGACGCACCGAAGTGGTGCGGTTCAGCGCTGATGGACACTTCGAAAACGTCGCCGATACCGACTTCACGACACCGGGAAATCGCGCGTGGGGAGAGCAACTTGCCGCAGCTACAGCGCCGGCAGACCCATCGCTGGTGGAGTCTTTCGCCGATGTTGACGCTCTACTCACCCAGGCTGTCGCTGCCCAATCCACCTGGCAACACACCACCTGGCAACAGCGACGCGATGTGCTCACCGCGATGGCCGATGCTCTCGCCGCTCACCGCGGTGAACTTCTCGAAGTGATGGCCACCACCACCGGCAAGACCCTGCGCGAAGGCGACCCCGAAGTGAGCGAAGGCATCGACTTCGTCACCTTTGCCAGCCACCTCACCCTCGCCCACGAGCGCAATGTCGATGCCGGACTCAACTGGACCCCGCACGCGGTGACCGTCGTGGCTGGACCCTGGAACTTTCCGTTCGCGATCCCTGTTGCCGGACTCGTGCACGCCATCGCAGCGGGTGGGACGGCAATTTTGAAACCCGCGCCCGAGGCTCGCGCGGTGGGCGCTTTGACGGTGCAGATTCTGCAGGAAGCCTGCGAAACGGCAGGGGTGTCGACCCACCTGGTGCAGTTGGCGTGCACGCCGGATAACGAGGTGGGACAACACCTCATCACCCACGACGATGTAAACAAGGTGATCCTGACCGGCAGTTTGCTCACCGCAGAAATGTTTCACACCTGGAAACCCACCATGCGACTCAATGCCGAGGCAAGTGGAAAAAATGCCCTCATCATCACTGCAGCAGCCGATATGGATCAGGCCATCAAGGACCTGGTGAAGTCGGCATTCGGCCACGCAGGACAAAAATGCTCCGCGGCCAGCCTCGGCATTATTGAGGCGTCGGTCTATGACGATCCCACCTTCGCGATCCGTCTGGCTGACGCGGTCCGCAGCCTGAAGGTGGGCGATGCCACCGATCCGGCCACCATCGTTGGCCCGGTCATCACCGATCCCAGCGGAGCGTTGCTGCGCGGACTCACCTCGCTGGATTCCGGTGAGTCATGGTTGGTGGAACCGGCAAACCTAGGCGCACATATGTGGACACCGGGTGTGCGTTGGAACACCCAGCCCGATTCGTGGTTTCACCTCACCGAGTGCTTTGGGCCGGTGCTGGGAATTATGCGTGCCGATGATCTTGATCACGCCATCGCGCTGCAAAACGCGACGCAGTACGGACTCACCGGTGGGCTGCATAGTCTTGACCCGGGTGAGATCGACTACTGGATGGACCGTGTGCAGATCGGCAACGCCTACGTGAACCGTTACATCACCGGAGCGATCGTGCAGCGCCAGCCCTTTGGTGGCTGGAAACGCTCCAGCATCGGTGCGGGGGCGAAGCCGGGTGGCCCGTCATATCTGAACAATTTCGGCCAATGGACCAGCAGCCATGTAGATCTCGATACCGCGCTGGCATCTGTTCGCAATGCGTGGGTGTCTCATTATGCCCGCGATCATGACCCCACGGGTCTGCGCAGTGAGCACAATATTTTGCGCTATCACCCACTCGATGGCGTGGTGGTATTCGCGGACGGATCAGTCACCGAAACTCAACGCGCGATCGCGGTTGAGGCTGCATCCATGTCAGGCACACCACTGCTGTGGGCGGATGAACACATTGTGGCCACGCTCAACGGTGGCAACGTCGAACGCCTCCGAGCTCTGGCTCCGCTACCCGCTGAGGTGTTGGCCGCGGCCCATGCTGCCGGCGTTGCGGTTGATGACCACCCGATCGTGGCCGATGGCTACCTCGAGCTAGGCCACTGGGTGAAGGAGCAGGCAATTTCTATTACCCGCCATCGCCACGGACGCCTACTCTCCTAACGCGTTCGTCACTACTACGAGTCAGACTTTCCGCCCAGTTGATGCACCATGCGATCCACCTCGGTCAGGATTGATCCACCCAGAAGTAACGCGCCGGTGTCGTCGACTGTCTTGAGGTTAGCCACCGACTTGGAACGCCCCTCCACTACAGCGTCTAGGGCGCGCAGCACTCCGGTGGGCGGATCGCCCCCATCAGCGATCATGGTGGACAGTGCAGAAGCATGAACTTCCAGTGCTGCACCCGTTGAGGTGATCATTGCACCGAGCGCTTCGGGGATCACCACGTCGCCACGAGCTGTTGCGTCGAAGAGCCCGCGCGCAATGTCGTTTACCTGCGCGCTGGTTTGTGAAATCACGCTGTATTGATCTCGAATGGCCTGCCCACGCGAGACTTTGGTTTTCGTCGCGGCTGTCCGAGTAGAGGTGCCGAGGGCAAGCTCGTCGAGCATTTCGCCTAGCTTGCGCACCTCAACGGCCAGGCCACGACTCGCGGTGAGCCATTGCGCGGCCTGCCGGCGGGTGCAGCCATTCACTGTGTCGCGCCCGATCTCAACGAGCACCGCACCGAGACGAAAACTGATGCCGGCAAGTTGCTCGGTGACGCGTTCTTCTGGGCGTTCCGGGTGGGCAATAAACGAAAACAAAACGCCGACAACGACGCCAAGGAGCGTGGCGATGATGCGCTGCACGATGACGTCGTTGGTGAGGTCATCGCCTAGGTAATAGACAAACAGTGCAAGCGCCGGCACCTGCAGGGAGCCGTCGGAACCCAAACGCATGGTGCGCCCGATGATGAGTGACACAGCCACCAAGACTCCGGCGGTCCACACATGTAACCCCCACACCTGGTACAGCGCGAAAGCCGCGACCATGGCTGCCGCGGTCGCTGCCACCAGAGATACTCCGGTGCGCAGCGAACGATTAAGCGATAGGGCAACGGTGAGTACAGAGGCGACGGCTGCGGGCACGGGCGCGCTGATGCCCACGACAGACGCCAACGCCCACGCCACGGATGCGGCCACGGCGGTAACACCGATCCACCAGGCGGTAGTCCAGGTGCGGGCAAGGGCGCGGGTGAGTCGCCCGAGTAGGCCAGCGGGACGAAAACGTAGGGCTAGGGCGTCGAGGCGGCCTTGAATGGCTCGAGAGAAATTGCGGAGCAACTGGCTGGGGGTGCGCGCGGTTGCGACACCCTCGGCCGTGAGGTTTGCCATGGGGCAGTCCCTTTCTCCACACTCATACGAAGCGACATCCAGGAAAGTTCGCCCAAACATCTCAGTAATGTCTCAAATGTATCTCATCGCGCCGGGATCCCGGCGGTGGGATCAGGATTGGCTGCTGTCGATGATGCTGGCTTCTAGCGCCCTTCGTACCGCGTCGTGGCGGGAATGGACCTGAAACTCTCGGAAAATATGCAGGGCATCGGCGCGTACCGTGGCCGTGCTGTATCCCAGGCGCGTCGCGATCTGCGAGTTCGTTTGCCGCTGTTCCATGAGTTGGAGTACCTGGAGTTGGCGATCGCTCAGCACCGGGGTGCGGGTGGGCGCCCGGGAGTCTAGAAGGGACTCCGTTCGCCGGGGTGAGTATCGGCGCAGGTGCCAGCCACTGAGTTCGGCCAGGGCACTCCATACGGGATCATCACCTGCCACCACAGATCCGGGAGCGAGGGCTACTAAGACTGCACCGAGGACCAGCCCTCGACTGCGCACCGGCAATGACACGACCACCGGGTACTCCTGGGCCGCGTTCGTGAACTCAGGATATTGACGCAGCAACTCATCGGCCGTGGCACACACCAGCATGCGGTCGTGCCGAATGGCATCTCCCAGTGGACCGGGGGCCCACATAGATGCTTGCTGACCGAGCAGAAATTCACCATCGCTGAACCCATAGGCCCCCACCACGCGCAGTCGAGCCGTGACGTCGAGATAGGCCAATGCAGCCGCCCTCGCACCGTGGCCGTTGAGGACCTCCAACACCAGACTGCGCATGAGGCCCGGTGAGTCAGCCGCCTCAGCCATGACGGCGATGAGGCGCTGCAGGGACTGCGCGTGAGTGATGGCCACGGCTCTTTCGTCGGGTCGACCACCCGTGATGGGTGCTGACTCAGGCGACGATGGCCAAGGTGGCGGGGTTGGCACCACATAAATGCGGGGCCTGTGTATGCCCGTGCTATCCACAGCCTGCCCCCAGACTCACCGTCACACCTGTGGTGCTGACGATGAGTCTGGGCGAAAGCACACGAACTCAAGCCCGGTATGGCCGTGGTGTAGCCGTTGCGTAACCGGCTATTGGGCTAGTCCACCGGTTCGGTGAACCGCACCTGACCGAAAACGGCGAGCTGCCATGTGTGTTCCTCCCCTACTTAACTGTTTATCCCAGGGAGGGCACCTTTGACAACTCGCCGCTTCAGCAAACGTTGGGTTACTTCAGATCGAACCGATCCAACTCCATCACCTTGTGCCACGCGGCTATAAAGTCGTGCACGAACTTCGCCTCGCCGTCAGCGGCGCCGTACACCTCGATGAGGGCACGTAGCCGAGAATCTGAGCCGAACAACAGGTCGACGCGACTAGCCGTCCAGCGCTGATCGCCACCGGTGCGCGTGCGCCCGATGTAGGACTGCTCATCTGCATCAACCGGCGCCCAGGAAGTGCTCATGTCGAGCAGGTTAACGAAGAAGTCGTTCGACAGCGTATCGCTGCGATGCGTGAGCACACCCATATCTGACTGCGGCACATTGGTATTGAGCATGCGCATGCCACCGATCAGCACCGTCATCTCCGGCGGTGTGAGGGTGAGCAAGTTTGCCCGGTCAATGAGCAGATGCTCGGCATTGACGACGTGGCCCTTGCCGAGGTAGTTACGGAAACCGTCGGCGGTGGGCTCCAACACGGCGAAGGAATCAATATCGGTTTGCGCCTGGGTTGCATCGGTGCGACCGGGAGTGAAAGGCACCTCGACCTTATGACCCGCCTTGGCTGCTGCCTGCTCAACTCCCACGCCACCGGCGAGAACAATGAGATCGGCGAGAGATACCTGCGTGCTGCCGGAACCGGTGTTGAAGTCGGCCTGAATACCTTCCAGCGTGGCCAGAATCCGACCCAATTCGCTGGGGTTGTTGATTTCCCAATCACGCTGGGGCTCGAGGCGAATGCGCGCACCGTTTGCACCTCCGCGCTTATCCGATCCACGGAAGGTGGATGCCGATGCCCACGCTGTGGACACCAACTGCCCGATGCTTAACCCACTGTTGGCAATCTTGGCCTTCAGCGCCGCGATGTCGGTATCGCCAACGAGTGGGTGCGTGACCGCGGGCACCGGGTCTTGCCAGATGAGTTCTTCGCTGGGGACCTCCGGGCCGAGATAACGCTGAATCGGACCCATATCGCGGTGGGTCAGCTTGAACCACGCGCGTGCATAGGCATCAGCGAACAGTTCGGGGTTCTCATAGAAGCGACGCGAGATGGGTTCATAGATGGGATCCATGCGCAGGGCAAGATCGGTGGTCAGCATGACCGGTGCGTGCGTCTTGCCGGCTACATGAGGATCAGGAACCGTGGTCTTGGCCGCGGGGTCGGTCGGAATCCACTGGTGGGCACCGGCCGGACTCTGCGTGAGTTCCCACTCATAGGAAAACAGCGTGTGGAAATAGCCGTTATCCCAGGTGGTGGGAGTTGAATTCCAGGCACCCTCCAGACCACTGGTGATGGTGTCATCGCCATTTCCGGTACCGAAGGAGTTCTTCCAGCCAAGTCCCATCTCCTGCAGCGGAGCGGACTCAGGCTCCGGCCCCATGACACCCTCGGGGTTCGCGGCACCGTGGGTCTTGCCGAAGGTGTGGCCACCAGCGATCAATGCGACGGTCTCTTCATCGTTCATCGCCATGCGGGCAAAAGTTTCGCGAATATCGCGGGCCGACGCCAGCGGATCAGGCACACCATTAGGGCCCTCCGGATTAACATAGATCAAGCCCATTTGTACTGCAGCCAACGGGTTTTCCAACACGCGGTCGCCGCTGTAACGCTCATCAGCCAGCCAGGTGGATTCAGGACCCCAGTAGGTGTCGTCAGATTCCCAGGCATCTGCTCGGCCGCCGCCGAAGCCGAAGGTCTCAAAACCCATGTTTTCCATGGCCACGTTGCCGGTGAGCACCATAAGGTCAGCCCAGGAAAGTTTGCGACCGTACTTGGCCTTGATCGGCCAGAGCAGGCGTCGGGCTTTGTCCAGGTTGGTGTTGTCCGGCCATGAGTTAAGCGGAGCGAAGCGCTGCATACCGGCGCCAGCACCGCCGCGACCATCGCTGGTGCGGTAGGTGCCCGCAGCATGCCAGGTCATGCGCACAAACATGGGGCCGTAGTTGCCGTAGTCGGCAGGCCACCATTCTTGGGAGTCGGTCATCAACGCGGTGAGATCGGCCTTCACTGCCGCCAGATCAAGCGTTGCGAATTCCGCCGCGTAGTCGAACTCTTCACCCATCGGGTCAATAGCCGGTGGGTTCTGTGAAAGCAGATCCAGGTTGATGTGCTCGGGCCACCAGTCCCGGTTGTACGTACCCTCGGCAGGCTCGCGAGTTAGTGAGCCTGTGACCGGGCACTTGCTGTCGTTTTCCATTTATCTCTCCTGTTAGTTACCGGGATTGGTTGCGGCTAAAGTCACGTTGACAGTTGGAGCATCGTCCCCAGTAGGCAACCTCGGCTTCATCAATGGTGAAGCCATGGTCGTCACTGGCGGTCAAACACGGCACCGAGCCCACGGCGCAGTCCACGTCACTCACCCGCCCACAGTCTCGGCAGATGAGGTGATGGTGATTATCACCCACACGGTCTTCAAACAGCGCCGGTGAGCCCTGCGGTTGAATTCGCCGCACCAGGGCTGCGTCTACGAGCACGCCGAGTGCGTCATACACCGCCTGCTTCGAAATCGCGCCGATGTGTGCTCGCGCAGCATCAGCAACTTCATCGGCGGTGATGTGTGGATGCTCGGCCACGGCACGCATGACCGCAAGCCGCTGGGCGGTAACGCTGAGACCGTGTTCACGCAAGGTCTCAGCCCACCCGACGGCAGGCGCCTCAACGACCATCATGCGTGCAGACTATGGCTAAATCTGGATTCGGTCAAGATTTGCCCCAGGTGCCCCTTCTCGATCAACGGACGAGCGGTTTTCCCTCAGCACGCACCACCTCTGCCAGCCCTTGCCTCTCCCTGCAGCGATAGGTTATTCAGCGTGAAGCGCCTTGTCATCGCCACCTGTTCGGTCGCGGCCCTGGCCGTGTCCATGCTCACCGGTATCGGTGTTGCCTCATCTACAGAATCAACGGTCATCGGCAAAGCAACGATCGGCGGCCAGCCTGTGGTCGGTGCCACGGTGACCACCTGGATCGCAGGCAATTCTCCTGGCTCAGCCACCGTGGTTGACACCGCAACCACCGCGGCCAAGGGTGGTTTTCGCGCAGACGTTTCAGACCGAAACATGGCAGATGTGATGTACGTCCAGGTGTCCGGCGGCAACTTATCGGCGCGTTTGACGCTGATGGCCGTCATCGAACCCGGACAGGACCGCGTCTACTTGAACGAACTCACAACGGTGGCATCGGCATATGGTCTCGCGCAATTTTTAGCCCGTGACGCAGTGGGCGGAACGAACCCGGGTCTCACCAACGCCGCGTCCATGGTGGGCAATCTGGTGGAGTCGGCCACGGGCGAGGTCAGTTCCTTCCTGGCATCAGCGCCTAACGGCAACCAGACGCAGACACTTGCTACGGTCAATAGCCTCGCCAACATCCTGGTGCGCTGCAATGAATCACCCGTGGTGTGTCGACGCCTAGCGCGGTTCACAGACGGATCCAAGACCGTACAGTCTCTCGCCAACCTCGCCAAGGACCCCGCGCGTAACGTCAAGCGCATCTTTGGCCTCAGTACCGGCACCAACGCGAATGCCCCGGCGCTTTCTGAAGCCAATAACTCCTGGATCCTGGCATTGAAGTTCACCGGCAACGGGCGGCAGTTCAATGCTCCAGGAAACTTCGTTTTCGATGCTGAAGGCAGTCTGTGGGTGGGCAATAACTACGTGCCCAGCGACAACCCGATTGCGGTGTGCGCAGGTCGAGCCGTGTTGAAATTGCAACCGTACGCAGCTGGACAACCGGTCACCGAGTACCGCGGCGGCGGCGTCAGTGGTGTCGGCTTTGGCATCACCTTCGATCGCGATGACAACGTGTGGGTATCGAACTACGGATTCAAGGGCAGCGAATGCCCTGAGACTCCCCCTTCAAACAGCCTGTCGCAGTTCACCTTGCAAGGAGAGCCACTTTCCCCTGACGTCACTGGCTTTACCGAGGGACCCCTCAGTTGGCCTCAAGGCATGGCCCGTAATGACGCTGGAGATATTTTTACGGCCAGCTGCGGTAACGACTCGTTGGTGGTTTACCGCGACGCTGATCCTGCCCGGTCCGTGGCACTTACCGACAACGGTTTGGCCAAGCCTTTCGACGTCGATATTGATTCGGCGGGAAATTCCTGGGTCACAAACGTTCGTGGCAACGGAGTCTCGGCTTTCGCCCCGGATGGATCACCACTGGCGGGTTCGCCCTTTGTTGACGGCCAACTGAAACGCCCGCTCGGGATCGCCATTGACAGTAACGACTCTAAGTGGGTCGCGAATTCGGTAGTGATCGCGATCCCTTGCGGTGACTCAAGTGGCTCGTCAGCTCCAGTGATCACTGACGAGCAACCCACTGTGCGTCCGCGCATCACCCACATTGACGCTGCAGGAAATGCTCGCGACTACACTGGGGGCGGCCTAACGATTCCCTGGGGCGTTGCTATTGATGGTGACGATCAGGTGTGGGTGGCTAATTTTCAGGGTGACCGGGTGAGTCGTTTTTGTGGCACCGAGGCCCAGACGTGCCCGCGCGGTCTCACTACCGGTGACAATATCTCGGGTAAGACCGGTTACGGATTTGATGGACTCCAACGCAATACCGGCGTGGGTATTGATCACGCTGGAAACGTATGGCTAGCAAATAACTGGAAAGCCATACCGATCCAGAGTAATCCCGGTGGCGATGGAATGGTGGTCTTAGTTGGCGCCGGGGCACCGGTGGGTTAGAAAGGTCTGGAGCACATCAGTTACCAGGCCCGCTCAGCCTTTCAGCGCCTGTGAAATGGCACCGGTGACGATCCGCACCTGCCTCAGAGTGGCCGCCGATCCTGCGCAGGTGCGGCTCGAGGGTGAACAGTGGGGAGTGAACGGGATTCTCGGCGTTGGGGTCCTCAAGGTTGCGAATGCTGCCTAGCCAGTTCCTTTACCTGCACTTAACTTCTGGCTAACTCTCACCTATCAACGCAGGTATTAACTCTTCACTACAGAGCATCAGCTCAAGCTGAAGGAGCCCCAATGTTAAGCAAAAGCAGAGCCGCACTTGCTGGTCTCGCGTCTGTGGCAGCCGTTGCCGGTGGCAGCCTCGCCTTAGCCGCCATCCCCGGCGTGGTCTCGGCTGAACCTGAAGTTGTCCCCACTCGCGTTGCGGCCACGACCGCCGCCACTTCCACAGAGGCAGAGCGATCACTGGAAATTTGGGCACGCGAACAACTCGCGCAAGCCAATGCAGATCTCGATGCTGCGCGCGCACTTCGCATTGCCATTAATTCTGGCGACCAAACCACAATTGACATTGCGGGCCCAACCACTTCAAGCACCACACTCCCCGTTCAATCATTAAGCACACCAACTGCTGCGCCCCAACCGAATGAACCTGCAAGAGCAGGAACTCCCGAAGCTCCGGCTCCTACAGCTGATGCCAGCACCGGCGGCTCAGGTGGTGCATATAGCGACGATGACGACGACGAGTACGACGATGATGACGAGTACGACGACGACGAGTACGACGACGATGACGACGACCGCGACGATGATGACGACTAAGTCAGCCAGCCGACGCGGATCGCTACCCACCCGAACGGGCTGGCTATCCTCGCTCTTTGTCATTCCGGTTACCGCAACGGTTTTACTCGGTGCCAACGCATGGGTGGTGGGTAACGACCCGCGGGCCAACACTGTGGCTTCTGCCACCCCGGTCTCGTCTACAGAAACTGTGCAGAATGAATCATCGCCTGAGGTAATGCGCATCCTGGCCGAAGTGGATGCCACGGAAAAGCGCACCCGTCGCATTTTGGAGAAACTGCGGATTCGCGCCGAATCAAGTGAATCCGATACTCCACCTACGACGGCGACCGCGAACCCCGGCCCCGCCAACCAAGCCCAACCAAATCCTCCCACTGCTCTCCAACCAAACCCGGCTCCCGCGCCCGCCCCGCAACCCGCCCCCCAGCCAACACCGGCGCCCCCGGCGGATACCTCAACCGGGGCCAGCGGATGAAAGGAACCACCGCACTACATCCGGCAGGAACCGAAGTCCTGCGGACTTTTTCGGCGATGGCGAGCACCGTCTCGGTCCGACTCCTCAACCCGCGATCGGATTCCAGTCAAGCCCTGGACGAGGTTGAGTCGCTGTTCGCGCGGGTCGAAAGCACGTGTACGCGCTTCAACCCTGACAGTGATCTCATGCGAGCCAACGCGGCGGCGAAGAAGTGGTGTGAGGTGTCACCCACCTGCAGCGCGGTGATCGCCGAAGCCTTTTCCGCCTATCAGCGCACCCACGGTCGCTTTGACCCTCGCGTTCTTCCGGCACTGCAAGCGCTGGGGTATGACCGCACCTGGACACGGATGCCGGCCGACACCACACCTTCTGCGGCTCATCCTCGACCGGTACCTCGACGTGCCTGGCAGCCTCGATTCGACCTGGCCGGGGCTCGGGTAAAGGTTGGTTCAACTCCCATTGATCTGGGTGGTATTGGCAAGGGCTACGCCGTTCGCGAAGCTTTGGAACTGCTGCGCGGCCACGCGGAGTCAGCGCTGGTTTCAGCTGGCGGTGATTTGGCGACGTTTGGACCCGGGCCACGAGGCGACAGGTGGCTGGTCTCGGTAGATGACCCCACATGTGGTCAAGAGCCGGTGGCAGTGCTCGGTATCGCCGATACGTCTGTGGCGACGTCGTCGGTGCAGCGCCGACGTTGGCATCGCGACGGCCAAGTCGTTCACCATCTCATCGACCCTCGTACTGGAACATCGGCTGACTCTGGCCTGCACGGTGTCACCGTGGTGCACCCGGATAACGCGGTGGCCGAGACACTCACTAAGACGGGGTTCCTCGCCGGACACCGCAACATCCGACGCCTGATGGACGAACAGCAGATTCCAGCGGTCTGGGTCACCGCCGACGGCCGGGTCAGGTTTTCGGCAGCCGCACGTAACCTCGTGGAATGGAATGTCAATCGTGTTCCCGGCAAGTAACAGACACAGAGCAGCCACGTCCCGGCACACCCTGGGCATCGTTTTCGGTGTAACCATTGCCGCGTTCATTTCCGGCATCGCGCTCGTGGCTGCTTGGCTCCTTGTGCAGCGAGCCGAACCAACCCTGTGGCTCATTGCCAGATCGTCAGGAATCACCAGCTACGCACTCCTCACCCTCGTGACAGTTTCTGGGCTGTTGCTCTCCAGCCGATTGCTCTCCGGGCGCCTTCTGCCCTGGCGTACTCAAATTTTGCGCACGCACATTGTTCTTACCGGGTTAACCCTGGCACTCGTGGTCACCCACATTGTGGCGCTGGCAACAGATCCTTGGGCCAAGGTGGGCTGGATAGGTTCCTTCGTTCCCTTCACTGCCGATTACCGACCCGTGGCTGTGACCCTGGGCGTTGCCGCCCTGTGGCTTGGGATGGCGATTGGACTTTCGGCAGCTCTCGCTGGGCGCTCGCCGGATTCGTCACTGCCGTTGTCATTCTGGCTGCCCTATTCGCCTGGATTTTGGCCTATTCCATGGTGACGCCGCTTCGTCGAGTGGCTGAGGTTGCTGACAACTTGGCGGACAACCTAGACCAGCAGGCCCGCGAGGACGATGGACCCGCTGAGGTGCGTTCGGTGGCCCGCGCCTTGAACCGTACGGCTGCGCGCTTGACGCTTATGGTCAGTCGGCAGCAGCGCGTCGCGGAAGATGCCTCGCATCATCTGCGTACTCCGCTCACCGGTGTACGTCTGCGAGTAGAGGCAATTGAAGATCTCGCGCCTACAACACAGTTACGGGACGAGGCGAGCGCGGCAATCGTGGAGATTGACCGGCTCACGCACCGCATTGACCAGATTCTGGCACTGGCCCGATCCGATGCTGGAGCGTTCCCGGTGCGGGTAGATCTGCACGAGGTTGTACGCCAGCGCATTGCGGTGGGTCGGGTTCAGGCAGATGCTGCCGGTGTAAAAATTGCTGCTGCCTTGCCCGATTTCCAGGTGCTGGTGCTTGCCGGTGAAGGTGCGGTGGCAAGGGTTGTTGATGAGCTCCTCGGCAATGCGTTCAGCTACGCCGCTGCTGAGGTTTCAGTCTCGGTGACCGAACACGGTGGTTACGCCCAACTCGTTGTCGCCGACGATGGCCCGGGAGTTTCCGACCCTGACCTCGCATCGGTCTTTGAGCGGTTCTATCGCGGGAGTAACGCGAAGCCCGGTGGCACCGGACTGGGGCTTGCGCTCGTTCGCGAAACTACCACCGCGGTGGGCGGAAGTGCCCGTGCCGAAACCAACGAAAACGGTGGTTTGACAATCACCACAACCTGGCCGCTCGTGCCCTAGCGCGGCAGTGAAACCACATTCGCGCAGCACTAGTCGGGCGAACGGCGGGGTCGTCGCACACTGATCGGGATCATCACCAGAATAGCGGCAACCACCAGCACCCACGAACCGTAGATGGGCTTCATGCCAGCACGGCCGCCAATTCGTGCAACCGGGACGGAACGACGAAGTACCACGTCCAATACCCGCGCTTCTCTCGTCCAAGAATTCCCGCCTCGGTCAGCACCTTCAGATGGTGGGACACTGTGGGTTGAGAAAGGCCCAGCGGCTCGGTGAGGTCGCACGCGCATGCCTCGCAGTTCTCGCTTGAACGCAGCAACGCGAGTAGTTGCAGTCGGGCCGGATCAGCCACCGCCTTCAATAAACGCGCCAATTCCTCTGCGGTTGACCTGTCCATGGGTTCGGTGAGGCCGGTGGGACAACATGCTGGGCCTGCCTCCATCAATGCCGTACTGACCCTGGTGGCCATCATTCTCCCGTCAGACTCATCAAATCTATTCGACATCGGTCGATATAGATGCTACCTTCCTTATTGATCAATGTAAATATGAATGAACCGTACGAACCACCCAAATCACTCAGCCTTCGGAGCCCTGATGTCTCGCGTACAACTTGCCCTCAATGTTTCTGATCTCAATGCCTCTATCGACTTCTACACCCAGCTTTTCGGGGTAGCGCCGCACAAGTTGCGCCCCGGCTATGCCAATTTCGCTGTCACCGAACCCGCCCTAAAGCTCGTCCTCATTGAGGTACCCGGTGCAGACCGCGGTGAAGGGCCGGCCGGTGCCCTCAACCACCTGGGCATCGAGGTTTTCGACACTGCCGAGGTGAGCAGTGCAGCACAGCGATTGTCCGACTCTGGACTTGCCACCTTTGATGAAGCCAACACAAACTGCTGCTACGCGGTGCAAGACAAAGTCTGGGTCCATGACCCGGCGGGAACTCCCTGGGAGGTCTATGTCGTAACCGACGATGACCCCGAAAACCCAGAGCCTGCCGGAAATCTGCGCGTCGTTGACCAGACCGCGTGCTGCTCCGACCAAGTTTTGTGAACTTGGAGATCAGATAACCCTCATGATCGTTATCACTCGACGCCTGTTTGCCGAATTTCTCGGCACCGCGTTGCTCGTGGCCGCCGTGGTCGGCTCCGGCATCATGGGTCAGCGTCTCAGCGATGACCTCGCCGTCATCTTGTTGGTCAATGCGCTATCCACCATCGCAGCACTCGGCGTTTTAATCTGGATTTTAGGCCCTATCTCCGGAGCACACTTTAACCCTTGCGTCACCGGAGTGGAACTCGCACGGCGTGAAATTTCGCTCCCATTGGGCGCTGCCTACATCGGAGTTCAGATCATCGGCGGACTCGCCGGTGTTGCCCTGGCCAACCTTATGTTCGGCCTGATGGCATGGCAGCCATCCACAAATATCCGTTCCGGCCCGGGTATTTGGTTGGGCGAAGTTGTCGCCACCGCTGGTTTGCTGCTCGTCATCGGCGTCATCACGCGCACCGGTAAGGGCACCCTGGGTCCCGCCCTAGTTCCTGCCTGGATCGGCGCGGCCTACTTCTTCACCGCCTCGACATCCTTTGCTAACCCAGCGGTCACCATCGGGCGAAGCATGACCGATACCTTCACCGGTATCGCACCTGGTTCCGTGTTGGCGTTTATCAGTTTCCAAGTGATTGGTGCCGCGCTGGGCGCCCTCATTACCGAGGTTTTCTATCCGAGAAAAACACCCGAACCCCTCGATTTGCCGTATCCCATTGCCGAAACCGATCGGAGTTCGTGATGATGGACCAGCGCCGAACTGTGCTGTTCGTATGCGTTCACAATGCAGGTCGCTCGCAGATGGCTGCGGGCTACCTCGAGCATTTATCCCGTGGCGCCGTAGAAGTACGCTCGGCCGGATCTGCACCTGCCGATTCAATAAACCCTGCTGTCGCCGAAGCAATGCTGGAAGAAGGCATAAATCTTTGGGCGCAAACCCCGAAACTGCTGACAGACGCCGCGGTTGAAGCTTCTGATGTGGTCATCACGATGGGTTGCGGCGATGCATGCCGATGGTATCCGGGTAAACGCTATGAAGATTGGACACTTGCTGATCCGGCTGGTCAGGGAATTGATGCCGTTCGGATTATTCGAAATGACATCAAATCTCGGGTAATCGCTCTCTTGAACGACCTCGAAGTGACCGCTCACCTCGGCACCGATTCCGGCAGCTAATGGCGGTCACCTTTTCGCGAAATTGCATGTGTGACACAGGGTGTGCAGGTTATCCAAAATAGTCACCGAGTGGGCAATTTCCAGTTGGAGAGCTCCGGATTAAACGGCGTGGGGCCCGTTGGAATACGTTCTGGCACTTATGAACTGGAATCGTCCGGATACAGCCAACAGCACAGTCTGAAGTTCGCTGGTAGGTGGGGCTTAAACCGCCCTAGCCTCATTGAGTACCGCACAGCATCGCAGCAACATTCACACCAACATTTACGTCGGAATTCACAACTGTGATCAACCGCCCAGCGCCACCGCCAGTGTGACAGGCTCACCGAGTGCGCCCTACCCGACTCATCTATGTGGAGAATGACCCTGCCCTGCTCGGCGTCATGTCCACGCTGCTCGGACGCCTACCCGCCCTGGAGGTCCTCCTCACCACGACCGACCCTCTGGTGGCCCTGGCCTCCACACTGGTGGAGGACGCCGATGTTGCCCTTATCGATTTAGCCCTCGGTCGCGACACACTCGATGGCATGGATCTCGGCGTTGCCCTGCGCAACCGAAACCCGCACATCGGCATCGTGATTCACTCCCAGCACCCAATGCGCAAGATCAGTGGACAACTGACAGATGGTGAACGCATCGGCTGGTCATTTCTCGCCAAAACCGGCACGCTGAAGCCCACCGAACTGTGCGATCTGCTCATTTCTACCGCTGCTGGAATGAGCCATAATCGGCTGCTCGAAACGGATGTAGCATCTGGTGCCGTGGGCGAAACGGCACTCGCACACCTCACGCCAAGGCAGCGCACCATCATGGGATTGGCTTCATTAGGGATGAGCGCTCCAGAAATCGCCCAGCAGATAAGCCTCACACCGGAGTCAGTGCGCAAAGATCTGTCCAAGGCATATCGGTCTCTCGTGCCAGCCGCCGAAGGGCGCACGGACGTGCGCACCCAAGCCGTGATGGCATATGTCAACCTCATTCAAGCACGTGATGAGTCTCTGGAATGAAGGTCCCCGCGCTGCCAGACCCGTGGTGGCGCATCATTGGGCCGTGGCCTTTCCGACCAGCGCTACTGGGCCCGGTGATGGCGATTTACCTTTCCGGTTTGCGCAATAGCCAACGTATTTCTGAAGGTGACGTCTTCGATCTGGAGTGGTTAACCGAAGGCACGTTTGTCGCCGTACTGATGGCCGTCCCCTTCACCCTCGTGCTGTACCTCGGCGTACTATGGCAGCGCCGCTTTGGTGTGAAACCTGCGGCTTACATCGCTTTTCACGTGCTCGCGGTGACAGTTGCTGTTGCTGAGCGATTTCTGGTCGGCGATGTGACGACGGATGTGTTAACTGATGCACCCACCATCGTCACGGCGATTCTTCGCATCTCCGTCGTTGTCTTCATCTTCACCGCAATCGCCGGCAGAACAAGCCAGCGACTGTCTGAACAGGTCCAGGAAACCCAGAAGGCGCTCAACCTCACCAGAGCCCAGCAAAACATCCTGCTGCGCGGCGATGAACTCACGCGACGACAGATTGCCGGTACTTTGCACGATCGCGTGCAGGCACGACTTATCGCCGCATGTTTGGAGTTGCAGATGATGGATCTGCACGATTCCGAACGGACTCAGGCCACCGTAGAGTCCGTTGTCAACCAGTTGGAATCCGTTCGTGCGGTGGATGTTCGCCGTGTTGCACGTGCTCTAAGCCCACAACTCAGCGAAGTTGATCTTGAGTCGGCACTGGAGGAACTCGCCCTCCAATACGACCCCGGAATGCACACCGTAATCAGCGTTGATCCCACTCTTGACCGGTTAGGTCGGACCGTTCCGCAGGCCACACTTCTCGGCTGCTATCGCATTATTGAACAGGCTCTGCTCAATGCCGCAGGCCACGGTGCCGCACGACGTTGCGAGGTGGCAGTGAGCATTGTTGACGCTCAACTGCGCCTGACCGTGCGAGATGATGGGCGTGGCTTCACGCAGAGTCATGACGCTAGGGGTTTTGGCGCTACATTGATGACCACATGGAGCCAAGCCCTTGGTGGAAGCTGATCGTGGACCGAGGGACGCACCGGTGGTGTGGTGGTGTCAGCTCAACTTCCGATGGATCAACCGGCCAGCCACTAGCCGTGGGCTACCTGTTGTCTTTAGTCGTGAATCGATAATGCGAGTGCTGCCTGCACAAGCCCCACATGGCTGAACGCTTGCGGGAAGTTACCGAGAAGTCTCTTCTCGTGTGGGTCATACTCCTCGGCCAGCAGACCCACGTCGTTACACAAATTGAGTAGACGCTCAAACAGGGCTACCGCATCGTCACGGCGACCGCCCATCGCCATCGCGGTGACCAGCCAAAAAGAACACAGCAGGAACGAACCTTCATCGCCACTAAGTCCATCGCCGGTTGTGTCAGTGTGATAGCGCAGCACAAATCCATCGCGGGTGAGTTCACGCTCAATGGTGTCGACCATGCTGACCACGCGCGGATCATTAGCCGGTAAGAATCCCACGAGCGGGATTTGCAAGGTGCTTGCGTCTAGCACTGATGACGTGAAGGACTGCACGAAGGATCCCACGTGCGGGTCATAGCCCTCCGCGCATGTTTGAGCATGTATCTGATCAGCAATTTCACGCCAGTGACGTGCTCGCTCGGTGTCACCGATGGATTGTGCGTGTGTAGCGGCTCGATCCAGTGCCACCCAGGACATAACCTTGGAGTAGGTGAAGTCTTGTGGTTCACCGCGCACTTCCCAGATGCCGTTGTCTTTGGTAGTCCAATGTTCGGCAATCCAATCTGCAAGCGCGCACTCCAACTTCCAGGTCGATTCATCACCTTCTAGATGTGTGATTCGCGAAGTGCTCAGTGCATCCAATACTTCGCCGTACACGTCTAGTTGCATCTGACTCGCAGCACCGTTGCCTACCCGGACGGGCGCGGAGTCGGCGTACCCGCGAAGCCATTCAAGGGTGTACTCGGGTAGCCGCCGTTCACCTTCAAGGCCGTACATGATCTGCAGCTGAGCCGGGTCGCCGGCGATGGCGCGCAGCAGCCATGCCCGCCATGAGCGAGCCTCAGCCTGAAAGCCTGTCTGCACCAGCGTGTCTAGAGTGAATGATGCGTCGCGCAGCCAGGTGTATCGGTAGTCCCAATTCCGCTCACCACCGATCACTTCGGGCAGTGACGTGGTGGGTGCAGCCACGATGCCTCCGGAGGGTTCATAGGTGAGTGCTTTCAAGGTGAGCAACGAGCGCATGACCTGCTCACGGTAGGGCCCGTCGTAGGTGCACTGGGCGCTCCAGGACTCCCATCGAGTTACGGCCGTGGCGATTGCGTCATCAACATCGAATGCATGTGGCACCGGCTTCGTGGCACTGTGCCAAGCGAGTACGAAGGGAACGCGTTCGCCAGATTTGACCGTGAAGGTGGCCTCAGTGTGTTGATTATGTGAATCCAATTCGATGGGTGTACGAAGCACGAGCGCATCCGGCCCTGCGACGGCATGCAAACCGCCATCGATAGCCGTCACCCAGGGCACCACCCAGCCGTAATCAAATCTCAAGCGCAGGAATGTTTGCATGGTGACTTCACCCTCGATGCACTCCACGAGTCGAACGAGCGTGGGGTGGTTCTTGCGGTGCGGCATGAGGTCAATCACTCTGGCTCGACCCGTTGGCGTGGTGTACTCGGTCGTCAGAATCAACGTGTCTCCGAGGTAGGACCGCTGTGGCACACCCGTGTAATCCGTCGGGCGCAGCGACCATTGACCGTTGCTCTCATCACCCAACAAGGCGGCGAACACTGAGCCGGAGTCGAACCGGGGTACACATAACCAATCAATATCGCCATCTCGTGTCACCAGGGCAACGGTGTGGGTGTCGCCAATAAGTGCGTAGTCCTCGATGGGTCGACTCATAAGAAGAGGTTAGCTATTCTGAGTGTGCTCGGCGTGCTCGACGCGACACCGGGGATCATGTTTGTTACGAATTATTGCCATTCGCACTCTTCGGAAAGTTTTGGCGATCAACACAGTTTCAGCCACTGTCCTCACTGGCACCAATCTACGTCAAACCTCACTTCTGGCTATAGTGCCGCTTATGGGCGTCCTCTTCATGCCAGCAACACTGCTAGTCGCTTGGATACTGGCCATTTTCGGAGTCTCGGCCACTTCCGGCTCAGACGAAGACTTCGCAGTTAACGCCATGCGCTGGATGATGTTCGTACCCGTTGGCGGCATGTTTATTGCCAGCAGTTTCATGCATACCGTGCTCGCCAAGAAGACCGCTGCAAACATCGGTTGGAAGACGAACGGATTCCAGTACGAACTCGGATTCGTCAGTCTCGGGATCGGTATCGCCGGACTTGTTGCCGCTTCGATGGACACCGACGCTTGGATCATCGTGTCCATCATTGTGAGCGTCTTCCTCCTCGGTGCTGCTGGGTACCACATCGTGGAGATGGTGCGAGACAAGAACTTCAAGCCTGGTAACTCGATTGTGCTGCTGTCTGACTTCGGGCTTCCGATCTCGCTCTGGGCCCTGCTGTTCGCCATGGGTGCCTTCTAAGAGTCGCGTTTCGTCCCTCCAGGGTGCGCTGAGAGGGACGCTTTGGCCATCTTTGAACAAGATTGGATCGTGACTCTGCTCATCCATCAGGCTTCACAGACGCCCAGTCGATACGCTCGGTGGACACCCCTCCTTACGGAGTGCTTATGGCAGATGCGTCAGAATCCGGAATCTTCAACCCGACTAACGCATTGCTCTTTGAATCCAGCAATCAAGAGCATCAATTCTCAGTTGTCCTCGTAAATGGCGGCACCTTTTCGGAAGACAGGCTCGAAGCCGCGCTGAACAACGCGACCGAAGTCCACGTAATAATTGACAAGGGCCTAGGCGTCAAGGCGGCCGAGTTGGGCATCGGGATCGTGCCCTACAGCCCGCTCAGGCGAGGGTTTCTCACCGGCACGGTGACCAGTAGCGAGAAGATTCTTCGTGGGCCACAACATCCTGATCAAACTCGCTTTCCAGAGCGGACACTCAGAACCCCTGCACCCTGACGGTTAGCTAGGGGCAATCCTCCACCTTTCATCCGAGGCACCACCGGTAGACTCCAACCCGGCTTCAACGCGGGACATGCACTCGCGCCAGCCCCCGTAGCTCAGGGGATAGAGCAAAGGTTTCCTAAACCTTGTGCCGCAGGTTCGAATCCTGCCGGGGGCACACCATTTCGCCCATGAATGCTGGCCGACAGGGTGAAAACTCCGAAGAATCGCTCCCCAAAACACCTCCTTGGTGGACGTTCACTTGTTACGGTCGTTGAATTGCTCCAAACCGAAATGGCAATGCACCTAAGCAACCACAAGCCCCTAAGTCGAATTGAGCGGAGAATCTGATGGCCCTTCCCTGGACACGACGACGAGTACTAGGCACCGGCGTGGTGGGGGCTGCAGCGATCACCACCGCTGCGTGTGGCATCGGCTCAGACTCCACTGCGCCCACCAGCGCAGCCACCTCGGGCGCGCCAACACCTGAACCCACCAATGAAGACTTCTCCGACGCCGAGAAGGTCATCAACTTTTCCAACTGGCCGGGCTATATCGACATCGTTCGTAACAACTTTCCCACGACCACGCTGGAAGACTTCACCACCCAAACTGGCATTGATGTGGTGTACACCGAAGACATCAATGACAGCAACGAGTTTTTTGCCAAGGTGCGAGTACCCCTGGAGCAGGGTCAAGACATCGGCCGCGACATTGTTGTGCTCACCGAAGAAGGCGTCGAGCTGTGGATCGCCTTTGGTTTCGCCCAGAAACTCAACAGGGAACTCATCCCCAATGCGGTCAACGTGATACCGGGCTTGGCCAGCCCGCCCTTTGATCCCAATCGCGAATACTCCCTACCATGGCAGTCTGGCTTCACCGGCTTCGGCTGGAATACTCCACTCCTCAAAGAGGCCACCGGGCTCGATGAGATCACCAGTTTCGAACAGTTCTTCTCCCCCGAACTGGCCGGACGCATCACGATTCTCAGTGAAATGCGTGACACCATGGGCCTGCTGATGAATTGGCAAGGCTACGACATGGACAACTTCACCAATGATCAATTCAGCCAGACCCTGCAGGTACTGCAAACAAAAATTGACGACGGTTCGATTCGGCAAGTAGCCGGCAACGACTACCTCGCAGCACTTGACAGCGGAGACGCGATCGCCGCCATTGGTTGGTCCGGCGACGTGTTCGCGCTAGGTAGTGATTTCAATTTCAAGCTGCCTGAATCTGGTGGCATGATTTGGGCAGACAACATGCTTGTTCCTGCCGGTGCTCGGCATAAGGCAAACGCTGAGAAACTCATGAATTTCTACTATCAGCCCGAGATCGCCGCGCGCCTCGTGCAATGGGTGCAGTATGTGTGCCCGGTGCAGGGAGCTCAGGAAGCGATGGCTGAGATTGCTCCCAAGCTCGTCGACAATGAATGGATTTTCCCGACCCCTGAACTGCTCAGCCAGGCGCAGGAATTCATGACCCTGAGCATCGAGGACGGCGAAGTTCTCGAGCGAGAGTACTACGGGGTTGTAGGTACCTAACTCAACCGGCCCACCGGTGCGGCTTCAAGTCGCACCACTACCGACTTAGACGTTGGCGTATTACTCTCTAGCGCCGTTGAATGCAGCGGAATCAACACGTTAGCTTCAGGAAAATATGCTGCAGCACAACCTTGTGGCGTGGGGTAGGCAACGGCAACCACTCCACGCATGCGTCGTTCACCATCGCTGGACACACTCACCACGTCTAAGCGTTGACCATCGCGCAAATTCTGCGCGGCGAGATCATCGGGATGAACGAACACCACATCGCGAGTGCCCTGCACCCCTCGATAGCGATCATCCAGACCATAGACCGTGGTGTTGAACTGATCATGTGAGCGCATGGTCTGCAGCAGCAAATACCCCTCCGGCACAGCAACGCCATCCATCTGATTGATCGTAAACCGCGCTCTACCCGAAGCCGTGGGAAACTCCCGAACGTCTCGTGGCGGGTTGGCCAGAACGAAACCGTTCGGCTCGCGCACTCGGGCGTTGAAACCGTCGAAGCCGTCAATCGCTGACTCGATGTGATTGCGGATACGGTCGTAATCTGCTGCCGCGCCTAGCCAATCGATAGGGTTCCCAGCCAGCAGCCGGTGGGCGATTTCAGCCACAATGACCGGCTCGCTCAAGACATCTTCACCCGGTGGCCGCAGGCTGCCCTGCGAACGATGCACCACACTCATGGAATCTTCCACGGTGACGAACTGTCGAGCACCTGCTTGCACATCGGTATCGCTGCGGCCAAGGCTGGGCAAAATGAGAGACTCGACCCCCGGCACCGCATGACTTCGATTGAGTTTTGTCGACACATGCACCGTCAAACCCACCTGGCCAAGTGCGATCTCGGTCGCCTCGGTATCTGGTGTGGCGGAGGCGAAATTACCGCCAAGGGTCATGAACACACCCACTCGGCCCCGCTGCATCGCTGTGATGGTGTCCACCACATCTAGCCCTGGCGCACGCGACGAAGTGATACCCATTGCTTCATCGAGACGGGTGAGAAATGCCTCGGTGGGTTTTTCGTAAATGCCCATCGTTCGGTCACCCTGCACATTGCTATGCCCGCGCACCGGACATGCCCCCGCCCCGGGACGACCGATATTGCCACCGAGAAGAAGAAGATTGACGACCTCGCGGATCGTTGCCACCGAATTGCGATGCTGGGTAAGGCCCATGGCCCAGCACACGATAACGCGATCAGCACCGGCAACCTCGTCTACAAACTGCTCAATCTGCTCTGAAGTAAGGCCGGTCAGACCCGAAACAGCAACGGGGTCCACCGATGACCAGTGTTGGGCAGCAGCCTGGAAACCATCGGTGAAAGCCTCAATGAAACTGTGATCCACCGCGCCTCGCTGCACCAACCGGCGGTTGACCTCCAGCAGCAACGCGAGATCACCGTTTACCCGTACGGGCAGATACACATCCGATAGTGCGGTTCCGCCACCCACCACACCGCTGGGGCGCTGCGGGTTCTTAAACCGCATCAACCCCGCTTCGGGCAGCGGATTGATCGCCACGATGCGACCACCACGTTTTTTCAACGCTTCTAAACTTGTCAGCATTCGCGGGTGGTTAGTGCCAGGATTTTGACCCATGATCACGATGAGATCGGCGTGATCGCGGATGTCCTCCAACGACACCGTGCCCTTGCCCACGCCAATGGTCTGCGTGAGCGCCACACCGCTGGACTCATGACACATATTCGAGCAGTCGGGCAGATTATTGGTACCCAAGCTACGCGCCATCAACTGATAAAGAAAAGCTGCTTCGTTGCTGGCACGACCACTGGTATAAAACACGGCCTCGTTGGGGTCATCAAGGGCAGCGATGCGTTGGGCCACAATGTCAAATGCAGCCGACCACTCGATGGGGCGGTAATGGGTATCGTGAGCGGCTCGGTAAACAGGTTGACTCAACCGTCCCTGAGACTCCAACCAGTGCCCTGACTGCTGCTGCAGATTGGAAATGGGATGCTGGGCGAAAAACTCCGCACCCACCGTGTCGCGTGTGGCTTCCCATGCCACCGCCTTGGCCCCGTTTTCGCAAAACTCTGCATGGTGGCGCTTTGCTGGATCGGGCCAGGCGCAACTTGGGCAGTCAAAACCATCGGGCTGGTTCACCGCATGAAGTGCCTTGAGCGCCCGCGCACCACCCATCTGCTGCAGAGCTAGCTTGGTTGCCGCCCACACACCCTGTGGGCCAGCCGCCGCCTTCTTCGCGCGTTCCTCATGAGCTGGCACCATTGGCTCATGCTAGGCCTTACGCCTACTGTGTGATCATGGCCGCCACGCAGCGACGTCGCATCACGCGCATTCGCTCTGGCAGCGTTGACACAGCACCCGATGCCATCGCCGTGGAGGAACCCCTGGAAGTTCTCGTTGACGGGGCCCGCGCCACGACGACGATGCGCACCCCCGGACACGACATTGAACTCACCCTCGGCTGGCTCCTTAGCGAGCGCCTCATCAACCAAGTTGGCGATGTGGAGTCAGTGCGTGAGTGTTTCGATGTCAATCCCGACGATGCCGAACAGCCGCGGCGATCAGTACATGTGGTGACGCACGCGAAACCTCATGTTCGGCCACGCCTACACGCCACAAGCAGCGCCTGTGGATTATGCGGTGACGACATCATCGAAGCTACCCTGAATGGTCATGCAGTGTTAGCGCCGACGGGCGGCTTCACCGTGGCGCAGATTTTAGATTTCGGGCAGCAGATGCATGAGGCACAACGTCACTTCGCCGCGAGCGGAGGCCTGCACGCCGCCGCCCTATTCAACACCGCCGGTGAATTGATGTGCCTGCGCGAAGACGTGGGACGACATAACGCCGTTGACAAGGTGATCGGCTGGGCGGTGCAGGCTGAACTGCTGCCGCTGAACGGATTTGCCCTGCAGGTGAGTGGCCGGGCCGCGGCCGAGATTGCACACAAGTGCATCAGCGCGGGCATTGGCGTACTCAGCGCGGTTTCTGCGCCCACCACCATGTCGGTTGATCTTGCCCGGGCCGCCCAACTCACCCTCATTGGGTTCGCACGCGACGATGGCATCAATATTTACAGTGCGCCCGAGCGCATAATTTACAGTGTGCCCGAGCACATAGCTGACGCTTAACTGACAGCGAAGAGCAAAAAGATCGCCACTCCCACGGTTTGCACCAGCAGCAGGTTGGAAGCATTGGATGCCAGTAGGTTGTGGCTGACCTCCTCAGTGGCCCGAGTGGAGCCCTGCGCTTTGTGCCAGCCGTAGCTGGCGAAGAAGGTAGTGAGTTCGGGCAGACTAGTGACGACACCAATGACCACGCCAAGTACCAGTTCGGGCACACCAAACGTCGTGCCAAGTTCACGTACCGTGGAGCCCAAGGCATCACCGACGAAGTACAGGCCAGCGAGTGCGACAACGATGATGCTGGCGTTAAGTGCGATGTACCAGCGAGTACTGAGCCGATGGTCGACGTCCACGTGCACATACTCATCGGTTTCATGCGGCACGGGCGAGTCAGCCGAAATTCTCCGGATGACCAGCACGTAGCCGAGGTAGCCAATGAGGAACGCCGGGATGGTCCAGGCGGCCTCGACCTGCCCGGTGGCCAGCACCACGATCGGAATCACGATGCTGGCAAGAATGAGTAACTGCTCGCGCCAAAGTCGGGGTGAAATAAGTTCACGCCACTTGCCATAGATAGCTGCAGCAGAAAACGCGAGTATCACGTTGATGACGTTGCTGCTCAGGATGTTATAGGCAACCGCTGCCATGAACCCATTGAGCGCAACAAATATCGCGGTGACCAGTTCTGGGGCACTGGTGAGGTAACCCAGCACCTGGCCGGATGACCTTTCGCTCAGGCGTAACCGTTCAGCAATTGCCTTGGCCGGCTTATAGAGCAGGAAACGAGCGACAACAACGATGAGGCTGACCTCGATGAGGAAGATCAGCAACGTCCTCAACATAGGGATGCTTCAAGCGACAATGCCGCCACCTCCTGAAGCATCGCCCTCATCATCGGCGTAAAAGAGGAGTACCTCAGCCCGCAGCTCGAGTGGGTCGAATCGAGGGACAGCCCGCCACAGGGGTTCCTTAGCGGCGAAGAAGGTGTCGTTGACCTCCGGCTGGGGTAGCAAAATCTCACCGGGGTCCTGCGCGGCAGCGGCCATATAATTGACCCAGGCGGCGTTGTGAGCAAGGTAGGCGATGCGGGCTTGTTCAATCGCTGGATTCCACGAAGAGATCTGCAGGTTGGCGATGTCACTACCAGCAGCCGCGATCGCGGTCTCTCCAGCAGCAGCAATATCAGTAATTTGGTCAAACAGATCCTGGCGGGTGGCTGGGTTTAAGTCCTCCGGACCTTCCAATTCAGCGAACACCGCGGCGACATCTTCCTGAACGCGGCTCATCACCGTTTCCGATGCTTGAACCCTCGTCATGAGCGCATCAGCTTCAACCGTGCGAGTGGCCCACACCCCGATCGTCGTCACCGCCACCGTCATCACCGACAGGGCAAAAACCAACCCGACCCCAACCCAGGCGATCACGAACCCAGGCCGGATGTCGCGTCGTGGCGTGGCCGAGCCCACCGCCAAAACATCCTGGGTCACTCCTCCATCTTGTCGCATAGGTACGGTGAGGTGCATGACCAGGGACACCAGTCCGCAAATAGGGGTGCCGGCCACCTGGCCGCAGGCCTATGACCGGCGCGTTGCTGACCTCCAGCGGCAGCTCGCAGCCATGCCCACCAACGCCCCGGTTCGCCTGGCAAAATCAACGTCCAATCTGTTTCGCCAGCGCAGTTCTGTGTCAACCGGCCTCGACGTTTCTGCTTTCGATGGCGTGCTCTACATCGACCCGGTGAACCGAACCGCGCAGGTGCAGGGCATGACGACGTATGAACACCTCGTTGATGCCACGCTTCCCTACGGCCTGACCCCGCTGTGCGTGCCTCAACTGAAAACCATCACCCTCGGTGGCGCCGTCAGCGGGCTGGGAATTGAAAGTGCAAGTTTTCGCAGTGGCTTGCCACACGAGTCGGTTCTTGAAATGGACATTCTCACCGGTGCAGGCAACATCATCACCGCGAGCGGCGCGGCCGATGACCCGCATCGTGACCTGTTTTATGCGTTTCCCAATTCCTACGGAAGCCTCGGCTACGCACTGCGACTGAAGATCGAACTTGAACCGGTGCAGCCCTATGTCCGGTTGCGCCACATACCCTTTGCTTCTGCTGAGCACATGACCACCGCACTTTCTACCATCACCGAAACCGGTGCATGGGACGGCGAAACGGTTGACTATCTTGACGGCACCGTGTTCAGCCCCACCGAGCAATACCTGACGCTAGGAACCATGACCGCTGACCCGGGCAAACTCACAGCCAGTGATTACACCGGCATGAACGTGTACTACCGATCCATCCAGACCAAAGCCGAAGATCTCCTCACCATTGGCGACTACCTGTGGCGGTGGGATACCGATTGGTTCTGGTGTTCGCGGGCCTTTGGCACACAGCGACCCTGGATTCGTCGGCTGTGGCCGAAAAGCAAGCTGCGCAGCGACGCCTACTGGAAAATCATCGCCTGGGATCGACGCACCCAGTTCTCCCGCCGTACCGATCGACTACGTCGGCGGCCCGCTCGCGAACAGGTAGTGCAAGACATTGAAGTCCCCCTGGCCGCGCTGCCAGAGTTCCTAGAGTTTTTTCACCGGGACGTAGGCATTGAACCCATCTGGGTATGCCCGCTTCGCCAGCGAGACACGGCAGCTCGTTGGCCACTGTATGAATTCGACCCACACACCACCTATGTGAACGTGGGTTTTTGGTCGACGGTTGCCTTGCCCGCAGGTGGCGACCCCGACGCTGGCGTTGTCAACCGGGGCATTGAGGAGTTCGTTACCCACCTCGACGGGCGTAAGTCCTTATATTCCTCCTCCTACTATGAACGTGACGAGTTCAACGCGATCTACGGCGGCGAAACGTATGCGAGGGTGAAAAAAACCTATGATCCCGGCGCCAAATTTCTTAATCTCTATGACAAAGTCGTGCGAGGCGGCTAAAATTCACGCCGGTAATAGCGACCCATCCCGGGCATGGGGAGAGGCACACACATGGACCTAGCAACGGCGTTTGCCACCGTCGTCCCCGCTGATCGCGGGGTTGGTTTCCGCGGCTACGACGGTAGTGAATTCAATACCATCGGCTCACAAGTCATCATGGAAATCAAGACACCGCGGGCAATGCAGTACCTCGCGGGGGCTCCCAACCAACTCGGTCTCGCGCGAGCTTACGTAAGCGGCGACATGGAAATTCATGGCAGCGCCTATGAGTTTCTGCGGCGGCTCTACCCAATGCCACTAGACCACGTCTCGTGGCGGGCACGCACCAAACTGGCCCGGGAGTTCCTCCCCTTTGCCCTCGCACGACCCGAGCCGCCCGCTCTGGAGCGACGGCTGCGCGGCAGGCGACACTCCAAAACCCGCGATGCTGAAGCGATCCAGCATCACTACGACGTCAGCAACCGGTTCTATTCCCGCGTCCTCGGTCCATCTATGGCCTACACGTGCGCGGTTTTCCCCGTTGCAGATGCCTCTCTTGAGCAGGCGCAGGAAGAAAAGTTTGATCTGGTCTGTCGCAAACTTGGCCTCACATCCGGTATGCGCTTGCTTGATGTGGGCTGCGGATGGGGCGGCATGGTGTTGCACGCGGTAAAGAACTACGGCGTCACCGCCATTGGTGTCACGTTGAGTGAGCAGCAAGCGCAATGGGGTCAGCGCGCGATCGCCGATGCCGGTCTGGAAAACAGCGCCCAGATCAGGTTCAGCGACTATCGCAATGTGCGCGAAACAGGTTTCGATGCGGTCTCCTCCATCGGCCTCACCGAACATATTGGGCGAGGACAGTACGACGCATATTTTGCTTTCCTGCTCGATAAATTGCGCCCCGAGGGTCGCCTGCTCAACCACATGATCACCAGGCCAGACGGTTCCGAACCCTCCCACTACAAGCGTTCGTTCATCAACCGCTACGTCTTTCCCGATGGCGAACTGTCCTCCATCGGTTTGATCATCAGCCACATGAACGACGCCGGCTTTGAGATTCGCCACGACGAGAACCTGCGTGAGCACTACGCCCTCACCTGTGCAAAATGGTGCGACAACCTCGATACCCACTGGGAGGAATGCGTAAATGAGGCCGGGCTACCCGCGGCACGCGTGTGGCGGATGTATATGGCTGCCTCGCGGCTGGGTTTTGAGCTCAACACCATTGAACTGCACCAGATTCTCGGGGTAAAGCTCGCCGATAACGGTGCATCTGGTGTGCCGCTGCGAGTTTCCGGAGAGACCTGGCGCGCTTAGTAGTGCGCCACCGACTACGACAGCAGGGTTGACGCATCACCTGGCACGTCAACTGCGAAGGCACGCAGCGTGCTTTCGTCGACAATCCTGGTGGCCCCACGATGCGTTGCGGCGAGCACTACGGGAGCGGCACAACCATCTTCATAGGCCTGCCGCCACCGCGCCGCGCACACGCACCAACGGTCACCTGGTTTGAGTCCCACGAAGTCGTATTCGGGCCGCGGGGTGATGAGGTCATTTCCTACCCGGCGCTGCTGGTCAAGGAATTCCGCGGTCACCACCGCACACACGGTATGGGAGCCACGGTCTTCGGGGCCGGTGGAACAGCAGCCGTCGCGATAAAACCCGGTAACCGGGTCGGTGCCGCAGGGGTGAAGAGGTTCGCCAAGGATATTGAGATCAGGTTCGCGGGCCATGGGGCACCACGATAGTGGGTCAACTGTGATCGGCCACGATGTTGCCCGGCCCAGAAATATCAAGGCCACCATCGGCCACGATAACCTGCCCGGTGATGTAGTCACCGGCTGGTGAGGCGAGAAAAGCGATTACGGCAGCAACTTCATCTGCGGCCTGCAGGCGCTGAAGCGGAACCACCTTCGCCGTGAGTTCCGGGTCGAGGCCATAGCGCCCCCACGCTTGCGTGTGCACAATGCCCGGTGCGACCGCTGTTGTGCGAATGCCGCGCCCCGACCATTCCATGGCCCAGGTTTGAGTCAGGCTTTCTACCCCTGCACGCGCCGCTGAGGAATGCGACATACCCGGAATTCCACGGCGCGGGGTCATGGTGACACTAATGATCTTGCCGTACCTGTTGGTCAGCATGGAACGAGATGCGACCTGGGTGGAGATGTACCAGGTGGCATCAAGATTGAGGCGAGTGACAGCACGAAAACCTTTGTGCGAGATGGATTCTGCCGGTGAAACAAATTGACCACCCGCGTTGTTCACCAGGATGTCGATGCGGCCATAGGCTTCCAGTACCGCGTCGAGCATCGCGTCAACGGCTTCGGGTTCGCGCACATCGCAGGGCACAGCCATCGCCGCACCACCGGCTTTCTCGATTGCATTCACCGTGTCCTGCAGTGCATCGGCGCGTCGGCCGGTGACAGCCACGGTGGCCCCGAGGGAAGCCAAAAGTGCAGCGGTAGCTGCGCCAATACCCGATCCACCCCCGGTAACGAGCGCTACGCGGTCGGCCAGGCATCCTGGGCGAAGGGAATCAAGTGCTGCCGTGTTCGTGGGTGCACTCACAATAGGTCAGGCTAGCGCGAGAAAGAGTTTTTCCAACTGCTCTGGCGTCATGGAAGTTTTTTCGCCGCGTTCCTCCGCCTGCACGCACTGCTGCAGGGCACTGGAGATTATTTTGAAACCGGCGCGGTCCAGGGCACGAGAGACCGCAGCCAGTTGCGTCGCTACGTCGGTGCAATCTCGCCCGTTTTCAATCATGTTGATGATCCCGTTGACCTGGCCCTGCACCCGACGCAGCCGCGTCAGCACATCGCTGCGACACGCCTCATCCATGGGTGTGGTCAGCGAAACAGCATCCACCGAAGGCAGAGGGCCAACGACGGACTCAACGGCGCTGCTACCGGACATAGCGACCACCTCACATGGGATCGAGGAAACGATTTACTAGGTAAGCACTCAGCATACCCCCGGGGGTAGTTTTGGCTCGGTAGCGGCACGAACGATGCAGGTCAGCCCGAGCGCACGTCTGCGAGCAGAATGTGTTCGGCTGCCGCTGCCGACACCGTCACGCGTTGGCCATCGCGCTCCACCACGATCTCGCCACCGAGGCGGCGCATGGACACGCTGGCACCGGGGCTGATTCCCGCAGCATCGAAGGCCACCATCAATGCGGTATCCACCTGGACAGGTTCGTAAATGCGCAGCACCGTACCCAGCATTGTTTCCCCGCCCAGCATCACGGCGGCCAAAGTAGCGCCCGCTCCGCCAACCTCGACCACCTCAGCCCAATCCGGTTCTAATTCGCTCAGCCCCGGAATCGGATTGCCAAAGGGAGACACGGTGGGGTGATCCAGGATTTCCAGCAGGCGACGTTCGACGTTGTCGCTGATGACGTGTTCCCACCGACATGCCTCGGCATGCACCTGTTCTAGCGGCAGCCCAATGATGTCGACGAGGAGTCGTTCAGCGAGGCGGTGCTTGCGCATCACACGCATGGCCTGTTCGCGACCTGTATCGGTCAGTTCCAACTGCCGGTCGTCGGCGACATGCACCAGACCATCCCGCTCCATTCGCGCCACCGTTTGCGACACGGTGGGCCCACTGTGGCCTAGCCGGTCAGCGATGCGGGCGCGCAGCGGCGGAACACCTTCTTCCTGCAATTCATAGACGGTGCGCAGATACATCTCCGTCGTGTCGATCAGGTCCCCGCTCATGTTGTGTATTCAACCGCACGACAGCGATCTAGGCTGACGCACATGCCTACCGTGCTGTGGTTTCGCCGCGACCTGCGCCTACACGACAACCCCGCGCTCACTGCGGCCGCGAATAGTGGCCCCGTATGTCCGCTGTTCGTCCTAGACCCACACGTGTGGGAACCCGCCGGTGCTGTGCGCAAGGCCTATTTGCTGGAGTCCCTGAAAGCGCTCAACGCCAATTTGGACGGCGGACTCATCGTTCGCGTGGGGGATCCCACCGTGATCGTGCCCGAGGTGGCCCGGGCAGCGGACGCTAAGGCGGTGCATGTAGCGGCCGACTATGGACACTACGGCCGGACACGTGACACCAATGTGGCCCAGGTTTTAGCCGCTGCGGGCATCAACTGGGTAGCAACGGGTTCGCCCTACGCGATCGCACCGGGACGCGTAACCAAAGCCGATGGCAGCGCTTATCGGGTGTACACACCGTTTTATCGGGCCTGGGTGAATCATGGTTGGCGAGCCCCGGCCGCTGACCCAGCCACCGCACCGCAGTGGTTTGCCCCCCTCGCCGGTGACCCCTGGCCGCAGACACCAGACCTGATGGGCATCACCCTGCCGCCGGCCGGTGAACAGGCGGCTTTGGATCGCTGGGATGCGTTTCGCCACAGCGGTCTCGCCGAATATGAGGAACGACGCAACCGCCCTGACCTTGCCGGCACCAGCGTGCTGGGCCACCATTTAAAGTGGGGAGAAATTCACCCACGCACGATCCTGGCCGAACTCGGCGATGATCTCGGCAGTGAAACCTTCCGCAAAGAAATCGCGTGGCGAGAGTTTTACGCCGACGTCACCGATCGCCATCCGTTGAGCTCTCGGGTCAGCCTTGATCAGCGATTCGACACCGCCATAGATTGGAACTCAGGTGCCGAGGCTGAGGATGCATTCCAGGCCTGGGCGCTGGGCCGCACCGGTTTTCCATTCGTTGACGCCGGCATGAGACAGCTGCGAGCTGAAGGATGGATGCATAACCGGGTGCGCATGGTGGTCGCGAGTTTCCTGGTAAAAGACCTGCACCTCCCCTGGCAGCGCGGGGCCAACGAGTTCATGCGGTGGCTACGCGATGGCGATATTGCGAGTAATTCCCACGGCTGGCAATGGACCGCCGGCTGCGGAACCGATGCCTCGCCCTACCACCGCATTTTCAATCCCATCAGCCAGGGCGAACGATTTGATCCCGATGGTGACTACGTGCGTCGCTACGTGCCAGAACTCGCGCACCTGCCCGGAAAGAGCGCCCACACACCCTGGTTGCAGGCCGAGGGTTATCGCCACGGCTATCCCCAACCCATGGTGGATCATGCTGAAGAACGCCGCGATGCCCTTGATCGGTTCGCTCGCGCCAAGGCCAGCGTGTCAGACTCCTAACTCATGACTCGGATTCTGGCGGTGCTGTCGCTCAAGGGGGGCGTGGGTAAATCCACCGTCACCCTCGGGTTGGCCGGTGCTGCCTGGGCACGAAATCTGTCGGTGCTGGTGGTGGATTGCGACCCACAGGCCAATGCCACCTTGAGTATGGACCCGCCACCGTTCACCTTCACCCTCAACGACGTGTTGGCAGATGGGCGTACCGGGATTGCTGCTGAAGCGGTCATCGAATCAGGCTGGGGTCCGCGAGTGCATCTCCTGCCGTCAGAAGAAGCTCTCGCCCACCGCGAAGCGGTGGACCGGGTGGGTGCACCCGCACGCTTGCGGTTAAGTCTCACCGGGGTCACCAACGCCTACGACCTGGTGCTGCTCGACTGCCCTCCCGCACTGGGTGAACTCACCCGCAATAGCCTTGCCGCAGCCGATTCCGCCCTCGTCGTCACCGAACCCGGCTTCTTCGCGCTACGTGGAGCGGCCCAGGCCCTGCACGCCATCGCCGTGGCCCGCGAATCCATCAATCTTGGGTTGCGCCCCGCAGGCATCGTCGTCAATCGCATGCGACCCAACCTGACCGAACATCAATTTCGGCTGAAGGAACTGCACTCGGCCTATCCGGATCTGGTCCTGGAACCGGTGATACCCGAACGATCCGCGGTCCAGCAGGCCCAGGGCGCTGGCCTACCCGTGCAGGCCTGGCCCTCACCGGGTGCGCGCGATGTCACCGAGGCCTTCGACGACCTTCTTGACCTCATGTTGACCGAGCAGTTGCCCCACCAGCCGTCGGCTTTAGGCTAATCCCATGGCGAAATCGGCACCGGCACCGCGGCCCGCGCTCACCAAGGCACCCGATGCCGGTGTCCACCCGGTTAGCGGTCGGGCAACAACGGAGACACCGACCATCCGCTCCACCAGTTTTCGTCCGCAGCGCGGTGGTGCCACCACCGCTGATGCCGTCATACAGCCCGAGGAATCCAAACTGGTCGACCTCAGCGTGCAAATACCCAAACCAGTGCGCAAAAAACTCAAGGCGCTGGCCAAAGAACGTGGCGTGAGCGTCGACGATCTCGTGGCCGCAATTCTGAGCGGATCCCTACCCCGCTAGGGCGAGCGTCGTTCCCGTCGCCAAGCGTCTGGTTCGGAAAGCCCGCGCTGGGCATCATCGGTGAGATAAACAATGCGGTCGTGCAATCGCGACGGCCGGCCCTGCCAGAACTCCACCGAGTGCGCCTGGATGATAAATCCGCCCCAAAACGGCGGGAATTCCACCTCGCGGCCGGAAAAACGCTGCTCCATAGCGGTAAACCTGTCGTGCAGAACCTCTCGATCTGAGATCACCGTCGACTGTTTACTCGCCCAAGCGCCCAATTGAGACTCTCGCGGCCGAGACGCGAAGTAGGCGGCAGCTTCTGCACGCGGCACCGGCACCACCGGCCCAGAAACCACAACCTGACGATGCAGCGGATACCAGGGAAAAACCGCTGCTACGTATGGGTTTGCGCGCAACTGTTCACCCTTGAGGGAATCAAGATTGGTATAGAACGCAAACCCGCGAGCGTCGGCCTCCTTCAACAACACGGTGCGCCCACTCACCGACCCATCGGTCGTTGCGGTGGACACGACCATGGCGTTGGGTTCAATCAGTTCAGCGCTTTGCGCATCGGCAAACCACGAGCGAAACTGTGCAAGCGGCGTCTCAGCGGTGTCGGCAATATCAAGCGCGGCCAGGTCGTAGTGAACACGCAGGTCACGGATGGCCGCGGCGGGGACACCCGGCGTGGCTTCTGATGCGTTGGATTCAGGCATATCGATATCTCACCATGACCCAGGTCAGCCCAGGCTGACCTGGGGGAGTTGAATGTCTACATGGTTGATTTTGTGCCCGGGCTAGAAGGCGTCATCGCGTTCGAGACGCAGATCGCTGAACCTGATCGCGCCGGCGGGGCGCTTCGCTATCGCGGTGTCGACATAGAAGACCTCGTGGGGAAAGTCTCCTACGGCAACGTGTGGGGACTGCTGGTAGACAACGAGTTCAATCCCGGACTGCCTCCCGCAGAGCCCTATCCCCTTCCCGTGCACTCCGGTGATGTGCGCGTCGACGTGCAATCGGCCATCGCCATGCTCGCCCCCGCCTGGGGCCTGAAGCCACTATTGGACATCGACGACGACACCGCCCGAGACAACCTCGCCCACAGCTCAGTGATGGCGATGTCTTTCGTCGCTCAAAGTGCCCGCGGCCTCGGTGTCCCGATGATTCCGCAGGCAGAAATTGACCGGGCCCGCACCATCGTGGAGCGGTTCATGGTGCGTTGGCGTGGCGAGCCAGACCCCCGCCATACCCAGGCCGTAGACGCCTACTTCGTCTCGGCTGCCGAACACGGCATGAATGCCTCCACCTTCTCCTCCCGCATCATCGCCTCCACCGGAGCCGATGTAGCGGCAGCAATTTCTGGGGCGATCGGCGCAATAAGTGGCCCGCTGCACGGTGGTGCGCCCGCTCGAGTGCTCGGCATGATTGCTGAAATCGAGCGCACCGGCGACGCGCAGGCTTACGTGCGTCGCGTACTTGATTCAGGCCAACGACTGATGGGTTTCGGCCATCGCGTGTACCGCGCCGAAGACCCGCGCGCACGCGTGCTGCGACGCACCGCTCGCGAATTGGGTGCGCCACGCTATGAGGTTGCCGCAGCACTCGAACAGGCTGCGCTAGAAGAACTTCGCAGCCGTCGACCGGACCGTGTTCTGGAAACCAACGTGGAGTTTTGGGCAGCAATTGTGCTCGACTTTGCCGAGGTTCCCGCTGAAATGTTCACCTCAATGTTCACCTGCGCTCGGTTGGCAGGGTGGAGTGCGCACATTTTGGAACAAAAGCGCACCGGCCGACTGATTCGCCCGTCGGCGAAGTACATCGGCCCCCGCCCCCGCAAGCCCGAAATGGTGCCAGGTTGGGATGCGGAGATGGTGGCCCCCAGCGGGTACGGCCCGTTGCCGCCAGCGGCCGACGACGGTGCAGCCCACCGCGAGTAGATGCAGCCCCACCCCCTAGCCTGAGCACGTGAGTACCGACATCGTTATCCCAAAAAACCTGCTCCCCGCGGACGGTCGATTTGGCGCTGGCCCCTCAAAGGTGCGCCGCGAACAGGTTGAGGGCCTGCTCGGAGTTGCCACCACCTTCCTGGGTACCTCGCACCGCCAAAAAACGGTGAAGTCTGAGGTAGGGCGCCTGCGCGCTGGCCTGGCGTCGCTGTTTTCCCTGCCCGAGGGCTATGAAGTTCTCCTCGGCAACGGCGGCTCAACGGCTTTTTGGGACGCGGCCACCTTCGGCCTGCTCGAAGATCGGGCGCAGTTTTTGTCCTTCGGTGAATTTGGTGCGAAGTTTGCCAAAGCTGCTCAGACCGCGCCCCACCTCGGCGAGCAAAGCGTGATCAAGGCTGACCCTGGCAGCGCCCCGGCCTTCGCCCCCGAATCTGGTCTTGATGCCTACTGCACCCCGCACAATGAAACCTCCACCGGTGTTGCCCTCCCCGTGCGGCGCCCGGTCGGAGTCGACTCCGGCGCCCTGCACATTGTTGATGCCACCTCCGGTGCCGGTGGGTTGGCCCTTGATGCCACCGAGGCAGACGTTTACTACTTCGCTCCACAAAAAAGTTTCGGCTCTGACGGTGGCATCTGGTTTGCCCTCATGTCACCCGCTGCCATCGCGCGGGTGGAAAAGATTCACGCCACCAAACGATGGACACCGGCTTTCCTCGACCTGCATATCGCGCTGGAGAATTCACGCCTAGACCAGACCTACAACACCCCCGCCCTCGCCACGATTTACCTCATGGCCGAACAGGTTGATTGGTTCAACACCAACGGTGGTCTCACCTGGTGCACCGAACGAACATCGACCTCGTCGGGGCTACTTTATGATTGGGCCGATGCGCGCGATTTTGCCGCGCCTTTCGTTACCGATCCGGCGCTTCGCTCCGGGGTGGTCGCGACGATCGATCTCGACGATTCCATCGACGCTACAGCCGTCACCAAAGCATTGCGCGCCAACGGCATTGTCGACACCGAGCCCTATCGCAAACTGGGCCGCAATCAGTTGCGTATCGCGGTTTTCCCGGCGGTGGAACCCGCCGATGTTCAACAGCTCATTGACTGCATTGACTACGTCGTTGACGCCCTCGCCTGACACGGTCACACCGACGCGGGATCGCCGCACCTATTTGTCCTATGTACAGATGGGTCTATTCGGCTGGTTCCTCTACACCCTAGGACCTTCACTGTCGTTGTTGCGCGACGAAACAGGATTGAGCCGCACCGCTTCTAGCCTGTTTACGTTGGCGGCCTCCGTGGGCGGCATCATCGCCGGGCTGCTCGTGGGCACCGTGGTGCAACGCTTCGGTCGTGGCTGGCTGCTACGTGGCGGATCCATCAGCCTCATTATCGGCATTTCACTCTTTATCTCCGGTGGGCCCATCGGCGTCACCGTGCTGGGCCCGTTCTTTTCCTCTGCCGCAGGTGCGGGTTGTGTCGTAGGCGTCAGCGCATTCTTAGCCGCCCAGCAAAAGCGTGCCGCGGATGCTGCCATTACTGAGAGTAATGCCGTGGCAGCCGCTTTCGGCATCATGGCTCCACTGCTGCTCGGTGCGGCCGCTACCTGGCTGGGTGGCTGGCGGCTATCGCTGTGGCTACTGGTGGCTAGCGCCATCGTCTTGGAGATCGTCCGTGGTAAATCCTTGCGGGACTACAACATCGGCGAAGCACATCGAGCCCCTGGCACAGCGCGGCGCGCACTACCGCAACTCACCTGGTGGGCGACCGGGGTCTTGGTTATCACCAGTGCAGTAGAGATGTGTTTTTTGTTCTGGAGCGCAGACCTTCTCAGCGATCGCAGCGGCCTCGGATCGGCGGCATCGGCCGCAGCGTTGTCCGCCGTACTCGTAGGCGTTCTGCTTGGCCGCATCTTTGGTTCGTGGATGGTCGAACGTTGGAATACCGAACGAGTACTGCTGGGGGCCATGATTTTTCTCTTTGCCGGTTTCGCGCTCACCTGGGTCTTACCGCACACGCTCACCATGCTGGCTGGACTATTCGTGGTCGGACTCGGCATTAGCGTGCAGTTTCCCCTGGGCATGGCCCGGGTCATGCGCGCCTCCGCCGGGTCTGCCGACAAGGCTGGCGGTATCGCCAGTTCCGGCATCGGAGTGGCCGGGGCTACCATTCCGGCTCTCCTCGCTGTCCTTGCCGATGCATTCAGCGTCCATCTGGCATTCCTTATTGTTCCGGTGCTCCTAGCCCTCGCCCTCACCCTGCTCGTGACACGACCGGTTCCTGCGGTGGTGCCCGTCGTGAAACCCGCGTATTAGCGGTTAATCAGCGCGGCAACAACCCCGCCGACGACCAAAGCGGCAAGCACACCCAGGGTGATGAATCGACGAGCACGGTGGGACACGAACAACACACTACGGGGCGGTAACGTTATGTCCATGACCGGCAGCGAGCACGCCGCACCCTCTGCGATTGATCGCATCCGCCTCGACCCAGCGCTACGCACACGCGATGACTCCGGAGTGTGGGCGGTCACCATCGGCACAATTATTTTTGCCCTGGCCGCCATCGTGATCGCGGTCACCAACGGCAATGAACGACTACTGCACATCAGCGTTGCCGGGGCAGGCCTCGGTGCTTGCGGAATTGTGATCGTGGTGGCACGTCACCGACGCCATAACTCACGCCCGATGCGTTGATCTAAGAATGACCCAGGTCAAGAATGTCGTAATTGAGTTCGTCGGTGACCGGCACCAACACTTCGTGGACCACAACCTCTTCGGTCACCTGCGAGTGAGCTCCGCAGCCGTAGTCGAGGGCAACAACATGACCATCCGCCGGCGACATGGCCTGGGCGCAAAGCCCGAAGGCTTGGCCCAGTGGCCCGCCAAGGACCACCAGGAAACCGCAGGTGGCACAGTTCAATTCGCAACCACGCGCCATCGGAGCTGAGGGCCCATAGTCACCCTCGTGCCAGCGGCGCGCAGCCTCGAGCCAGCCCTCCGGTGACAGCACCCGTTCACGGCCTAGGCCAATCTCCCACTGCGACGGATGCAGCGGGGCAAGTTCGGTCAGGCCGTCAAGTTCGTCGTTGCCGGTAAACCCAGCGGTGAGGCGCTCATCGTCGACCGGTGTTGTCCACACCATGCCGGTGCCAAGGTCGCCCGGCTGCACGCGCTCCTGCCAGGGCACCCATGGTGGGGCCACCAGCGCATCAGGCCCCGGGAGTAGCACGATGTCGGACACGGTGATGTTTTTCGCCCGCGGAGCGCGCATCACCGTGACGGCCCACCGCCAACCCGCGTAGCCGGTGTTCAGGCATTGAAAGAAGTGGGTGACGACACGTTCGGCATCGGCGACGGCCTGCAGATGATCGCCAATATCTTCGACGGGAACTTCCGCCTCAAGAGCCGCCCGGGCCACATCAACAGCCTTCGCCCCAGCCGAATCTAATTTGATCGCGGCGTTCTTTCCCGCAGCAGCCTTAGCTGTGGTTGATCTCGGCACAGCGCTCACCCCACACCCGGATTAGGAATCAACCGAAATACCCAGATGCCGCGGGTGATTTCACCACTGCCTGCCACGATCTGGAGGGACACACCACTGGGCGGGACCTCCTGAAGGTCGGGGAAGGCGAACCGAAAATACGTTGAGGTGATGGGTGTTTCCACCAGGCGCTGTGAGCCAATCACGGGCACCCAGCCCGCATCAGCGACCGTGGGGTCCACGCTGATGCCCACCGTGGAACCGGGGATAATGGGTATGGAGGACACCCCTCGTCCGGCTAGCGCACCCTCGACAACATCTTGAGCACACTGGTCCGGCTCGAGGGTTTCCCCGCTGAACGACCAGCACAGGGCCTGGTTGTGCTCGGTGGAAGTACCAGAAAAAACAGAAACACCCGGACCGGGTTTTTCGCATGCGGTGAGCGCAAACACCGCTGCTGAAGCCAACGCTGCGAACGCTACGCGTCGATAGGTAGGACGCAGGGTCATCGGGTTAACCTCCAACAGGGTTGAGCAGCCTCAATGTGTCGAGGGCGAGGATCACACATCAAACTCAGTCGCCACCGCGCGTAAAAGTGCGGCAACCTTCTTGGACTGATCGTCGCTGGGATAGCGGCCCCGCCGTAACTGATTGCCCGATGAATCGAGCAATTTGATGATGTCCTCCACGATGGGAGCCATGTCTTCGGCCGGCTTGCGCGTGGACTTCACCACGGAGGCGGCAGGCTCATGCACGATGAGGGTGAGCGCCTGCTTGCCACGCTTGCCGTCGACGATGCCAAATTCCACGCGAGCGCCCTGCTTGAGGGACGTGATGCCGTCGGGCAATGCCGATGCATGGACGAAAACGTCCTCGCCTTCGTCGGTGACGAGGAATCCAAAGCCCTTGTCGACGTCGTACCAGCGTACTTTTCCAATGGGCACTGCCCTACCTCCCGTCTTATCTACTCGTGGCGCCGGTGCAGCGATGCAAGATCTGCTGCCGATTTAGTTTTCTAAGGCTAGCCGTAGGGTGGTGGGGTGACTAATCCGACACCGTCCCCACCTGGTGATGGCTTGATGCGCATCGGTGGGATCGTGACGCTGGTAGGTCTGGGTTTCACTGTGATCGCTATGTTGCCGTTGATCTTTGATTCACTCGATCTACCCCCGGCGATGTGGTTTCTCTCCATGATCACCGGGTTGGGTCTTGCCATCATCTTGCTCGGAGTGCTCCGCTCCGCGCGGTCACGGCGGCGGCGCTAAGCACTGTCGGTGTTGGCGCGTAGCCAGTCAGTGACGGCGGTGAGGTCAGCGAGCACAACATCGGCACCAGCCGCGCGGAGAGCATCAGCGTCGGACGGGCCGGTCGTCACCCCGATGCCGATCGCGTTTGCGTGGCGTGCGGCGATCATGTCGCCGGGGTGATCCCCCACGTAGTAGGAAGCTTGCTCAGCAAGGAGCACCTCAGCCTTAGCCTCAGCGAAAAGATCACCCACCACCAGATCAGCTCGCAGGCCAGCCGCCTCCAGCACCCGTTGAGCGATGGGGGTGTGCTTAGCCGTCACCACAACCGAATGCCCCAACTGTGTGTGGACGAAATCGAGTAGTTCCGGCGCACCCGGCATCGGTCGGCTTTGGGGCACCCCAAATTCCGCGTAGTGAGCGCGGTAACCGGCGAGCAACGCAGCGTAGGGCTCATCGGGCAGCCAGAGCGGGAAGACCATGTCTAGTGGCAGGCCAATCGTCTCTGCAATGTCGGCCGCCGCGACCTCGACGCCATAGCCCCGACATACGTGCTGCACCGAGGCGACAATGCCGTCCACGGAGTCCACCAGGGTCATGTCAAGGTCGAAACCGGTTACCGTCCGCATCACGACCATCACCCTAAGGGTACGGTCATGGATGTGCGTAGCCTCGCTGATGACCTGCGTCAGCGCAGTGCCCTCGAACTCACCACCCTCCTGCAGATGCGGCCCGACCTCACCCAACCGGCCCCCCGCGACATCACCACGCTGGCCCAGCGGGCCGGAGACTCGGTCTCGGTCCACCAATGTCTAGACGAACTCGACCGGTTCACATTGCAGGTATTAGAAACCATGGCCGCACTTGCCGAGCCGATCAACCTCGACGCGGTCACCCAGTGTTTCGCCCCCGAGTTCCATGAACCTGTCCTCGCCTCGGTGCAGTCGCTGACGTCACGCGCTCTGGTTTGGGGCGGGGAGAAGATGCGGCTGGTCCGTGCCGCTCGCGATGCGATCGGGCCCTACCCCGGCGGCCTCGGACCCCTAGGCAGCGAACGATTCGTCGACATGGCCACCTGGACCCCCGCAGACGTCACCACCCTGCTAACCGATGCTCCTACAGAAGCCCTCGAGGTAATCGAACAATTGCTGTGGGGGCCCCCAACCGGGGCGGTGAAAAATGCCGACCGATACGTGAGCATCGATTCCGCCACCACACCCATTGAGTGGCTACTCGCTCGCCACCTGCTGGTACCCCAGGGACACAGTTCGGTTGTCCTACCGCGCGAGGTGGGCATGGCACTGCGCATCGCTGCGGTCGGCTACCCTGCCGTCATTCGCCAGCCAGCATGGCCCTCGGTGAAACCCACCATCAACGACACCCTTGACTCAACACGCGTTAACGCCGCCGCGGCTGCTCAGGTGTACTCGGTCGTGAACTACAGCGTTGATCTGCTCCAGTCCTGGTCGAGCAATGCACCCGCTGTTTTGCGCAAAAGTGGGGTCACCCACAAGGATCTCGCCGCTTCGAACACCCTTGTCGGCCTCAGCGAAAAACAGGCCGCGACCCTGCTAGAGGTTCTGCACGCGGCGGGCCTACTCGGCCGCGACGGTCAATCCCCCGAAGCTTGGCGGCCCACCGCAGACTTCGATTCCTGGCGAACCGATGACCTTGCCACCGCCTGGACCGATCTCGCTCGGGCCTGGCTGCACATGCCGCGCGCACCGCACTTAGTGAGTCGCGCACAAGCGGGCAGCGATGCAATCAACCCGCTGTCAGACCAGGTGCGCTCCGAGCAAGCCCCGGCCCTTCGCACCGCTGTTCTGCGCGTGCTGGCAGATGCACCTACCGGAGCGGTCATCAGCGCCGACCACATTGCGCTTTGCCTGAGCGACCGTCAAGCCCGACTCGTGCACCGATCGACCACCGAGGCAATCGACGCTGTCCTCAGCGAATGTGAACAATTTGGCATTACCGGCCATGGCGCACTCAGCGAGATGGGCCGATGCTTAATTGACGATACGCCCGACGCCACACTGCACGACACCGTGCGCCGCTACCTCCCGGCTCCGGTTGATCAAGTTCTCGTGCAGGGCGACTTCACCGCCGTGGCTCCCGGCCCCCTCATTGCCGAGGCCGCGCACGACCTGAACCTACTGGCCGAGGTGGAAAGCACTGGCGGGGCAACGGTTTACCGCTTTAGCGCATCATCGCTGGCACGCGGTTTTCATCATGGTTGGTCAGCGGACCAGATCGTAGCGGTGCTGCAGCAACGTTCGCTCACACCTCTGCCGCAGGCCTTGACTTACCTTGTTCACGATGTTGAACGTAAACACGGGAGCATCCAGGTGGGCGCTGCATCGGCCTATATTCGATTTAGTGATGCCGCAGACCTCGCTCGAGTTTTGGCTGATCAGCGGGCCGCAGACCTCGGTCTTGAGTCAATCTCTGACGCGGTGGTCATGGCAACGGCAAGTCCAACCGAGGTCCTTCGCTTTCTACACAGCCTCGGACTCGCAGCAATCGCTGAGGTAACCGGAAACGAAACCGCGATCAACGTTGAATCGCCCAAACGAAGCCCTCGTTTCGTGGGGTCAGGCGTCTCCCACACTCTCACCAGCAGCCGTACCGACGCGGTGGTTGACGCCATTGTTCAGTCGCTGCATCCGGATCTGGCCGGCAGCAGTGCCGCACCGGCTGCCACCGGGGCGCCAGATCTAGCGGCAGAAGAATCCCTCGCCCTGGTTCGCGTTGCTATCGGCGCCGAATACGATCTGGTGATCGGTTACGTCGATGATTCTGGTGTTCGCCACAGCCACCGAGTCACACCGTTGCGCGTCGCAGCTGGCCTCATCACCTGCGTCGACTGTCGAGATGGCAGCGTCTGCGACATTGCCATTGCCCGGGTGTCCGGTGCCCGAGAACTCGGCGAAACCGAACACACCGCCTAGTTTCAGCGCGGACCGATAAACGAACTCCAGTTTGTCAGCTCGGCAAGGACCTCGGGAATTGGTGCAACACCGATACCGGGCCCCTCCGGTACCCGCAGGTGGCCATCTTCCAACACGAACGGTGCGGTGACATCAACCCCGTAGTAGCGGCGGGACGCACTGGTATCTCCCGGCAGGGTGAAACCAGGAAGCGCAGCCAGAGCCACGTTGGCCGCACGACCGATGCCGGTTTCCAACATTCCGCCCGCCCAGACCGCAACGCCCTTCTCACGACAAAAATCGTGAATATCGCGCGACTCGACATAGCCACCAATGCGGCCGGGTTTGATATTGATAATGCTTGTTGCCTTCAGTGCAAGAGCCGACTGAGCGACAGGGAGGGATGTGATGGATTCATCGAGACACACCGGAGTTGAGATCGCTTCGGCCACCAGCGCATGCCCCAGCAGATCCTCCTCCGGCAATGGCTGCTCCACCAGTAGCAACTCGAAGGGGTCCATTGCTCTCAGTAGGTGAATATCGTTGCGAGAGTAAGCCTGATTAGCATCGGTCTGTAGCAAAATGTGCGGCCAAGTTTCTCGTACGGCTCGCACCGGTTCGACGTCCCAGCCCGGTTCGATCTTGAGTTTGATCCGCTGATAGCCCTCGTCAAGATAACCGGCGACCTCGTCCAGCAGGTCACTGATGCTGAGGTTGATCGGGATACCTACCGAGACACCACACGGCACGCGCTCGCGCAACTCCTCGGGATATTCCGCACCAAGATAGTCACGCAAGCGCTCGCCTCGCCCACGTAACCAAGCATCCATAATTGCTGTGGCCAGCGCTGTTTTCGCCATCGGGTATCCGCGCACAGGGGCTAACCTGCGCGCAATGGTCACCGGGTCGATGGAGTCATCACGGGCTTCAGTGGTGAGAACTTTGGGGATGATGTGGTCGGTCAATACATCTACACAACCATCAACGTATTCATAGGAATACCCCGGCCACTCCATGGCCACGCACTCACCCCAGCCGCGCACACCGTCGGTGGTGCGCACCTCAACCAGCAAAATATCGCGGGTCACCTGGGTGCCAAAAGACGTACGAAACGGCCGAACGAGTGGCATATCAACTCGATGGAGTCGGATCTGATCAATCCCAGCGGTCATGCATGCAGCCTAGGAGTGTGACCGCAGTACATAGGAACCCTGGTCGGTGATGGCATCAATGATCCGCCCACGATCGAACGCCTCGACGAGTTGTCCCCGCATGCGTAGGCGCCAATACTGTGCCGCCGCGGAGTCTGCTGTGCGCAGGGTGACGATGTCTTCGGGAGTATCAACAAGTTCTATGGTTCCCGCCGCTGCCACTGCGGCATCGTGACTGATCGGCCCCAGCGCGCCGGCTGCAGCCGCTTCGGCTCGCTCGCTATCGAGATCCCACCAAGCCACCACCCGATCCGTGGGGTCGCCGGCATTAATCGCGTCGTGCATCTCGCCGTAAAAGTTGACGTGATAGCGAGCCACCAGGACGCCTAAATTGCACAGGTTTAGACGTGCGTTACGGCGTACGAGCGGGTCAAAGGTCCAGGTGACGACCGGGATATCGCGGGCCAGTGCCCACCATCGCTGATGCAACTTCATGGCCGTACCGATATGTCGATTGCGCGCGGTGGCCACAACCCCGGCCATGTGGCTGTGCAAAAACGTGACCGGTCGGTATTCGGCAGTAGAGGGGGGTGCACCGAGGCCGCGGGGGTCGTGGGTCTGACCAAGAATGGCCAGGGTGGCCCCGAGCAGGGCATGAGTATCGGTGTCGAATGCGGCCACGCAGTAACCCCCGGCGTGCACGATGGCCCGGAGCAGATTGGGGCGCACCTGGGTTGAGCCGTCGACGGTGGGCCACACCTGATCAAAGATCCAACGAGCATCGGCCTGGGCGCGAGCACTGTCTAACTCAACAATTTGCACCCCGGCGCGCGTGGCCGCAGCCCCTGCCCGAACCTTCGCCTGCTCAATCGCGGACACCACGCCCAGCACGCTAGCCGACGAGGTGCGACCATGGACGACGTGACCTCACCGGCCGAACGCGTACTCAGCGACCCCCAACTCACCGATCGCATGCTTTCTTCACTGCAAGCGCTTGTGCTGACCGAGTCGCCAAGCAGTGACGTACAGGCGTGCACGCGGTGTGCTCATGTGCTCGTGGAGCAGATGAACGCCTGGTTGCCAAGCCCGGCGGAACTGCTCACCCATCGTGGGCGACCCGCGGTGCGCTGGGGGGCTGCCCAACCGCGCGTCCTACTGATCGGCCACTTTGACACCGTGTGGCCAGAGGGCACCCTCGAACGACTTCCCTGGCAGGTGGACGGTGACCGGCTGCGGGGCCCGGGAGTTTTTGACATGAAGGCCGGCATCGTGCAGGGACTGGCCGCAGTAGCCGCTATGGACCCCGGTGATGCAGCACATGTCGGCATGCTGTTCACCAGCGACGAGGAAATCGGTAGTGGCACCTCGCGCGATCTGATTGAGTCGGTGGCTCGCCACGCCCACGCCGTGTTTGTCCTCGAACCTTCCGTGGAGGGGGAGTTGAAGTCCTCGCGCAAGGGAACCTCCTGGTATCAGGTGCTCATCACCGGTCGCGCCGCTCACGCGGGTTTGGAGCCAGAAAAAGGTATCAACGCACTCACCGAGGCAGCACGCTTTATTACTGCCGCAACGGGTTGGGGTGATGCGCATGAGGCCACAACCGTCACACCAACCACGGCGCGGGCCGGCGTGACCGATAACACCGTGCCTGACCGAGCCATCATTGGCGTCGATGCTAGGGCGTGGTCCTTCGCCGAGCAGCAACGCGTTGACGACCTGGTGCGCGGCTGGGCCCTGGAGAATCCCGAAGCTCAACTCAGCGTGATCGCCGGTGGCATCAATCGACCTGCGATGGCAGCGTCCACTGAACTTGTGGAGCGGGCCCTAGCCATTGCCGCCACGCACCAGGTAGCTGTCGCTGGTCACCGCGCGGTGGGCGGGGGAAGTGACGGAAACTTCACTGCCGCTCTCGGGATTCCCACCCTCGATGGACTTGGCGCGGTGGGCGACGGCGCCCACGCCGAACACGAATGGGCCAGCGTCGAGGGCATGCGGGAACGCGCCGCCCTAGTAGCAGCCCTCACCGAAGACGTCGTGAGAAAAGGACACCTAGTCTGATGAATGACGGTCCCCTGATCGTTCAAAGCGATAAGACGCTGCTGCTCGATGTTGACCATCCCAGTGCGCTTGAGTGCCGCAAGGCCATCGCACCCTTCGCCGAGTTGGAACGAGCACCCGAACACATTCACACCTACCGGGTCACACCGCTGGCGCTGTGGAATGCCCGCGCTGCTGGTCACGACGCGGAGCAGGTGGTTGATGTTCTACTCAACTTCTCGAAATACTCTGTCCCGCACGCGCTCTTGGTTGATATCGCCGAAACCATGTCGCGCTTTGGCCGGCTGAGCCTCATCAAGCACCCCGTTCATGGTCTGGTCCTCACCACCACCGACGTACCGGTGCTGGAAGAGGTGTTGAAGAGCAAAAAAATGGCTCCGCTCGTTGGAGCTCGGGTAGACGCCGACGCCGTCATCATCCACCCGAGCGAACGCGGAAACGTGAAACAACTGCTCCTAAAACTAGGGTGGCCTGCCCAAGACTACGCCGGCTATGTCGATGGCGAAGCACATGACATCGCCCTTCTCGATGACACAGCCGGAAGCGACTGGCACCTGCGCGACTATCAACGTGATGCCGTTGAAGGTTTCATTAGCGGCGGCTCCGGCGTCATCGTTTTGCCCTGTGGTGCAGGAAAAACCATCGTTGGCGCAGCAGCAATGGCCAGGGTGAAGGCCACCACTTTGATTCTGGTCACCAACACCGTCTCAGCTCGCCAATGGCGAGATGAACTACTCAAGCGCACCACCCTGACCGAGGATGAGATCGGCGAATACTCCGGTGCACGTAAAGAGATCCGCCCGGTCACCATTGCCACATATCAGGTACTCACCACCAAGCGCAAAGGTGTCTTCGCCCACCTTGATCTCTTCGACACCCACGACTGGGGCTTGATCATCTACGACGAAGTCCACCTGCTACCGGCACCTATCTTTCGTTTCACCGCCGATATTCAATCTCGTCGCCGCCTCGGGCTCACCGCCACGCTGGTGCGAGAGGATGGTCGCGAGGGCGATGTGTTCAGCCTGATCGGCCCTAAGCGATACGACGCGCCCTGGAAAGACATTGAGGCACAGGGCTACATTGCCCCCGCCGACTGTCTTGAAGTGCGCGTCACCCTGCCAGAATCTGAACGTCTCGTCTATGCCGTGGCAGAGCCGGAAGACCGATACCGCCTCGCGTCATCATCACCGGCGAAGAATGCCGTGGTCGAAACGATTCTCAATTCCCACCCGCACGATCAAACACTGGTCATTGGTCAGTATCTAGATCAACTCGGCGACATCGCCGAACACCTGCAGGTGCCGCTGATCACCGGGGCTACCTCGGTGAAAGAACGTCAGCGGTTATTCGCCGCGTTTAGGACCGGCGAAATTCGCGTGCTCGTGGTGAGCAAGGTGGCGAACTTCTCCGTCGACCTACCCGAGGCAGCGGTAGCCATTCAGGTGAGTGGGGCATTTGGGTCCCGGCAGGAAGAAGCCCAGCGGCTAGGTCGCTTGCTTCGCCCCAAAAGCGACCAGCGCACCGCGCATTTCTATGCGATCGTCGCCCGCGACACAGTAGATGCCGACTTCGCCCAGCACCGACAAAGATTTCTCGCTGAGCAAGGCTACGCCTACCGCATTATGGACGCAGCAGACTTAACCGCACAGGAATCTGATCTGAGCGAATAGTCAGCGTGAAATCAGGTCGAGCAGACCGGTGAGATCGAAGGTGACCGAACTTATGCCGGACAGGCCTGGAATGGGGATCTCAATATCGTTCATGGTGACGGTGCCGCCCACCCTCAACGAGGTGGGTCCGCCGATCGGATCGGGGGATGCCTCGATGGTCATAGGCACATCAACGCTGCCTGCCTTCGCCTGACCACTCACCTTCCAGGGCATCTCCCCCACGGCGCCCTCGGCCGCAAAAGTCAACACATCACCGTCGTAGCGCTTCACCAGGGCACGTGCGGCACCCTGCATGAGGAAGTTAGACGCCTTCAATCGGGCCAGTGACAGTTGCAGCGACAGCGCCACCTTCTTGGCCGACACCGTCAACTCGCCACCGGCGACCGGGGCACGCACTTCCAGCGATGTGGGTCCGATGCGTTCGGTGCGCATGTTGACCAGGGCATCTGGCTTGATCATCCAGTGGCCCGTGGCGTGTGGTGTGCCCATGGCAGGTGATCCTTGCACGCCTCCCATGCATGTGGGGGCGGTACCCATCGGGTACCGCCCCCACATGTGGAGCAATCAATCAAGACTTCCTAGAAGTCTATATTTCTTGGGACTTCCTAGAAGTCCATACCGCCCATGTCGCCGCCCGGCATGGCCGGTGCGTCCTTCTCCGGCTTGTCGGCAACCACAGCTTCGGTGGTCAAGAACAGTGCCGCGATGGAAGAAGCGTTCTGCAGCGCCGAACGGGTGACCTTGGCCGGGTCAATGATGCCGGCCTTGATCATGTCGACGTACTCACCGGTGGCTGCGTTGAGGCCCTGTCCGGCGGGGAGTTCCTTGACCTTCTCGGCCACAACCCCACCTTCGAGTCCGGCGTTCTCCGCAATCTGCTTCAACGGTGCGTTGACGGCCTGGCGCACGATGTTCGCGCCGGTGGCCTGCTCATCAGCAAGGCCGAGTGCATCAATGGCCTTGTTGGCAGCAGCCATGGCCTGAATGAGAGCGACGCCGCCACCGGGGACGATGCCTTCCTCAACTGCAGCCTTGGCGTTGCGCACGGCATCCTCGATGCGGTGCTTACGCTCTTTGAGTTCGACCTCGGTTGCTGCGCCGACCTTGATAACAGCAACGCCACCGGCCAGCTTGGCCAGGCGTTCCTGCAGCTTCTCACGGTCGTAGTCAGAATCTGAGTTGTCGATCTCGGCGCGAATCTGGTTGACCCGGCCAGCAATCTGATCGGGATCGCCAGAGCCTTCAACGATGGTGGTCTCATCCTTGGTTACCACGACCTTGCGGGCGCGGCCCAGCAGGCTGAGGTCGGTGGTCTCCAACTTCAAGCCCACCTCTTCAGAAATAACCTGAGCACCGGTAAGGATCGCGATGTCTTGCAGCATGGCCTTGCGACGGTCACCAAAGCCAGGGGCCTTCACGGCAACGGAACGGAAGGTGCCGCGGATCTTGTTGACAACCAGGGTGGCAAGTGCTTCGCCCTCAAGGTCTTCAGCAATGATCATCAGCGGTTTGCCCGACTGCATGACCTTCTCCAGAATCGGCAGCACATCTTTCACCGCAGAAATCTTGGAGTTCACAATCAGCACATAGGGATCTTCAAGTTCAGCTTCCATGCGCTCGGTGTCGGTGACGAAGTAGGGCGAGATGTAACCCTTGTCGAAGCGCATACCTTCGGTGAGCTCAAGTTCAAGCCCGAAAGTATTGGACTCTTCGACGGTGATAACACCCTCTTTACCGACCTTGTCCATCGCCTCAGCGATAAGTTCGCCCACCTCAGTGTCGCCACCGGCTGAAATAGCTGCCGTTGAGGCGATCTGCTCTTTGGTTTCGACGTCCTTGGCCATGTCCAGCAACTGCTGGCAGACAATTTCAGTAGCCCGCTCAATGCCCTTCTTCAACTCCATGGGATTGGCGCCGGCGGCCACGTTGCGGAGGCCTTCCTTGACCAATGCCTGAGCGAGAACGGTGGCGGTCGTGGTGCCGTCGCCGGCAACGTCGTCGGTCTTCTTCGCAACCTCTTTGACCAGCTCTGCGCCGATCTTCTCGTACGGGTCCTCCAGGTCGATCTCCTTAGCGATGGACACGCCATCGTTAGTGATCGTGGGGGCACCCCACTTCTTTTCGAGGACTACGTTGCGGCCTTTGGGGCCGAGGGTGACCTTGACGGCGTCGGCGAGAATATTCATGCCCCGCTCAAGAGACCGCCGGGCCTCCTCATCGAATGCGATCATCTTTGCCATGGGGTGGTGTTCCTCCAGGAACTACTGGAAATGGTGATCGGTGCCCGCGACGGACGGCCCACGCATCGGGCGTGAACCTCACCGATCCTTGCTCATTTCTTCTTGCTGATTGGCACTCAACGTGGTCGAGTGCTACCCACAGTATTAGCACTCTGCCCTTGTGAGTGCAAATCGGTTGGATAGGTCAGACTGGGCAATGTGGAGCCGGAGGCGACAGCTTGGTTCGACCAGCGCACCTTCGCTCCCCCGTGGCCCAACATCGCCACCCTCGTGGGCCGAAAAAACGGCGCGCACATCACGGTCATATTGCCGGCGCTGAATGAGCAGGCCACGGTAGGGGCCATCGTCGCTGCCATTCGCGAACACTTGATGAGTCCGGCCGCACCACTGGTCGATCACCTGGTCGTCTTGGACTCGGGCAGTATCGATAGCACCGCGGAGGTAGCCACTGCTGCTGGCGCCAGCGTCCTTGATCGCAGTTCGGCCTATCCCGACGTGCCGGTACTCCCGGGCAAGGGCGAAGCGATGTGGCGGGCGCTTGCAGCCACCACCGGCGATCTCGTGGTGTTCATCGACGCCGATCTGCATTCCTTCACCCCCGACTACGTCGTCGGCCTACTCACGCCACTGCTGGCTGACCCCCAGATCGCCCTGGTGAAAGCGGTCTATGAACGCCCACTCATGACCGAAACCGGGGCGATCCCAGCCGGTGGCGGCCGGGTCACCGAGCTGGTGGCTCGACCGCTTCTTAATGCCCACTGGCCGATGCTTGCCGGAGTGGCCCAACCTCTGGCTGGTGAATACGCCGCGCGTCGCACCCTGCTGGAGTCCCTACCCTTTCCCGTTGGCTACGGGGTGGAATTCGCTCTACTAGTGGATACCGCCGAAAGCCTCGGGGTGTCAGCGATCGCCCAAGTGGATCTGGGGGTGCGGGTACATCGCCATCATGACGAGCAGCGGCTGGGCCGCATGGCAGCGGAAATATGGCAGACCGCGCTGCGCCGGCTTGACCCGGATGCGCGGATTCGGCGAGGGCAGCAAGCGGACCCAGCCAGATCCCCGTCGCTGGTTCAGTTCTATTCCGACGCACACGGACTGCACACGAAAACCCACGAGGTGATGGTGTGGGAGCGACCGCCGCTGGCATCCATGCCGGATCGGGCACCTGTCGATAACGCCCAGGGCTAGGAGCGGGGATCTAGTTCGATTCCCAGTCGGCGAGCCGAACGGGTGCGCTGACGGGTAGCGCGCATGCGCTGCAGCCGCTTCACCAGCATCGGGTCGACGGCCATGGCCTCAGGGGTATCAATCAATGCATTAAGAATTTGGTAGTAGCGGGTGGAGCTCATGTCGAACAGATCGCGAACGGCCTGCTCTTTGGCACCGGCGTACTTCCACCACTGACGTTCAAATTCCAGGATGCGGCGATCTCGATCAGACATTGCCTCGGCGGCAGACTGCGGATCCAGTCGTGACCGCACCGGTTCCATCGTGTCATCGCCTCCATTGCCGATCGGTTGCGGCGGTGTCGCCACAGCGCCGGGCACATCCTCGTGCCAACGCTCTGCGCAATCGTAGGGGTCGAATACCACCTGTGTCATTCACCCCCGGACTTCGCGGGTGTGTCCGTCTCCGTTGAAACCTCATCCGTCACACGAGCCCCATGCGCCTCAGTCGCGAACGCATTCTCCACCACGGATGCAGGCTCGATGCGCTGGAGCAAGTCGCTGAGTTGGGCCTCTATCACCCCGAGCCGATGGTGCACAGCCTCAATGGTGGCCTCCCGTGGTGTCCCCGGGTCTACCTGGTCAGCAGCACTAATTCCAGCGGGGCCGGCAGCAGCGGTACGCCGCGCCGCACGAGCAGAGAACCACGCAACCAAAGTCGCCGTGAGCGCACCCACAGCAGCCGCTCCGGTGAACATAATGACCACCGCGATGGTGCGCCCGGTAGTGGTCACCGGCGTGAAATCGCCGTAGCCCACGGTGGTCACCGTCACAAACCCCCACCACACGGCATCGCCATAGGAGGTGATGGTTGCTTTCGGTGCATTGATTTCGGCGGTGAGGGTGAATAGGGCGCCGAGAAACACCACCGTCGTGACCGCGTAAACGGTTGCGAGGCCGATTTGTGCGGTCAGACTTACTTCCCCTCGAGCCGATCGGCGCAACGCAACAATCAAAAAGATGATGCGCAATGGTGGGATAAGCAGCGCGACAAACAAAAACCAATTTTTCTTGAAAAAGCCCTTGCGCTCCTTGGTCAAGGTGAAGCGAACGAGCAAATCACCAAGGAAGATGAAGAAAACAATGCCCTGCAAAGCGATGCCTTCAACGTTGTAGATCGGGCTGAGGTCTGGATTCACCTGGAAGGTGATGGCGACGATCCACATCATTGAGCCCACAAAGATGGGAACCGACGACCACCGGTCATACATCAACTGCCCGCGCGTTTGAATCACCGTGACTATTTCGCTTACGCCTTCGTCAACTTTGGACACGACGATTTTCTCAGCATGTTTTTGGCGCACCTCCCTATCCTGACATCTCAGCGCCGGTCACGTCGCGCGCGTGCGCGGATAATGCTCCAAGAAAAAAAGTAGCCCAGGCCATTGGTTGCCCAGTGCAGGCCCATCGGGGCAATGACGCTGCCCGACACAATGCGCAGCAGCGCAAAGACCACACCGGCAATGGTCGTGGTCACAACAGACAGCACCACGGCCAAAATCGCGGCACGTTTGCCCGTTCCTACAACGCTGCCCAGTGCAGCGCTTTGTTCATGGGACCCGATTGACGCCAAAATGTGCCAGAGCCCGAACAGGATCGCCGAAATAATGATGGCCGGCACCACCCCGAATCTGCGGGCCAACATGGCGAAAAGCACCGCCCGAAAAGCGATTTCTTCGAACAGCACCGTCCCGAAAGGCACCTCAACCAACGCATTGAACATCAGGCGTGGACCAGACAGCGAACTTACTCGTTCATCGTGCAAGGCATCACGGCCGCGACGAAATGCTGCCGTGACGACGTAACCCACGGTTACCAAAGCGATGCTGGCCAGCGCCCACATGAAGCCCCAGAACAGATAACTCCAGCCCAGCCCCATGTCGGTCCAGGAGTTACCGTCGAGCAGCCCGATAGCCAATAGCCCAAAGGTTCCACCAATCGACCACAGCAGGTGCTGGTTGGTAGGGGCTACTCGCTGAAAAAGCAGGTTAAACAGCACCAGGATGGCGATGACCAAGGCCACCGGCCACCACGGCAATCCGCCCACCTGCTCCGGGGCCACCCACTGCCACACAAGTAATCAGCCTACGGCCGAGTATCTTCGAGTGCTTCGAGAAACTCCCTCGCCCAGCGAGCCACATCATGTTCACTCAGGTAGGCCCGCATAGCGGCCATGCGGCGACGGCGATCATCTGGCGTAGTGCCAATAGCGGTCATAATCGTCTCTTTCACCGACTCCAGCGAATGCGGGTTGACCAGCCACGCCTGGGGCAGCTCAAGGGCGGCACCGGCAAATTCGCTCAACACCAAACTGCCGTTGTCGTCCACCTGACAGGCAACATATTCCTTGGCTACCAAATTCATTCCATCGCGAAATGGCGTCACCAGCATCACATCGGCTGCGACGTAAAACGCAGCAAGCTCCTCGTGCGGCAACCCCGAGTACATATAGCGCAGCGGCACTTCGCCAATCTCACCGAAAGCGCCCGCCGCACGACCCACGAGCAACTCAATCTCCTCGCGCAACTTCTGGTACTCCTCCACCTGCTCACGGCTCGGCGTGGCGATCTGCAGCATCACCGTGGTGGCCGGATCGAGCATGCGGTCCTCAAGAAGTTCAACGAAAGCACGCAGGCGCACATGAATACCTTTGGTGTAATCCATACGGTCAACGCCGAGCAAGAAGTGTTGCGGGTCGCCCAGTTCATGGCGAATCTGCTTGGCCCGCGCCTGCACCCGCGGTGTAGCGGCGAGTTCGCTCAGAGACGCGACATCAATCGAAATAGGAAAAGCATCTACCTGAACTCGGCGAGGCGAAGCCACGTCGATCCAGCCACCGTCATTGGCATCGAAATCAAAATCGTGCCCCAGCAGCAGCGAGGTCACTTCGCAAAAATTGCTGGCACCAAAAGGTGTTTGGAAGCCCACGAGATCGGCGCCGAGCAGGCCCTCAACGATGCGCTGGCGCCACGGCAACTGCAAGAACAACTCCGCCGGCGGGAACGGAATGTGTAGGTAGAAACCGATGCGCAGGTCTGGACGAAGGGCGCGCAGCATGGAGGGAACCAGTTGCAGTTGATAGTCGTGAACCCACACGATCGCCCCGGGTGCGGCAACCTCTGCCGCCTTTTCAGCGAACTGCAAATTGACATCAACGTAGGAGTTCCAGGTGTCGCGGTGATATTCCGGCGCGACAATTCGATCGTGGTAGAGCGGCCACAAAGTGCTGTTTGAGAATCCTTCGTAATACAACTGCACCATGTCGGTAGACAGCGGCACATCCACGAGGTGATAAGAACCCATCTTGGCCGGCGGAACCACCGGATCAGAGTGGGTATCTGCAGCCACACCCGACCAACCGATCCACACCGCCTCGCGACCGTGCAGCACCGGCGCTAAAGCTGAAACCAAACCCCCGGGCGCCTCGGTCCAGTCCACCTGCCCGTCGTCTTCTACAACGGCATCAATGGGCAGCCTGTTTGCTACGACGATGAAAGATGCCGCTTCAGCGCCGATGTGTTGCATTTCTTGGTCTGCCGCCATTAACCACCCAGCCTAGTCGTGGAGCACACCTGTGGTGTCCGCAGAAGCAGCCGGGTAACCTTTAGCGGGTTCGCCGCCTTAACTCAGTTGGTAGAGTGTCGCTCTTGTAAAGCGAATGTCGTCAGTTCGACTCTGACAGGCGGCTCCAAGATTGCCAGTCCTGCGCAGCGGACCTAGGCGGCCACCAGAAATAGTTCAGCCGCGCCGAAGGACACCGAGAACCGGTCACACCAAATACTGACACTGGTCAGACCCAAGATATCCACATCGGCCGGAATCGGGTAGTTAGCGTTGCCCTTATTTCCTTTGAGCCCACCAAGATCCTCATAGCGGCCATCATCAAATACGTACCATTCACCCTCGGCTACCGGGGCGTCAGTGAGCCACACTTTCAGGTCCGGGCCGTTGTCTGTATCGAGGTCTTCGATGCGCAAGATCCGCTGACCATCAGGCAGTTCCACGATCTTGGCCACCCCGGCGGTGGAGTGCTCATGGGAAATAAACGTACCCTCGGCAAGAATCACCGGCTCGGTAGGCACAGGTTCCACGGTCGGCTCAGTCGTCGGTGCGGCTGGATCGGTTCCCGTTGGCGCTGGGCTGGTGGGTACCGCCGGAGCAGTCACCACGGGTAGGGCTTCATTGACGGTCTGGTCAACGAAGAGTTTCCATGGCTGAAACAGATAGAGACCGATGCTCGCCACGGCCAACACCGCCACCGTGGCCGGAATCCACACGATCGGTCGCTTCACAGTCTGCTTAAGCATTGCCTGCCCTGTACGTCGGCTATAGGTGAGTGGCTATTGGTTTGCAGACGGGCCGCAGCGGGCTTTGGTTCCCCGTTGTTGCCATTCGGTGGTGAGGACTAGCGATTGACCAGCCAAGCCAGGGCGAGGGAAACCATAAATACCGCCACCAGCGAGCCACCCGCCCACCACCATTGGGCGTCCACACCCTCGGGGGACGGGGGGTGAACCTCAGGTGGGTGAACCTCAGGTGGGTGAACCCAGCCCGTCCACGTCGCGCCATCGAAGTAGCGCCAGCGTGTGGGTAGCCATGGGTCGGCATACCAGCCGCCTGGTGTCATGCCTACATCATCTCTCATTCGGCCACCGCCACCATCTGTCGCGGAAAAGAAAGCCAGGCATAGACCGCACCAGCACATGCGATCGCAGCACCCAACGCAAATGCCCATCCCATGCCAGACACGAACGCCGAACCGGTGGCGCTTCGCAACATCTCCGCATCAGAATCGGGCAGTTGACGCATGATGAGCGCAGCTGAGGCGAGCGATTCACGAACCGCGTCGATCGTGCTCGTGGGAACCCCGGCGATGGCGTCACCGGCTGCGGCAAGGTCGGCGTCAATCGCGTTTCGGTAGAACACGGCAACGATTGAGCCAAGTATGGCCACCCCGAATGAGCCACCGAGTTCACCCATACCGTCATTGACCGCCGAACCAAGGCCGGATTTTTGCTGGGGCACCGAGGACAAGATTCCGTTTGTGGCCTGGGGTAATACCAGCCCAAGCCCCAGACCCATGAGACCCAGACTGAGACCAACGTGGGCGTAAGCGGATGACGTGGTCAATCCCGTGGCCGACACCAGGCCCACCGACACCAGCAGCAGCCCCGAAACCACGATGGTGCGAGCACCCCAGCGAGCAGCCAAAGCCGGACTCACCAGCGACGCACTGAACAAGCCCAGTGCCCCGGGTAGCACACCAAAGCCCGACTGGAGCGGGGAAAATCCTTGAACCAACTGTAGATACTGCGGCAAAAAGAACATCACCCCCATGAGCGCGAAATACACCAACCCCACACTCACGATGGCAACCCGAAAAAGGCTCTGACCAAACAGATTCATCGGCAATAGCGGATGCGCCACATGTCGTTCCCACAGCACGAAGCAGGTGAGCGCCACCACGGCTGTTGCGGCCAAGCTCACGGTGACCGCCGTTATGCCTTGATCGGGAACCTCCACAACCGTCATCACCAGGGCCACCAACCCCACGGTTGACAGCGCAGCGCCCACGAGGTCAAGTCGCGGTCTTGCCGGATCTTTAGATTCCGGGACGATAAACCAGGTCGCGATCAACGCAAGGACAACCAGGGGCGGGTTAACCCAAAACACCGAGGACCAACTAAACCGCTCGAGCAGAGCCCCGCCGACGATCGGACCCAGACCTACCGCCGCACCAGCCACCGCCGCCCAAATACCAATGGCTTTGGCCCGTTCATCGCGATTGGTAAATGCTTGCGCCAGAATCGAAAGTGTCGCCGGCATGATGAACGCACCACCAATGCCCATGACGGCTCTGCAGGCGATCAACACCTCCACAGAAGATGCCATCCCGCCAGCAGCGGACGCAGCGCCAAAGACGACCAGCCCGATCATCAGCGCACGCCGCCTCCCGAAACGGTCACCGAGCGCGCCAGCGAGCAATAGCGTGCCGGCAAACATGACCGAATAAGCATCGACGACCCACTGCAACTCACTGGTGGTGGCAGCCAACTCCTCCTGCAGTTGCGGTAGCGCAACGTTGACGATCGTGTTGTCCAGCGAAATCAACGCCAGCGCTAGAGACACCACGATGAGCACGGCGTAACGGCGCCGTGAAGTCATAATGAATACCCTAGCCACCCCTGAGCAGCCCCTCGCCACGAGCGATGATCAGCTGCCCTTCGGACTGCCACACTGAGGCGCTACCGTCCGGAACGCGAGACTGAATGCGACCACTAGTCTTCCCTCGTGGAGATCTCAAGTCTTGGAGCAGAGCTCAATTCACTGATGGTGATGATTCTTATCGCGGTGGTTGTGCCCATCATCATTAGTCTATTTCGCCTACCCGTCGCCGAGGTGGTGCTCCTCATCCTCGCCGGGATTGTGGTTGGCCCACAGGTACTGGATCTCGTCACCGTGGATGCCGCAATCACGCTGATAGGTGATCTGGGGCTTGGCTTTTTGTTCTTCCTCGCCGGGCTTGAGCTTGATCAGCGGGTACTTCGGGGGCGCGTGGGCAAACTGTCTGCGACCGCATGGACCACCACTTTAGTTTTGGCAGTCGCGGTGGCCTACGGCCTGATGGCCATGGGTGCGGTGGACGACGCCGTGGGGTTCGCCATTGTGCTCACCAGCACCGCCTTAGGCACACTGCTACCGGTACTGCGTGACTCGGGTGATCTCGACACACCCTTCGGCCGGATGTTCATGGGTGCCGGTGCCTGGGGTGAATTCGGGCCGGTCGTGGCCCTGTCAGTTTTCCTCAGCACCCGCAATGCATTCGCCGCGGTGCTCTCCCTAGCGGCTTTCGGAATTGTCGCGCTCCTGCTCTCCCGCATTCCTCGACTCCTCACCAATAAGTGGATGCGCGAATATCTCCTGGGCAGCATCAGAACTTCTTCGCAAACCGCGGTGCGCGTCACTCTTTTATTGCTGATTACGCTGCTCGCCCTCGCCGAAGGATTCGGCCTTGACATCGTCATGGGCGCCTTCATCGGTGGGGTTATCCTGCGCCGCTACCTTCCCCAGGCCGAAGAGGGTGTGCTGCAGGGAAAATTGGAAGGACTCGCCTTTGGCCTATTCATTCCGATTTTCTTCATTCTTTCCGGAGTTGGTCTCGACATTGCATCCATTCTGAGCAACCCATTTCCGATGCTCATCGTCTTCGTACTATTCCTTGTCGTGCGCGGCCTGCCCACGTTCGTGCTGTACCGCAAGGACGTACCCAACGTCCGCGAGCGCACGCGCCTAACCCTGTACGTTTCCACGGCACTGCCTATCATCGTGGCTGTCACATCAATCCAGGTGAGTTCTGGTTTGATGTCAAGCAATGACGCTGCCGAACTCGTTGCGGCAGGCGTGCTTTCGGTGATGGTCTTCCCGCTCATTGCTGGCTTTCTTAAGCCCAGAGACAAGGACCGTCAGGATCGAAGTTCTGCCACCGCGTAAAGCAAAATCCCCGCGGCCACAGACGCATTGAGCGACTCCTGACCTCTGGCCATCGGAATCGAAACCACAACGTCGCAGGCTTCGCGCACCAGACGACTCATTCCATCGCCCTCGCTCCCGATCACCACCATGAGTGGGCCGCGAGCTAATTCCGGATCAAGATCGGCCAAACTCGTGTCCGCGTCTGCGGCAAGGCCCACCACCATGCAACCGGACTTCTTAATCGCAGTCACTGCACGGGTCAGATTGGTAGCGCGGGCAACCGACACTCGAGTGAGCGCTCCCGCACTGGTCTTCCACACGGCTCCGGTCACCCCAGCTGAGCGTCGCTCCGGGACGATGACCCCATGAGCGCCAAAGGCCGCTGCAGAACGCACTACAGCGCCCAGATTGCGAGGGTCAGTAACGCCATCTAGCGCCACCAGCAGCGGAGCATGCGGGCTACCAAAACTATTGGTGAGCAACTGCTCTGGATCGGCGTACTCATAGGGCGGGACGGTCAGAACTAACCCCTGGTGCACACCGCCATCGGTCATCCGATCCAACTCAGGTCGCGGCACCTCAAGCAGCGGCAAGCGGCGATCCGCGGCCAACGTGATGGCTTCGCGGATGCGGTCGTCTGTGTCCACGAACTGCTGAACATAGAGCGCGGAGGCCGGGATCTCAGCGCGAAGCGCCTCAACAATGGGGTTACGGCCCATGAGAACTTCGCGGGTGTCTTTACGCCGGTGGCCGCTGCTTGATGAACCGCTGCGTCGAGTTGACGGCTGGTTGCGCTTGTCCGCGGCACGCGCTTTGCGCTCTGCCGGATGCGATGTGCGCTCAGAGGCTTTGGGCGTTGGGCCTTTGCCCTGCAGGGCCTTGCGGCGCTGGCCCCCCGAACCCACCTTCATGCCCTTCTTGGTTCCGTCCTTGCGCATCGCGCCGCGTCGCTGAGAATTACCAGCCATCGTCTACTCGCTTTCCGCGAGCGACCAGCGCACGCCATCAGGGGTGTCGATCAAGGAAATGCCGCTATCGGCAAGGCGGTCTCGAATGGCATCGGCCGCGGCGTAGTCGCGGGCAGCTCTCGCCGCTGCACGTTCGACCACAGCAGCATTCACCAAATGGTCAATCACCGTGCGTAGGGCGCCAGAGTCAGTGTCACTCGCCACAGCCCATTCGAGAGGATCACATCCAAGAATCGACATCATGGCACGCACTGCTTGCGCCTGCGCCATAGCTGCCTCCACGCTGCCAGACTCCAGATCGGAATTTCCTGCGCGTACCGTGTCGTGAACCAGGGCAAGTGCTTGCGGCACAGCCAAATCGTCGTTCATCGCCGCGGCAAACCCGGCTGGGATTTCGCCCACACTCACCGCGCCCACCCGATCAACAACGCGTGCCAGGAACCCTTCGATTCGGCGATACGCTGCACCCGCTTCGCCCAGGGCCTCATCAGAAAACTCCAGCAGCGATCGGTAGTGAGCACTCACCAGGTAGTAGCGCAGTTCCACCGGGCGGCTGCGTTGGACTACCTCGTGGACCAGCAGGGAGTTGCCGAGGGATTTGCTCATCTTTTCACCACTTGTGGTCACCCACGCGTTGTGCAGCCACCAGCGGGCGAAGGCGTCGCCGGCCGCTTGGGATTGAGCAAGCTCGTTCTCGTGGTGCGGGAACAGAAGATCCATTCCGCCACCGTGGATGTCAAACACCGGACCCAGGTAGCGCGTGGCCATGGCTGAACACTCGATGTGCCATCCCGGCCGACCCGGTCCCCACGGAGTATCCCAAGCGGGCTCCCCTGGTTTGGCTGACTTCCACAGCGCAAAGTCACGCGCATCGGACTTCACCGCAGCAGCCACATCAATGCCGGCCTGGGTGTCCTCGCCGCGCTGGCCGCTGAGTGCCCCGTAGTCGGCGAAGGTGGAAACGTCGAAGTAGACATCACCCTGGGCGACATAGGCGTGGCCCTGGTCGATCAGGCGCTGGATCAGGGTAATCATTTCCGGGATGTGCCCGGTTGCGCGCGGCTCATATGTGGGTGGGATACAGCCGAGCACGTCATAGGCGAGGGTGAATGCCCGCTCATTGCGCATCGCCACCGACCACCATGGTTCGTTCAATTCAAGGCCGCGAGCCAAAATCTTGTCGTCGATATCGGTGACATTCCGAATGAGAGTGACCTGAAATCCGGAGGCGGTTAACCACCGGGTGAGTACATCGAATACCAGGGTGGATCGCACATGACCCACGTGTGGGGGCGCCTGCACCGTGGCACCACACAGATACATCGATACGTGACCTGGCTCAAGGGGCGCGAAGGTATCCACCTCGCGAGTGGCGGTGTTGTACAGACGCAGGGACACCCCTAGAGCGTAGTGACGTGGATCTAGAGACTGGTTGCCGCGCTCACCAATGCGCTCGCCATTGCTGCTAGGCCTTCGCCACGGCCGGTGAGGCCGAGTCCATCGGTGGTGGTTGCCGCAACGCTGACCGGGGCACCGACCGCTTCGGATAGGAGCGCTTCGGCTGCACCGCGGCGGGGTCCGATCCTGGGTCGGTTGCCGATCACCGTGATCGCCACATTGGCGATGTCGAAGCCGGCTGCGCGCACGCGGGCGGCCACCTCGGTCAGGAGCACCTGCCCCGATGCGCCGGCCCACTGTGGTTGGTCGGTGCCGAAAATCGCGCCGAGATCGCCGAGTCCGGCCGCCGATAAGAGCGCATCGCAGCCGGCATGGGCAGCGACATCACCATCGGAGTGCCCGGTCAGCCCTGGGCCCTGGTCTTCCCAGCACAACCCCGCGATCCACAGAGGGCGCGCAGAGTCGGTGGAAAAGGGATGCACATCGACACCGAAACCAGTGCGAAAATTAGGTAATGTCACCGCGAGCCCGTCGTCGAGAAAGTATTGCTTCAGCTAACACGAGGTCCAGCGGCCGGGTGATCTTGAAACCTTCTTCGTGTCCGGGCACGGTCCACACGTCAATACCGAGACGTTCCACCAAGCCTGCATCGTCACTTACGTCGTCCACCTCCGCCGTTGCATGGGCCTGCTGCAGTGTTTCGCGGTCGAACCCCTGCGGGGTTTGAACCGCCCGTAACTGAACTCGATCGTGGGTTGCAACGACCACGCCTTCAGCATCAACCTGCTTCACAGTGTCCACCACGGCCACAACTGGTACGACCGCGCGATGACCACCGCGGACCGCGTGAATAACCCGCTCGATGACTTCAACGGGAACGAGAGGTCGAGCGGCATCGTGAACGAGCACGATGTCAACATCTGCCGGCAGGGCTAGCAGCGACCGAGCCACAGATTCTTGGCGGGTGTCACCACCAGAAACCACGGTGACTGCGGCGTCTTCGACCGTGCCCGCCAACAAAGCGCGCACCTGATCCACCTGATCCGCCGGGGCGGCAACCACCACGAGATCAACCCCTCGTGCACGCGACATGGCGCGCACCGAGTGCACCAAAATGGGAGTACCACCTAGGTCACGAAGAGCCTTGGGGCTACCTGGACCTAGCCGCTCACCTCGACCGGCTGCGGGTACGCACACCGCGGTGCGCGTGGTGTTGGTCACCTCTAGGAAGCGAGGACCTCGTCGAGGATGGCCTCTGCCTTGTCCTCGTTGGTCTTCTCGGCCAGGGCCAATTCACTCACCAAAATCTGGCGTGCCTTGGCCAACATCCGCTTTTCGCCGGCGGAGAGCCCGCGTTCGCGTTCGCGACGCCACAAATCACGCACCACTTCGGCCACCTTGATGACATCGCCGGAGGCCAGTTTTTCTAGATTGGCCTTGTAGCGTCGCGACCAGTTGGTGGGCTCCTCGGTGTAGGGCTGACGCAGGACCTCAAAAACCCGGTCCAGGCCCTCGGCGTTAACAACGTCGCGGACCCCCACCAGATCGACGTTATCGGCTGGGACCCGAACGGTGAGATCGCCTTGGGCTACGCGCAAAACGAGGTACTCGCGCTCCTCGCCTTTGATCACCCGCACCTCGACATCTTCAATGAGAGCCGCCCCGTGGTGGGGGTAGACGACCGTGTCGCCAACCTTAAAAGTCATAGAGAAATTCCCCTTTCCAGGACACCTAGGTTAGCACGGGCTATCGACGGGACTCGGGGCCTTCCTTGCCGATGGTCCTCCGCTAGGCTGAAGAAAACCCGCAGACGCAGGAGTGATGAGTGAACCGCACACAGTTCCGAACGAGAATCGGCGCCGCCACGATCGTTATCGGCGCGGTCTTTGCTCTGAGCGGTTGCTACAACGGATTCGGTGCGACCACAAACCTGCAGAGCACCCAATCCACCGGCAACGGGGTGCAGGCCCAGGTGGGCACCATGAAGGTAGAAAACGCCACCCTCGTTCGGGGCGACGATGGCTCGGCCGCGACCCTCATCATGACCGTTGTCAATGTCGGCGATGCCGCCGACGCCGTGGCCGGTGTTCAGGTCAATGGCGTGCCGGCTGTTTTCACCGATGGAACAGCAGCCATCGGCACGGTCGTCGTCGAACCCGGAGCTGCGATCCCCTTCGGCTACGGCACCGACGACCTAGGGGCTACCCGCTGGGTAAATGTGTACACGGTGGAGATCCCGGCGAGCGGATTTGTGCCCGTCCAGGTGTTTTTTGATGACGCCGGTCTTGCTGAACTCGAGGTGCTCACGGTGCCACCCACCGGCATTTACGACGGGATCACCGTCGAACCCGCCAGCCCGGTTTAATTTACTCGTTTTGTCGGTTACGTCTGAAACTTGTAGCCCAGGCCACGCACCGTGGTGATCAGCGTCGGGTGAGCTGGGTCGCCTTCGATTTTGGTGCGCAGCCGCTTGATATGTACGTCCAGAGTTTTTGTGTCGCCCACATAATCGGCTCCCCACACTCGCTCGATGATCTGCCCACGCGTGAGCACTCGGCCAGCGTTTCGGATGAGAAATTCCAGTAGATCAAATTCCTTCAGCGGCATCGGCACCACCGCACCCTGAACGGTCACCACATGGCGGTCAGTATCTAGACGAACCGGTCCTGCTTCCACCACGGTCGACACGAGCTCTTCTGGTTCGGCTCGCCGACGTAGTACTGCTCGGATGCGTGCCACCAATTCGCGCGATGAAAACGGCTTCGTGACGTAGTCGTCGGCGCCAAGTTCTAGCCCGACCACCTTGTCCACTTCGCTGTCCTTGGCCGTCACCATGATGATCGGTACCGTTGAACGCTGGCGCAGGGTGCGACACACCTCGGTTCCTGGGACCCCAGGCAGCATCAGATCAAGCAAAACCAGGTCGGCACCGTGCCGATCAAACTCTGCGATTCCGGCAGCGCCATCAGGCGCAACGCCAACCTCATATCCCTCGCGGCGCAACATAAATGACAATGCCTCCGAAAACGATTCCTCATCTTCAATCACCAGTATTCGCGTCACGATGGCTCGACTCTCCGCTCACTTACGTCGCGCATCACTGATACTTCATCGAGCCAAAATTCGCTGATAGCGCCCGCCTGCGGGAAGCGCAATGTGAAGGTTGATCCGATCCCTAGTTCAGACCACACCAGGCATTCACCGCCATGTATCCGACACACGTGCTTAACGATGGCTAGACCCAGACCGGTACCGCCGGTGTTTCGTGAACGTGCCGGATCCACGCGATAAAAACGTTCAAAAATACGATCGAGATCGTGGGCGGGAATCCCGATTCCTTGATCCTTGACGTCAATCTCAATCAAATCTTCGACTTGTCGCACCGTTACGGAAATGCGAGTGCCCGAAGCGGAGTAAGAAAGTGCGTTAGCCATGAGGTTGCGCACGGCCATCAGCAACTGCGATCTTTCGCCTAGCACGAGCGCATCAGGGATAGTGCTCTGCACTATTTCTATGTCACGGGCCTGAGCAATAGTGGCGAATTCTTCCGATGCCTCACGAATAACCGCACTCACATCACACTCCACCGTTCGCTCGATTATGTCGCCGCTTTCCAGCCGCGATAAATCAATGATGTCGTTGATGAGATTGCCCAATCGCACTGATTCGAGCTGGATACGTTCAGCGAAGCGCCGCACCGCTTCAGCATCGTCAGCAGCACTCACCACCGCTTCGGAAAGTAGCGAGAGCGCACCCACCGGGGTCTTAAGTTCGTGACTGACATTGGCCACGAAATCACGTCGCACCGCATCAACCCTGCGCTCATCGGAAAGATCTGTCATCACGATCAACATCATGTCTGGCGCTATTGGAGTGACCTGAACATGGAGGTCGAGTAGTCCACGCCCTCGCGGTGGTCGTCGCACACGAAGGTGTCTTTCACGCGGCCGTTGGTCAGCAGCGACCTCCTCGACGAGGTCACGGGTAGCACCAGCGACAAGATATTCGCCACGAATAAGTCCTAAAGCTCGAGCGCGAGGAGTTGCGTGCAGCACCTGCCCGTGGACCCCAGCAAGAAGAGCAGCGCCTGGCATCGCGGAGAGCGCATTGATCAGCGCATCCGGAACAGCGGGCGCGCTCACTCCACCCGCTACCTCCTCGGGCAACTCTCGCCCAAAACGACGCAAACGACTGGCCATGGGGAAAGGGTAGTGTGATGCCGCCGGGCGCCGTGACACCCTTAGGGGGAGCGATGAACGGGTTATTCCAACATTCATACGGAATAGTGCGCAGTTAACCATCCGGTCATCTTTCATTCATGATGCTCCCTCACGATGTGGAAGTGGAAGGGATACCAATGCGCCAGGACTACTACGAGCAGCTCGACACCATCAGCGACGATCTCGTCCGCCTCACTCGCCTGGTCGGTTCAGCCATGAACCTCGCGACACAGTCACTCATGGACGCCGACCTACGCCTGGCCGAGTCTGTGATTGCCGCTGATGCGGATGTGGACCAGGTGAGTGCAGATGTCGAACAGAAGTGCTCCGATGTGATTGCACTGCAGGCCCCGGTGGCTACCGATCTGCGCATTGTGATCGGCGCCCTGCGCATCTCTGCTTCCCTGGAACGCATGGGCGACTTAGCCGAGCATGTGGCCAAGCAGGCTCGCATGCGCTACCCCAGCGTGGCTATCCCTACCGAAGTTCGCTCGGTGTTTGCCGAAATGGGTGGCATCGCTGAGGCAATCGTATCCAAAACTGGAGCGGTCATTGCGAGTAAGGACGTCGGCTTGGCCGCTGACATCGCCCGCCATGACGAGGAGATGGATCGCCTGCATCGAGAACTGTTCACCGTCGTCCTGTCTCCCTCGTGGAAACATGGCATCGAGTCAGCCATTGATGTGACCCTGCTATCGCGCTATTACGAACGATTCGCAGACCATGCCGTCTCCGTGACCCGACGAGTCGTGACTATCGTCACCGGAGAGCCCTACGTGGAAGTGAGCCTCGCTGAGCGGTGACCGCTGAAGCGATCCCGACGTGCCCGTGTGCCAGATTCGACCCGGTGCGTAAGAATAAGGGTCGTTCATCAACGGAGAGGTTCACCCGATGGCTATTCGGCGCGTACGCGGTACACCCCGCCGCGTTGCTGTGCTGTCGGTACATACGTCTCCACTCGCCCAACCCGGGACTGGCGACGCCGGCGGCATGAACGTGTACGTGATCGAATCCGCCCGTCGCCTCGCTGCCGCCGGCGTGGAAGTGGAGATTTTCACTCGCGCTGACTCCTCTGACCTCCCCCCCACGGTAGAAATCGAACCGGGCGTATCTGTTCGTCACCTGCGTGCCGGACCTTTTGAAGGCCTACGCAAAGAAGATCTACCCGCTCAATTGTGTGCACTGAGTGCTGAACTTCTCGGCTTCGAATCGCGACTACCCGAGGGCTGGTTTGACCTGGTACACAGCCACTACTGGCTCTCTGGGCATGTGGGCTGGCTCGCTTCTCAGCGCTGGAACGTGCCCCTGGTGCACTCCATGCACACGATGGCAAAGGTAAAGAATGCCGGACTCGCCGAAGGTGATCGTCCCGAACCCCACGTGCGCGTGATTGGTGAGGAGCAGGTGGTGGCTGCCTCAACTCGACTCATCGCTAACACCTTGGACGAAGCAGCCGATCTCAGCCTGCTCTATAGCGCGGCCCCGGAAGCTATCGACGTTGTTCACCCCGGGGTTGACCTCGACGTCTTCTCGCCCGGTGACCGCGCCGCAGCGCGTCGTGAGGTGGGTCTGGCTGGCCACGAGCGTTGTCTGCTCTTCGTCGGTCGCCTACAACCACTGAAGGCCCCCGATGTTCTCGTGCGAGCCGCCGCGCACATGTTGGCCGAGGACCCCGGCCTGTCGCTCGTCGTAGCAATTAACGGTGGGCCGTCCGGCTCCGGTCTAGAACACCCCACCGCCCTGCAAGAACTTGCAGCGGACCTCGGCATCGCCGATCGCGTGCGCTTCGAGCCGCCAGCACCTCGCGAACGACTCGCAGCGTGGTATCGGGCAGCAGACTTAACGGTGGTGCCGTCCTATTCGGAGTCCTTCGGGCTGGTTGCGGTGGAATCCCAAGCATGTGGGACGCCGGTTGTTGCCGCTGACGTGGGCGGGTTGCGCACCGCAGTTGCCGACGGTCGCAGCGGCGTGCTCGTATCCGACCACGATCCCCGAACCTGGGCTCGAGTGATTTCTGACCTCTTGGCCACACCCGACCGTCTGGCGAACTTGGCGGCACATGCACGTACCCACGCGGAGAAGTTCAGCTGGTCAACCACAGCCGCCGGTCTGCTGGGTTCCTACGACACCGCGTTGAGGCGCCCGCAGGCCTGGAGTAAGGCAGCATCATCGTCATGAATCCGGCCACTGAGGCGGCAATAGCCTCGATTACCGCCTACCTGGCCGAAACGCAACTGCCACACGAGATCTCCACCGAGGGGACCTTCGTCGTTACCCTGCCGGGAGAACACAAACTGCTCACCACGGTCTCGCTCGTGGTGGGCGATCACGCGCTCAGTATCAATGCATTCGTGGCGAGACATCCGGAGGAAAATCTGGTGGGCGTCTACCGCTGGATACTGGAACGTAACCGACGCACCTACGCCGTGGCGTTCGCTATCGATCATCTCGGCGACATCTACCTCACCGGACGGGTACCACTAGGTGGAGTGAGCGCGGATGAACTCGACCGCATCATGGGATGTGTCCTGGAGTATTCCGATGGGTCATTCAACACTTTGCTCGAGCTTGGCTTTGCCTCCTCTATCAGGCGCGAATGGCACTGGCGAGTGAGCAACGGTGAGCCCACCACGAATCTTGAAGCATTTCGCCATCTCATCGGCGAACAGGCATGATGCTGCCATGACGAACGCGCCCTACACGCTGATCCTGCTACGTCACGGTGAGAGCGAGTGGAATGCGCTCAATCTGTTCACCGGCTGGGTGGACGTCGGATTAACCGACAGGGGTCGAGCTGAGGCCAAGCGCGGTGGTGAACTGCTGCGTGCTGCCGGTGTCATTCCCGATGTGGTACTCACCTCGCTACTGAAACGAGCCATTACCACGGCGAATTTGGCCCTGGATGCTGCCGACCTGAGTTGGCTTCCGGTGCAGCGCAACTGGCGACTTAATGAGCGGCACTACGGTGCGCTCCAGGGGAAAAACAAAAAAGAAACTCTTCGCCAATACGGTGAAGAAAAGTTCATGATGTGGCGGCGCTCCTACGACACGCCACCGCCACCCATTGATCCGGCCAGTGAGTTTGCCCAAACCGATGACCCCCGGTATGCCATGTTGCCACCGGAGGTGCGGCCGAACACAGAGTGTCTTGCCGATGTGGTCAAGCGCATCCTGCCGTACTGGGATGACGTCATCGTGGGTGAGCAGTTAAGGGCCGGGAAGACCGTGCTGGTTGTGGCACACGGCAACTCATTACGCGCCCTGGTGAAACACCTGGATGGAATCAGCGATGAAGACATCGCGGGACTCAATATCCCGACGGGTATTCCGCTCGTGTACCACCTTGACGACAACCTCAGGCCCGTTATCGCCGGTGGCGAGTACCTTGACCCGGCTGCGGCGGCAAGCGCAGCGGCTGCGGTGGCCGCGCAGGGGCGTTAGGCGCCGACAATTGGCGTTGCTGCCTAGCGGTAGCCGCCACCGGTGATTTCGATAATGCGGGGGCGAATTCCGAACAAATAGACCATGGCGCCCACCAATCCAGCAATACCGAGCAGGCCGATGGTGAGCCCAGGCAGCAGACCGGTGAGGGCAGCGGCTCCGGTGATGAGCAACCAGACAGGTTTGGTGAGACGACCCACAGCGGTGAACGCCTGGGTGGGACGGCGTAGGCAATCGACGAAGGCCCAGATCTTGACCCCACCGAAGAGCACCCAGAGGGCGAGAATCACCAAATTTTGCACCGCATCAAACATGCCTCCCACAGTACGGGGTCACTACCTAAAGCGCCCCACGGCCTGTGGACCATGGGGCGCTGGTGACCGTGTGCTCGGATAGAACCCACGGTTTGTTTGACGTTAAATGCCTACGGCTTCACGGACGAGCACGACGGTGTGTTCGGCGGCATTGCGCGCGCCATCAGCGGTGCTACGTGCCTGGTGAACCGCGTCGTGCGCACGATCGCGCAACTTGGCTACCGCGGTGGTGTCTAGGGCACTGAGATCAAACTTAGGCAGATCGAACTTGGGCAGATCGAACTTGGGCAGCTCAAATGTCGGTAGATCAACCGCAGGGAGGGTGACCTCGGGAAAACTCACCCCAAGGCCGGGGAGGGCGAAGCCAGGCAGGGTGTAACCCGCCTTGGTCGCAGGGACCGCCTTCTTTGCGGTGG
>JABAYF010000022.1:0-22147 GCA_018609125.1 Candidatus Nanopelagicales bacterium | reverse complement strand
CTTCTTTGCGGTGGCCTTCTTCGCGGTGGCAGCCTTCGCCGTGGGTGTCGTGATGTCGGTCATGATGTGCTCCCTTTCGTGGTGGTCGCCTCTTCACGCAGCCGGTTCTCGGCTTGAAAAGCGGCGTAGATGTCCAGCAGGGTTCGCCGCTGGGTGTCGGTGAGGGAGAGATCGCGAGCGAGCGCGGTGGCGACGCCGGAATCTCCCTCGGGTTCAGCCAAAATGCCTGCCTGCACGTACAGGGTCTCCGCGCTGAGGCGAAGTGCACCCGCAATGCGAGCGAGCATTTCAGCACTGGGTCGGCGCAGTCCACGCTCGATCTGACTGAGATAGGGGTTGGACACCCCCGAGGCCTGTGCCAATTGCCGAATGGACATGGACGCTGAATCACGTTGCTGACGGATGAACCCGCCAATGTCGCCCACATCAATTCCGGCCATGTCTTAATGATGCACCCATGTGCTTGCAAATGCAAGCGGAGTAGTGCACTACAGCAAGCATTCGAGGTGAGTTCAGCAGAGTTGGCGTCGTGTTCATCACCCGTTCACCCTGGGCAGTCCCAGGCTTCATCCAGACTCCCTAGGTTCTTTTCGTTGTACCCCAACTATGAGGAGGTTCAGGGTGAGATTCACCCGAAACGCCGCTTTTGCGGCCACCGCGCTCACCAGCGCACTACTGCTTGCCGCCTGTGGCGGATCTTCCGATGGTGGCGACACCACCGCTCCCACCGATGCTCCAGTGAGTGACTGCGCTACCGGCTCCATCAAGACCGCCGGTTCCAGCGCTCAAGCAAATGCGATGTCGGTGTGGATCACCGATTATCAGATCGCCTGCCCCGATGCCACGATCGACTACCAGCCCGTGGGTTCTGGTGCCGGTGTCGAGCAGTTCATTGCCGGGCAAACCTCTTTTGCGGGAACGGACTCAGCCGTCACCGACGAGGATCTGGTTGCCGCCAATGCTCGCTGTGAGGTGGGCGCTGCCATCAACATCCCGATGGTGGGCGGAGCAATTGCTATCGCCTATAACGTGGAGGGCCTGGATTCACTCACCCTCACACCAACGGTGCTCGCTGGCATCTTCGCCAATAACATCACCAAATGGAACGACCCGGCCATCGCGGCGCTCAACTCCGGAGCAAACCTCCCCGATGCGACCATCGCTCGCTTCCACCGCTCGGATTCATCTGGCACCACTGATAATTTCTCCGCGTTCCTCGCCGCTACCGCGCCGGACGTGTGGACCTTTGATGGCGGCAAGGACTGGATCGCCCCCGGCGGCCAAGGAGCAAAAGGCTCAGATCAGGTAGCCGCATCCGTGGAACAGACCCCGAACTCCATGGGCTATGTTGAACTTTCATTCATCCTGGAAGCTGAGAACGCAAAAGGCGCCCTCATTGACAACGGCGCTGGCCCCGTGGCCCCGACGAGTCAGAATGCATCCAATGCCATCACCCTGGCTACTCAGGTGGGCACCGGTGATGACCTAGCTTTGCAACTGGACTACGCGGTGTCGTCAGCGGATGCTTACCCAATCGTTCTGGTCACCTACGAAACCGCTTGCCAAGCAGGACTGCCTGCGGATCAAAATCCCGCACTCGTGAGCAGCTTTTTGACCTTCGCAGCTTCAGATGCCGGTCAGGGATTGCTTTCGGCGGAGGGCTACGTGCCCATCAGTGGGGATCTCCTCACGAAGGTACGCGCCTCCGTGGCGAGCCTGGCAACATCGTAGTTTGACTGTCGCACCCGCTTAACCGAAGTACATCGAAACCGGGCGGGCTGGCCAGCATTGGACGCTAGTCTTGCTGCCAGCCCGCTCGGCCATTAGCCGCCCAACTCACACCATTTGCCCCCGATCATCAAGGACGACATGGCCACGATCACCCAGCCGCCCACCCAAGAACAACCCCTAGATCCCGACGGCATAGCTGGCTCCTCTGTTCGCCGCGGTGACCGTACCTTTCTTGGTCTCTCTACCGGCTCGGGTATTTTCGTCCTCGTTCTTATGGCGGGAATTGCAGTTTTCCTGATTTGGCAGTCCATTCCGGCTTTCACCGAAAACACGGCCAATCCACTCACGGAACAAAGCTGGCTGCCCGACGCCGACCCACCCGTCTTTGGCTTCGCGGTGCTCTTTTTCGGCACCATCGTCACCTCCATCATCGCCATGCTCCTTGCCGTGCCGATTGGTTATGGGATTGCGCTCTTCATTGCCTTCTATGCACCTGCACGGGTCGCGTCCATTCTGGGCTTCCTGGTCGACCTGTTGGCGGCGGTGCCCTCCATTATTTTCGGGCTCTGGGGCCTGTACTACTTCATGCCCTACGTGGTGCCCGCGGCTGAATGGTTGAGCCAATACCTCGGCTGGATTCCACTTTTCGCCAACGACCCAGAGATTTGGACCAAGTCCATCCTGATGGCCGGACTCGTGCTCGCCATCATGATCTTGCCCACGGTGTCGGCTATTTCACGCGAAGTGTTCCTGCAGGTGCCGCGCATGCACGTGGAAGCGGCGCTGGCACTCGGTGCCACACGCTGGGAAATGATCCGGATGGCGGTATTCCCGTTTTCGCGACCCGGCATGATCTCAGCCGCAATGCTCGGCCTAGGGCGTGCTCTCGGTGAAACTATCGCCGTGGCCCTCGTGCTATCTGCCGTCTTCGAAATTAACTGGCAGATCACCGCACCGGGTGGTAACTCCTTTGCCGCCAATATTGCGTTGAAATGGGGTGAGGCGGGCGACGTGGGTCGATCAGCCCTGATCGCTTCTGGATTGGTCCTGTTCTTCATCACCCTTATCGTCAATATGACCGCGCGCTGGGTCATCTCACGGCGCAAAGATTTCTCCGGAGCCAACTGATGGCTATCGCTAGCGCGGAACGCGCAACTGGTTCTGTACACCTGACCGGGCGACGGTTGCCGCGGTGGGCGCCCTGGGCTCTGGCTGCCGCTTCCGTTGGCGTGGGATTGCTCGTACAGTTCAGCGGCATCACCGCCATGGGCCTGGCACCTGGAATCGTGGCAGCGCTGGTATTTCTCATCGGCCAGACAACGGCTTCAGGCATCGTTGAAGGGCGACGTCATGCGGTGGATCGCCTTGCGACCACTCTCGTTTACACCACCTTCGTTCTCGCTCTAGCGCCACTGCTGTGGATCTTGATTACGGTGACCATCAAAGGCCTGTCGGTGATGAGCCCGGAGTTCCTCACCGGCACAATGCGAAACATCAACCCGCGTGATGCTGGCGGGGGTCTCTTCCATGCATTCATCGGCACGCTCATCCAGGTCGGAATCGCAGCACTGATCGCCGTCCCCATCGGTGTGCTGGCAGCCATCTATCTGGTGGAATTTGGTCGGGGAAAACTCGCCTACTTCATCAGCTTCTTCGTCGACGTGATGACCGGCATTCCATCTATTGTTGCCGGCCTGTTCATTTTCACCGCACTGATTTTGACCGGGGTGTTGGAGCAGTCTGGTTTGGCGGGCGCTTTCGCGCTGGCCATCTTGATGCTCCCGGTGATTATTCGCGCTACCGAAGAAATGCTACGCATCGTGCCCAACGAACTCCGTGAAGGCGCGCTCGCTCTCGGCGTTCCCAAGTGGAAGGTTGTGCTACGCATCGTAATTCCCACCGCAATCTCGGGCATCATCACCGGTGTCATGCTCTCGGTAGCGCGAGTTGCCGGCGAAACTGCACCTCTACTACTCACCACGTTCCTAGCCCAGAGCACGAACTTCAATCCGATTAGCGGCTCCCAGGCATCACTGCCCACCTTTATCTGGGATCAGATCAGTCGCGGAACCAACGCTGCGGTTGACCGAGCCTGGGGTGGCGCGCTTGCCCTCATTCTTTTCGTCCTGGTGCTCTATGCCGGTGCTCGGCTCATTTCCCGCTACTTCGCCCCCAAAACCTCGTAATGCCAGCAACTAGGAGTCAACAGTGAGTAAGCAGATAGATATTCGTGACCTGAACGTTTACTACGGGGACTTCCTGGCCGTGGAAGGGGTAAATCTCACAATCAAAGCTAATTCCGTGATGGCTTTCATCGGCCCGTCCGGGTGTGGCAAGTCAACGTTGCTGCGCAGCATCAACCGGATGCACGAGGTAATTCCCGGGGCCATCACCAAAGGTCAGATCCTGCTAGATGGTGAGGACATCTACGGCCCAAACGTGGATCCGGTTCTTGTTCGTCGCACCATCGGCATGGTGTTTCAACGACCAAATCCCTTCCCCACCATGTCCATTTATGAAAACGTCATCGCCGGCTTGAAGCTGGAGAAGGACAAGAGCCGCAAGGAGTCAATGGACGACATCGTTGAATCTTCCTTACGCGGTGCGAACCTATGGGCTGAGGTTAAGGATCGCCTCAAGCGCCCAGGTGCGAGTTTATCTGGCGGTCAACAACAAAGGCTATGCATTGCACGCGCCATCGCGGTGCAGCCACAGGTGCTCCTCATGGATGAGCCATGCTCTGCGCTCGATCCCATCTCCACCCTGGCCATTGAAGACCTGATTCGTGAACTCAAAGATCGCTACACCATCATCATCGTGACCCACAACATGCAGCAGGCTGGTCGGGTATCTGATAACACCGCGTTTTTCAACATCTCCGCCGTCGGCCAACCTGGAATCATGATCGAAACCGGGCCTACCTCTGAAATCTTTACCAAGCCGCAGAATCAGCAAACCGAGGATTACGTCTCCGGACGTTTTGGTTAACTGTTCGTCAAGCTAGAAAGGCGACGCCGCGCATTGCGCTGAGAGGGCGACTGGCGACCCAGGACCGCTCCGAGGCTAGCCAACATTGCGCTCACCACGGGCTTCATGACCGGTAATGGCGCACCATTTAGACCGAGAATCTTGCGGTAGTCCGCCGGCAGCGTGGCTGCCGCACCCGCGAAAAGCAGGGCGTAGGGCGGACGCGCCGGAATCGGAAGTGGCGGCTGGCGAATGAACTTCACCGTGCGCTTGCTGGCCTCATCTGAGCGCAGGATCGGGTCGAAACCGCGCAGTTGTTCACGCAATTGTGCAACGCTGCGCGGCGGGTCGGTGACACCAACAAGTTCACCGGCCTTGGCCCATTCACGTACGTAGGCATCTGGTCCGCCGGGAATCTCACCGCCCCACACCAGGTGGGTCGCCAAAAAAGAGTCGGTGAATGCAACGTGAACCCATCGAAGGAGGTCAGAATCGTTGGCGCTGTAGGGCAGGGGTTGCCCATCAATGCCCGGGTAGGTGCCCTTGACCTTGCGATGCAGGCCGCGCACACGAGCGCATTCACGGTCTGCCTGAGCTTCATCGCCGAAGGTAACGACCGTGAGCCACTGCGTCGTACCGGAGAGACGGCCGAGGGCGTCATCTTCGTAGCGAGAATGCTGTTGAACTCCGGCCAGGGCCGCCGGGTGCAGTGCCTGCATCAGCAGCGCCCGCACTCCACCCACGAGGGTAGGAAGTGCGCCATGCACCGCCCAGGTAGCAGAACCGGCGCCGAAGTAACCGGCATCGTCACCGTGCTCAAGTTGGGTTACCCAGTCAGGTTGACCATCGGGGTCGCCAGAGACCATGCGCCGAAAACCGGTGGCCACCATGTTTGCGGCGGAATCGACAAACCGGTCCGGGGATAGGACGCTGAGCATGGATGCCATGGCTCTAGTTTGGCGCATCCATCACGACCGCGCCCACCAGCGTGCGAACACCAATGCCGATTGCACGTTCATCCACGTCAAAGGTTGATGCGTGTAGGTCAAGGAGGGCCATATCTGGCCCGTGGGTACCGAGGCGGGCGAACGCGGCCGGCACCTCCTGGGCGAACCAGGCGAACGTATCTCCGCCCATGGAGCGAAGGGTCTCAACGACATGAGCCGGACCCACCACTGCGGCTGCCGCATTGCGCATCATGCCGGTGGTGACTTCCTCATTGACCACCGGTGGCACTCCTCGGGTGTAGTGCAACTCCCATTGCGCTCCAGTGTCTGCCAGCACATCACCCAAAGCTTCAGTCACGACTTTCTCCGCGTGATCCCAGGCATCAAGGTCGGTGGTGCGCACTGAACCCCGCAAGACAGCCCGGGCTGGGATGACGTTGGCGGCATGACCACTTTGAACTGTGCCAAAAACAACACTGAATGCCTCGGTGGTGCCCACCCGATGGATCACAGCTTCGGGAAGTAGCGTCAGTACCCGACCGACAACGCTGAGCAGATCTACGGTGAGGTGCGGTCGGGCCGTGTGCCCACCGGGGCCGAGCACATGAATTTCGATCGCATCAGCCGCCGACGTAATGGCGCCATCACGAATCCCGATGGTGCCCACATCAATTTTGGGATCACAGTGCAGGCCAAAGATTCGCTCCACCCCATCGAGCCCACCCTGTTCGATCACATCCTTGGCACCGCCCGGCATTGTTTCCTCGGCAGGTTCAAAAATGAGTCGGACTGAACGGCTAAGTTCGCCACGCTCGGAAAGCTCCTGCAACACGAGCCCGGCACCGAGCACCACCGCGGTGTGCACGTCGTGACCGCACGCGTGAGAAACCCCTGGTACTCGGGACTGATACGACGCGGTCGTGAGATCGTTCATCGCCAGGGCGTCGATGTCTGCGCGCAGGGCCACCATGGGTCGACCGGACGTACCGGGTATGTCGCAGATAACGCCGGTTCCACGTTGCAGAACAACAGGTGCCAGCCCTGCCACTCGCAACCGATCAACAATAGCTTCGGTAGTCGCTGACTCCTGACCAGAAAGTTCCGGGTAGGTGTGTAGCCGACGACGAAAAGCAATTAACTCATCGGTAAACGCGGTCGTGAGTTCGTTAACCGCATCAATCACGAGTCGCTGCCTACCCTTTCCGTGGCGATATCTTCAAGCAGTTCACGTCGCGCATAAGCAACGATGTCGTCCAGGGTAGCGCCCTGCGCCAACCACCTGCGTTGTCGCTCATAACTGGCACCCTGGTTAAGGATCGTGATCACATCGTGCAATTCGCTGACGCATTCAAGGCGCTGTGCAACTGGCGTGAGATCTGCAACAAGTTGATTGATCACCTCCGGCAGCGGGCGCGTGTGACCCACATTGTCGATGACAAGATCAGCATCGGTACCGAAACGCGCTGCCCGCCATTTATTTTCCCGCCTGATCCATTCTCGAGTTTCAGGCAGTGCACGCCCAGCATCCATTTCATCGTCGCACCACTGCACGATGCACTGGGCCAAAGCAGCCAGCGCGCACGCTTCACGAATCGTTGGCGTCGCATCGCACATGCGCAATTCCACGGTGCCAAAACCAGGATGGGGCCGAACGTCCCACCACACCTCTCGAACCGTTTCGATCGACCCAGCGGTAATGAGTGAATCGAGGAAGTCGTTGAACTCATCCCAGCCGGAAAGGTGCGGTGGCAGACCCGTGGTGGGCATGGCCTCAAACACCTTGGTTCGCGCCGAGGCAAGACCGGTGTCCTGCCCGTGCCAATGCGGACTTGATGCGGAAAGAGCGAGGAAGAGTGGAAGATAGCCCGACAGTGCATTGACAATGGCGATCGCTTTCTCGCCTGATCGCACGCCCACATGAACGTGTAGTCCGTGGGTCATTAAGCGTCGAGCGGGCCAGGCAATGCGCTCGACGAGTTGTTGGTAGCGCTCCCCTGGACTGCGGGTGAGTTCATGCCAGGAAGTAAAAGGATGCAGGCCCAAACCGATCAGACCTACACCTCGCTGAGCGGCCGCATCGTTGAGTTCGATGATGCTCGCAGCGAGGTCGGCTCGCGCTTCGGCCACGGTGGAACACACACCGGTAATGACTTCAACGGTGCTCTCAAACAATTCATGTTTGATTCGCGGGTGTTCGCCATCCGGATGTTCCGCGCCGATTTCAGCAAGGATCTCACTGGCGACGCACACAAGACCGCCCTTGTCGATATCGACCAGCCCCAACTCAAGTTCTACACCTAGGCTCGCTCGCGGCGAAGCATTGAATTCCAGTGCCATCTGCACACTGTAGATGCAGCCCTATAGCGTGCGTGGCGTGTCAGATCAGATCGTTCTGGGAAGTGCTTGCCAGGCACCACCGGGCACTGCAGCCGTGGCAGGAGGCTGTCATCACACGGTGCACGCGGCCGCTGAGATCCTCGCCGCGGGCGGAAATGCGACTGATGCTGCAGTGGCGGGCATGATGGCGGCGGCCATGGCTGAACCTGTGCTCACCAGCCCCGGTGGTGGCGGCTTTCTCATGCATGCCCCGCTCAACGAGGAACCCAGGTACCTGGATTTCTTTGTCAATACTCCTGGGCTGGGCGCATCAGGTTCACCCGCTCCGATGACTGCTGTCCCCATTATTTTTGGAACGACCGACGATCCGCAGGCCGAGCAGATCTTCCACGCCGGTTGGTCTTCCGTCGCGGTACCCGGGGCGCTGGCGGGATACATCGAGGCCCACCAGCGTTGGGGCCGGCTACCTTGGGCGCAGGTGACGCAGCCGGCTATTGACCTGGCCCACAACGGACTAGTGCTCGATGCCATCCAGCGAGACTTCTTACGTCTCGTTGCCGATGTACTCACCCTCACACCGGGCAGTGCGCAGGTCTATCAGGAAGTTCTCCGCACCGGACGTTTCGCTAATTCGCAGTACGCCGACGCGCTGGAACAGTGTCAGCGAAACGTCGCTGCGGCGTATCAGGATTGGGTGAACCTCGTGGCCCAAGAGGTACGGGCCAATGGCGGAATTCTCACAGCCGAAGACTTCGCCGCCTACGAGGTGGTCCAGCGCGCGCCCTCGACTGCGAGTCGCAATGGCCACCGCCTATGGGTTAATCCACCGCCATCATTCGGGGGTGCGATCGTGCTCGATGCGTTATCGGAAATTCCTCGATGGGACGGGACTTCCTGGGACGCGGTGGCTGAAGCACTACTGATGGCCACGGTACGTCAACGCGAACGCGACGCACATGAAGAAGCCACCGAAGTGGCCACCGGAACAACTCACATCACGGTCGTGGATCGTGATGGCCTCATGGTGTCATGCACCACCTCCAATGGTTCCGGGTCCGGAACAGAGGTTGGTGGCATTCAACTGAACAATATGCTCGGTGAAGAAGACCTCCATCCAGGAGGAATGCATGCGTTCGCACCCGGTGTTCGGATGGGTTCCATGATGACCCCGACCCTGATTGAACGTACGGATGGCACGCGGGTGGCCTTCGGTACCGGGGGCAGTGAGCGAATCCGGTCGGCCATCGTGTGCGTTGCGCTGCAACTACTTGATCAGGAAGTGAGTCTGGTGGATGCGATCAATGCTGATCGATTGCATGTGACCGACACGAGTATTGAACTGGAACCAGGGGTCAATCTCGCGTCAGCAACAGGTTTCGCCCATCACCGCATCCGAAACTGGCCGCAGCGCGACCTGTTTTTCGGCGGAGTTCACGGAATTTCGCGAGCACCGGATGGGTCCCTTGAGGCTGTTGGCGATCTGCGACGAGGCGGAACCGCCGCCGTTGTCCGGTTTTCCTAGCTCGTTTCCGTATCTGGCACAACAGAAATTGTTTCAATTTGTCCATCGCGGTCGACAGTGAGCACGATCTGTTCGCCAGGTGTTGATGCGCGAATTGTCACGATGAGCGCAATGGAGTCTGCGATGGGTCGACCATTGACTTCGGTGACGATATCGCCTGAGCGCAGACCCGCAGCCTCAGCTGCACCACCGGCGGTGACATCGCTGATGAGCGCGCCGGGGCCTGGGTATTCCAGGTCAACACGAACGCCAAGGATGGGTGTGGTGGAGGTGCCGGTGGCGATGATTTCACTGGCAATGCGGGCGGCCACATCGATGGGGATAGCAAACCCGAGGCCAATCGAACCTGTGGTGCCACCAAGGGATCCACCGAGGGTGGCAATGGCAGAATTGACGCCGATAACAGCACCGGATCCATCAACCAGTGGGCCACCGGAGTTGCCGGGGTTGATCGCGGCATCCGTTTGGATGGCGTTGATGAATGAGGTTTCACCGGTGCCACCGGCGGTGACCGGTCGATTGAGGGCGCTGACGATGCCAGAGGTGACGGTGCCTTGAAGGCCAAGTGGTGAGCCAATGGCAATGGCGCTGTCACCGACGAGGAGTGCGGCGGAGGAACCGAGGGTGACCGCAGGCAGGTCGGTGCGGTCTACCTTGACCACGGCGAGGTCGTAACCGGCATTGGCCCCCACGAGGGTTGCTGGCGCAGTTGAGCCATCAAAAAAAGTGATGTCAATGTTGTCGCCTGCGGCTGTGACGTGGTTGTTGGTGAGAATGTAGCCGTCTTCGCGGATGACGAACCCTGAACCGCTGCCGCCAGAATTGCCGCTGGTGACGTTGAGTTGAACAACGGAGGGTTGAACTGCCTGTGCGACCGCGGCGATGGAATTATCGGCCGGCGGGCTTACTGGATTGGCGGGGCCAAGGCTGGCGCCGGGAATAGTCGTTGTGGTGGTGGAGTCGGTGACGCGTGCAGCGGTGAATCCGGCGGCACCACCGATGGTGCCCGCGAGCAGAGCGGTTGCTGCCAGACCGACGCCGATCAGGCCCCATCGCTGTTTAGCAGTACGAGGTGCCTGCGTAGGGGTGGGCTGCTGTGGGGAGGCGTATGCATAGGCAGCGTAGGGATTGGTTGCGTAGGGATTAGCTGTGTAGGGATTAGCTGTGTAGGGATTAGCTGTGTACGGGTCGACCGTGGCGGTAGCCAGCGGTGACGCGTAGGGGGTGGCAGCGTAGGGGTCAGCTGCATACGGATCTGCGTTGTACGCCTCACGGGCATAGGGATTTGTCGCGTAGGGGTCGGCAGCGTAGGGGTCGGCAGCGTAGGGGTCGTTTCCCGGTGCGTTCGTATCCGGCTGATCCGGTGTGGGTGGAAACTGCGTGCTCACGGTGCCTCCTTGGCGCTAGCAGACATGGGGTAATTGAAGTCTGGGGTAACTGAAGTCTGGCTCCTAGTGTGATGCACGAAGAGGGCAAATGGCTCCCCGGGCGGGCGACCTTTACGCAGTCCTTACAAACCCCCGCGAATCAGTTGATCAACGGTGCATGGTTCCGGGGTTGTGGGGGTGGTGAAACTCGCCACGAAATTCCTGAGTGAGTATTTAAGAAGGTGACGGTGTAATTGGCATCACCGGCTATCTCCCAAGGCCCATGGTGGATGTGCTGATGGTGGTACCAGCACAGGCCGATGAGGTTGTTCATCGAGGTGGGTCCATCATTTCGAGCGAAAATGATGTGGTGAGCCTCATCGATGCGTGATGGGCAGCCGGGGAATCGGCAGTGCAGGTCACGCACGTGAACAGCCTTGCGCAGATGAATGGGAACGCTACGCACGCTGGGTAGTGACGCCACAAGGCGCCCGCGGGAATCGATGATGAACGGATTGATGATGCCGTCACATGCCAAGCGTTTGACGTGAGTGGAGCTGGTGATGGTGGTGGTGACCTCTGCCGGCATGCCAAACCTTCGAAGGAGCCCTGCTGTGTGGCCGGCCGTGTCGTCGAGGAGTGACTCAATGGGTATTGAAACATGAATCACCGGGCGTGAGGCATTGATCGCGGGGAGATAGGACTCTTCCGTTGCGGCCGCGGCAGCGTTGAGGATTCGGTGTAAGGCCTGGATGTTGCGATGTGACAACCGCTGGCCCTCCTCGTCGACCGGGCCGGGGTCGTGGCATCCATCAGCAGCGACATCTGCGACAACGGCGCGGCGCGCAGACTCTAATGTGGCGAGGAATTGTTGGCCGATATCTGCGGGTAGCAGCGCATCGAGACGTACCTGCCCGTCGAGCACCGTGGTGGCAAAGAGGTAGCAATGCTTATTGTGCTTACGTTCGTCGGCATCGACCGCATCTGGATCTGCTCGATGGCACAGCGCAAACAGCAGCTGTTCGAACCGCCTGACGTCGGTACTGCGGGCCAACTCAGCGATGGACTCTTCCGCCTCAATCAACACCGGTTGCAGCCTTGGGAAGCGGGCATGGGTGCGATCGAGAGCACGCAGATGGGCGATGGATATGTGACCGGCTGCGAGTGCGGCGCCCATGAGGGGGTGCCTTCGCTGCCACACTCCGGCGCGGAGCATGACGCCTACCTGACCACGAGTGGTATTCGAACGGTGCGTCAACCAAGAATGGGCTCGGCGGGCACCATCAGCAGCGAAGGCTCCTGACGTGTTGAAGCGATCAGCAGCCTGAGCCTGGACAGATTGCAGACGTCTAATTGCCACTTCAAGAGCCACGGCGATATCACCGTCGAGGGTTCCTGCTCGCTGATCACTCTGTGCTAATTCGTCGATGAAAGCATGCAGTGCCGATAGATCCACTCCGCTGGCTACCGGAGAATCGGTCGGAACGATGTTATCGAACATGTGTTCGAGTATATCAACGGGGGCTGACAACGGCAAGATCAATTTCACAAAATACTGTTGTCCCCCAGTCATTTTAGATAGGAAAGATGTGTGGGGTGTCCCTGCCTTGCAGATGCATTGACCCGCGTCCGGCATGCTGGTGCGGTGAGTGAAGAGCCCGGTAATTTCGAAGATGCAGCCCAAGCAGCGCTGGCACAAGCCCGCATCGATGCGGAGGCGGCCCGAGTTAGCGGATCTTCCTATGGCATCGCCCTCGCCCTTACCCAGGCCGGCCACGCACTCCTCACCCTCGGCCAGCCAACAGAGGGTCTGGCTGACTTCAACGAGTCCCTTCGCTTCATCGACCTCCTTCGCGCCGATGGACAACACGAACAGATGCGGCTACTGAGCGTCGCGTCGCTTTCCCTGGCACCGCCTGATCAGCAACTCGGCGACCTCGACACGCTGGAGGCCTGGGCCCGTGTGGGGCGAGCCGGAGCGATCGCAGCCCTTGGCGATCCCGTTGCGGCACTGGCGGCAATAGCGGAAGCGCGCCCGTGGGTTCGGGGCTGGCGTCGGCGTCATCTGCGTAAAGCCCTGGACATGGTGAGCGATCATGTGGCACGCGAATCGGGAACGATCAAGGACGCGCTCGGTGCGGCGACCCGTGCTGCGGTCGATACCAACCTTGCGCCTGATCAACGTAAAAAAGCTCAGTATGAACGCCTGCACCTGCTCGCCGAATCTGGCGAAAATGTCGACGCCGTTCGTGCGGCACTCCAACTGCTGCAGGAATACGACACCGATCGCGCATTCTGTGCTCATGTGCGCCAAGTGCTGGGTGCAGCTCTGGCCGGCCTTGGCCAGGAAGCCGATGCCACCACCACCCTGCAGGAAGCATTCGAAGGATTCGTTGTCACGCATGATGAAGTGGCGATCGTTGCCGCAGCACCGGGTCTTGCATCCCGACTGTCTGAAACTGGCAATGATTCAGCAGCGATTGATGTGCTAACCCACGGACTAGCCGGAGCAAAATCCCTTCGCAGGGCTGGCGACACACAGGTGACTCCCGCGGTCGAGATTGACCTACTAACCAGCCTGGCGACCGCCTTTGACGGAGCGGATGAAACTGCTGCTGCAATCGACACGTTCGCTCGCGCTATCGCATTAGCCGATGAATCACACGATGTGATTCGCGGTGCAGACGCGCGGCATGGTGAGGCTATCGTGCGCATTCGTATAGGTGGCACCGACGACTCCATCGAGGCGCTGTCGCTTTTGGATTCCGCCCGCAGCGCCTACGGAACTGCTCAACTCAGCAGTCGAGTGGCTGGCTGCAATCACGAGGCGGGGGCACTGCTGGCTCGCATGAAGTCAGTGACAGCCGCCACAACTCGATATCAGGCTGCGATCCAGGACTACCTGGTGTTGCAAGGCCTACCAACAGCGGAGGGTACCGATGGTGCAGGCGGTCTGGTCGACTCACTAGGTGATGCGCAAAGAAATTTGGTTCTGCTCCAGCAATTGAACGAGGGGCTGATTACTGAGGTGCCGGCCGATGCTTTCGGCTCAGGTGGTCACCGCATGCATTTCGCTGCGCCGCAATGAGTACCACCGAGATACCAATTGGAACAATTGATTCAGCCGCTGCCGCGCTCCTAGACTCACGGCTGGTGATTTTGCCGACGGAAACGGTATATGGGCTGGCCGGCAGGGCGGATCGGGTAGATGCGGTTGCGAGGATTTATCACACGAAAGGGCGACCAAGTGATCACCCGGTGATCGTTCACGTGGCCGACTATCAAGGGGCTGTTCACGACTCGTGGGCTTCGGGATTTCCGACACTGGCGCAAGAGTTGGCACATGCATTTTGGCCGGGACCGCTCACGCTAGTTCTGCCTCGCGGCCCACGATCTGGCCTCAACGTGACCGGTGGGCAAGGAACAGTGGCGCTGCGCGTACCTGCACACCCGATTGCCCAAGCGGTATTGCGATCCATGGACGAGCAAGACCCACAGGGTGCACCACATGGAATTGCGGCACCGAGTGCAAACCGGTTCGGGAAGGTGAGCCCGACGACGGTCCAGCACGCGATCACCGAACTCTCTCCCTATCTTCAGCCCGGTGACCTCGCCCTCGACGGTGGTGCGTGCTCCTGGGGTGTTGAGTCGACGATCGTGGATTGCATGGGGGAACGCCCGATGATTTTGCGTCCCGGTGGTGTTACGACAGAGGATATTGCCACACTGGGTTTAGATCCAGTGACGATCTCACAACCAACCACCCGAGTGCCGGGCTCGCTCGCATCGCATTACGCACCGCGAGCGCAGGTGGTGCTGCATGAGTTTGGCGCACTGCCGGCAGATGACGTCCCCGCGGATCGTCAGGGGTTTTTGGCCCTGGCGGAAATCGAGACGCCGGCGGGTATGCATCGCCTGGCGGCACCGAAAACTAGCGTTGAGTACGCACGGATGCTTTATTCAGCTCTTCGTGCGGCTGATGATGCTGACCTATTGCTCGTTGTGGCGGTGCTTCCATCCGAAGTGGATGGTGTGGGTGCAGCGGTGGCAGATCGGCTGCGTCGCGCGGCCTCGCCTCGTTAGCCGTACCCAAGATCGTGTAGCCGGTCGTCATCGATACCGAAGTGGTGGGCAATCTCGTGTACCACGGTGATCCTGACCTCGCGCACCACCTCGTCGCGGGTGGTGCACATGCGCAGGATGGGTTGGCGATACACGGTGACGCGGTCGGGCAGTGTGGCTAAATAATTCGAGTCGCGCTCGGTAAGGGCTATTCCCTCGTACAGGCCGAGCAACTCAGGATCATCGGCCGGGGCATCGGGTTCGATGACGAACACCACGTTGTCGACGAGGCGTGCGATTTCAGTTGGCACCGCCTCCAGTGCGGCAGCCACCAGTGCTTCAAACTCCTCGGCGCTGACTTCCATCACATATCCATTGTGTCGCGAATTTAGACCCAGCATCGCCAACATGTCAGGTGAACCGCTCGCCAGCACGACGATGTAGGCGCTGTTCGCACATGGCTTTGGTGGGAGTCGGGGTGGGCCACGCCCGATCGACCCTCGCTGGCGTATGCCGGGTAGTCTCCCCTATGCTTGCACGGTCTCCGACGGCAACAGTCGACGTTGACCGGCTTGTCCGGCGGTCCCCATCGTCTAGCGGCCTAGGACTCCGCCCTTTCAAGGCGGCAGCGCGGGTTCGAATCCCGTTGGGGGCACGAGCACCACAGGTACACAGCACCAAGGTCTCCTTGAGGTTCGTCTCATGAGGCCCCGTAGCGCAGTTGGTTAGCGCGCCGCCCTGTCACGGCGGAGGTCGCGGGTTCGAGTCCCGTCGGGGTCGCTAGTCCAGCTCTCACGGCTGGACGTTCGGCCAGGTAGCTCAGTTGGTACGAGCGTCCGACTGAAAATCGGAAGGTCGACGGTTCGATCCCGTCCCTGGCCACTCCAAACTCCGTCACAAGACCGCGAAATCAAGCGCTCGATTCCTGCTTGTCGACCTTCGTGTGTAACAGAGAGTGTCACAGCGACATACGGACACACGCACTGTCAGAGATTTCGGGCCAGAAGCCCCTATTTGCAGGGGCGCCATCACCTTATTACCAGGGCAACCTGCCGCCGCCTCTTACCCCGACGGGGTGCGAAGACTGCGGCCCCTCTGACTGCGGCGATGTGCATGGGCTGGACGCCGGGGAGCTGCTCGCCGAGGTGATGCGTGTCGCCCCCACTACCCTAAGAAGCATCCCCCGTCGCCCGGCGGTCTCAACGTCGACTGACGAGGCGGCGAGGATTCAGATCTCGTCGGTACGAATCGCAGCGGGTGAGGTGCCGGACTCACTGTGTCTACCGGCCGCACTCTCATCGTCCGAACCCGTCCCCTCGTCCTATGAGCCACCGACTCCCGACTCGATGCCCCAAAAGTCGACGAGTTCGTCGAGCCGTTCGGTCGGGAAGAAGTCCTCGGGGGGCGACGGATTGTCGCGCATGAACTGGTTGAACTGCTCGTAGAGCTCGTCCTTGGTGAGCCCGAAGTGTTTGTCGAGGGCTCCCTCGAATCCGAGGGCCCAGACATCCTCGTGGAGACCGATGAACAGGGTCTCGAACGACGTCAGGTAGGCGAGGTAGAAGTTGAGGATCTCCATGTGGCCCGGGCAGACCCAGGTCTCGCGCATCTCGTCGAGCCCGCTGAATCCGGTGCACTCCTCCCCTTCGTCACCCTCACCGCGGATCGCTCGGCTCGCCGACTCGAACTTCTGAGTCATGTTGCAGTTCGTCTGCCACGAGACTCGCTCCCAGAGAGGCTGGTCACGGCCGTTGCCGGTCAGCCGGGGATCACCGACACATGCCCCCTCCAGACCGAGGTCTTTGGTGATCTGCAGGTCGTCGAAGACGTCGCGGAGGAACAACGTGGGAAAGACCTGGGCCTGCCCCTCCACGAACCAGGCGGGCGAACCGGTGTGGTTCTTACCTCCGCAGCAATCGGCGGGCATTCCGAGGGAGCGACCGAGGGTGTGTGCGCCCTGCACGTGGTGGTAGTACTCGTGTACCCACCCGTTGATGGTGTTGTACATGAACACCTCAGGTCCAAAGTTCTCGACGTCCCACTCCCACATTGGGTCGGTCAGCGGGTTCGGCTGATTGCAGAACGAGAATTCGTTGTATCCGTCATATCGACCATCCCGACCAAAGCCGCTGAGACAGCTTCGGCGGTCGTAGACGACATCGATCGAGGGCTCAACCGACTGACCGTTGTTGTCATAGAAGTATCCGAACTGATCAAGGACCTCGAGCGCCTCGGTGTTGTCCCCCCTGACCTCGTAGGTGATGTGGACATATCGGTCGTATCCGCCCACGTAGTCGACGAGCTTCTGATGCACGTCGGCGTGATATCGGCGGAGGTCATCAGGTATCTCAGCCGAGAAGAGGTAGCAGTGCTCCGGGTCCGACTTGGGCGCATTCATGCCGATGTCCCTGAGCACCTCGGCGACTGTGGTGTCCCCCTCGACGATCACCCGTGGGCTGATGACGCAGTCGAGATTGTCCGAGACGACAACGATCGGCTCACCGTCCAACGAGAAGCCATCGCCCGAGCCGAGCCCTTCCTGCTCACACATCACACCGTCTTTGTCCCGATCTAGGCGTGAGGCGTTCTTCTTGTAGAGACCCTTGGACACCCCTGGTCTAGCCAATCCACCCTTGACTGCCTTGTTGCGTGCCTTCATATTCTTCGCTACGCCATTGGGGTACTTCTCTAGAAGGTCAGCGCATGAGGAGTACGTCTTGGTCACCCCCTGAGTTGCCTGGGCACAGGCCGAGATTCCAGAAATAGATAGGAATGCGGCAACGAGAATGACAAGACGCTTCATTATTCCCCCATAGTAATCAGTCAACAAGCAGCGTTCGTCAGCGTGCATGGACCTGTTTATTGCTCGCAAGCAACTCCGTCACCATCACGGTCCATGTGACTGTTCACCTCGTACAACTCGGGGTTCACAACTTGGATGATGGGCGTGACGCCTGCGGCGCGGGCTTCGGTGCAGTTTCCGTATTCCACAGCATCAGATGGCGCATTGGGTGCGGATCTATCTGGCACTTGAGGGCTGTCTGGACCGGGATACCGGGCGGTGACGGCCACAGGGACAGGAACGGCGTCTCACGACCACCCAGCGTCGCTGTGCTCGTCCTCTCGCAGACACGGGGTGTTGACCTTCCAGCAGCCCCCGAAGCACGGTCGCAAGTTCGCGCATGATGAATTCAGCGTGGGCACGTTAGTCATCCACGAGGCGGTCGGACAGTTCCGCCTAGCCGCCCTGGATCGCCTTCCAGGCAAGGAGCACCGAGATTGCGCCGAGGATGGCGGCGTTAATGACGCGCTGGTGCGTGGTCGTGAAGGTGTTGAGTCGATGGAGGAATCCAGCTGCCCGGGAGCCGCTAATCATCACCAACGCAGGTGGGACGACGAGTGGAAGCACCGCGCCGATGAGCAGCAAAGCCGCCCATGCCCGTACGACGAAGTTCCAGTCTTGGCGGGGTCTTGTCTCTACACGTACTCGTGCTTGCGCAAGTATCGAAACCCGAAGACCCCATAGATCGGCGGTAGGTAGAAGGTGACGAGGCGGAACGTGGTCGCCGTGGTCAAGGCGACGTCGGCCGGGACTCCGATGGCTTGTAAGCACAGGGTGTAGCCAGCTTCGGCGACGCCGACGCCACCGGGGATCGGCATCAGGCCAGCGAACAGGCTGACCAGAGTGTTGATGAGGATGAGCTGCGACAGGCTCGCGTCATACCCGAAGCCCTTGAGGCAGATGCCCAGGACGATTGCTTGCATGACCTGCGCTCCGGCGTTGCCTCCCAGCAGCATCAGGATCTTGCGCGGCTGGCGGACAACGCTGAAGGATTCGCGGACGTTGTTGAAGGAATCCCGGATCATCTCGCGGACCTTGGGCAGTATTAAACGAACGAAGGTGCGTACTCGCCGGATGATCAGCGCCACGAGTATCAGGAGCAAGATCAACACCAGAACTAGTTCAATGGTCGTGACCAAGCCGGAGAAGTCACGACCGGTGCTTTCGGTGAAGATCGACGCCAGGCTGACCGTGAAACCCGAGAGGCCGAGAATCCAGATGGTTAACAAGAACAACACCTGGACGATGAAGCCACTGAAGCCGTCAATGACGCCGACCGACACGGCCTGAACAGGCGGGAAGCCGAAACCTTGATAAAAGCGAATGTTCATCGCCATCCGCGCGGCCGTTGCCGGCATCGTGACCGCGATGAACTGGATCGAGTACTGCAACATCAGTGCAGGGAAGTACTTCACCGGACGACTCGCCGCGCCTAGGGTTGAAAAAGCAAAGAAGATCTGCACCACCGGTGCCAACAGGAATGCGAACAGAATGACCTGGGAGTCAGCGTCCCGAATGCTGCGAAGGATCTCCACGAAATCCACACCGGTGAGCAGGCCGTAGAGCGAAACGCTGATAATCGCAATGACCGCCATGGTGATGATGGACCGCACGTCTACCAACCGAATTCGAGCCAGCTGCACGTCTTCGGCACCAGTCGCGTCGACTACCCGAAACCGGAGCTCTTTGGCGTTGACATTCTTGGTTGCGCTGGAGGAATTACTTATAGCCGCCTTCTGCAAGTATGGAATCAGTTCGCGCAACTCATCGTTGGATAAGACTTCCTGCGCGATCGATACCGACTCATCAACCGATAACCCCATCGCGGTCAGCGCGAGGACATTGACCTTGTCCAAGAGTCGACCTGTGGTGGAGTCGGTGATGTAGGCCGAGCGAAGGTCGTTGAAGGCGATATCGCCGCCGTGATCAACGGAGAAGGCCTGCAACGAGATCTCTGAGTGGACCAGCCCGGCAGAGTGCAGGCCCAGCACAAGGCTCCACATCTTGCGGGCGAATTCCGCGGTCATGTCCCTCTCGGCGAGTGTTTCTCCGTAGCCGTCACTCACGACGAGAACGTCGGATCGCTCGGTTTCAAGAAGCCGTAGCGCGCGGATGGCCGGCACATCGTGTTGGCGAGCCACTGCCGTCATCAGCATTGCGTGTTCGGCTTGATCCAGGCGCGCGCGAACTAGTCGGGACTTGGTTTCGCGGTTCTTGAAGTGAGACGTCACCCCACCCCAGAGTTGTGAGTCGAGGGCGTCGTAGCCGAACACATTCACCGAGACAGACGAGCCGTCGCCGAGATGGCCGCGCATGCGGTGAATTCCCGGTGCAACGACGTCTTCTTCCATCTCCTGGGCGTCCACCCCTGAGGACACGAGGAATTGGCGAACCTCGTCCGGTGTGGGGCCGCCCGAGGGTGTTCCGAAGATGAGGTGAGTGGTAGCGCCTGCGCTGATGGCGATGAGGACCAGCGCCACGGAACGCGTGGGGAGGAAATCCGCCAGCGCTACAGAACCAAGGAGCGCCCCGCCGATCAACACTCGGCCAACACTCCGTGCGGGACGGCTGAGGAACGGTGATGCTGCCGACACGACCGCCGCGCACACCGGGATGACGAGCGTGTAGGACCAGCTCGGCGTCCAGGGGCCGAGTGATCCGATCTGGAAGATCTCGATCATGTCGATCTGGCGGGCGAAGAAAATAGAGAAGACCCATCCGATGCCGACGGCGATCAGCAGTTGCACGACGAGTAAACGGTGGGATTTACTCAGCGCGGTGGCGCCGACGATGACCAAGCTCCACACGATCAAGGCGATGGACCCGATCAAGAGCGTGGAGTCGACGACATTCGCCAGTCCCTGATTGACCGACAATCCGGTGAGAATGTCATCAGGTAGTAGGAAGAAGATGAGAATCAAGCCGACGGCGCAGGTCGCCAAGACCAGCAGGTCGGTCGGTCGCCTAGCGACGTTCGATATCTGCGAGCTGGACCACAAGCGGAATTGTGAAAAGCGCGACCGCAGAGGGTCGTCTAGGTCAGCCTCACCCATATTGGGTTCGTCGAATTCCTCAGCCATAGGCCCGGACCCTGAGCGCTGCAGTGACGCCACGCATACCGCGAGTTTCAATTGCGCGATCGCCGACCAACATCACAGTTGCTTTGCTCCTTGACGCGAAGACAGGACCAAATGTAGCGAACCTTTGCTTTCTAAGGCGTCAACTCAATTTCACCCGGGCGCCAAGTCTTGTCGAACCAGGCTTCTTCCGGTCCGTAAAGGCGCAAAATCGCGAACCAGCCCTTGCCTTCACGCGATTGAATCCAATTGCCTTCGTGCTCCAACGGTCGCTGCGGCGCGATAGTGAGCAGAACACTGCCATCAGGCTCGGTATGCAACCCCTCGCGCATGCTGTTGACGCTTGGGAACTTCTGGTCCGGCGTTTGCAGCATGGATCGAGTTTGTGGGTCGTAGATGACAAAGGACCAGAAGTTCTTCGCCGGCACACCCGCGGGAATTCTCAGCGTGTAGGTCTGGTCCCCATTGAACCACTCTCCATTCGAATCTCGCGCGATGATCGCGTACTGCGAGCCGACACCGGGGATGCGCCACACCATTGCTGGGGTATTCACGGTGGCGACGTAAAAGAAGGCGAGGCGGGAGTCAATGTCGGTTCCACCGGCGCCTTCGTCCACCAGGAAGCGGTAGTCCCACTCAGGAAAGAGCGTGAACCACTTGCTTTGATTTTCACCGTACAAATAGGCGGCCGGGTTTCGTGGGGCGAAGGCAACCGCTCGTGCATAGGCACTGCCCGTTGCGGCGGCCTCCTCAAACTTCTCACGTTTCGGGCCGTCAAGCGAGAAAGGCTGACCCTTTCGAATGCCTAAGGCGCTAGCGATACCGAGCACTTCGGGGTCGAATGCGTCGGCCGGCTCCTTGTTGATGGCTCGGTGGATCTCTTCATAGAACGACGCGTGGTTGGAGTGGATGGTGTTGTGCACCCGGCCGGACCCGTTCACCCAGTTCATGGCTGGCGGGTTCGCTTTGTCCTTTAGCGCATAGGCGTGGATGCCGGTGCGGAAATTGGTGGACGCTGGTTCGGGATCACCATTAACCAGCAAGCCGCGACACGGCACCACGTTGGTGTATGTAGGTGTGTGGGCGATGAAGTAGTTCGCACCGTCGACCTCTGCGACCTCACCGTTGGAGATCTCTTTCAAGGGTCCGTCGTAGTTCGGGCCGAGGATCAAGTACTTCCCTCCCTCGCCACGGTCCGGACCCGGGGCACCCATGTCGATGACGAACTTGAACGTGGCATCGTTGATCGTGCTCGGACCGCAACCCGGTGGTACCTCAATGACAACGGGGCCGGA
>JABAYF010000010.1 GCA_018609125.1 Candidatus Nanopelagicales bacterium | reverse complement strand
CTAGCCGCAGAGTGCACGAATGAGAGGCACGGGGTCGACCGCTGACCCAGACCACCCGCTCGGTCGCACCTCTAGGTGCAGATGCACGGCTCCGGGCGAACCAGTGTCGCCCATGAAACCAATCACCTGACCGGCCTTGACACTTTGGCCCTGAGAGAAGTTGATGGAACTGAAATGTCCGTAGAACATCATGCCGCGCGAGCCGGTGATATCCAGGACGAGGGCGCCGTTGGACTGGTAGCCGCTGCGAGTGACGGTGCCGGAGTCGATGGCATAAATAGGAGTGCCACGACTGCCCATGAGGTCAAGGCCCGCATGGGCTCGCCCGCCCCCGCGGGGCGCACCCATACCGTCGCCGTAGCTGAAATTATCGGATGGGCAGAATCGCCCGGCAACGTTGACCGTGCCCGAACCACTCGAGCCGCCTGAAGAACCCGAACTTCCCGATCCAGAACTTCCCGATCCAGAACTTCCCGATCCAGAACCGCTCGATCCAGAACCGCTCGATCCATTCGAGTTGCCAGCGGGTGCACCCGGACCGAACTTGGTGCCGTACGTGGCATGGGCCTTAGCAGCAGCCCCAGATGTGTTGGACCCCAATGACTTCCAGGTCCATTCAGCAATCACACCGGTCGTGGGCAACCCGACACTGCCCTGGAACTTCTTCACTGCTGCTGTCGTGACCGGGCCGAAGTAGCCCTCGGCCGGACTGACATCGAGTGCGCGTTGGACGACGGCAACAGCCTCACCCTGATCGGTTTGTTCCAGTACCGGTGGTTCACCCACCGAGACCTGCGCAACCGCTGCGCTGGGTCGGGCCGCACTTCGCGTAGCTGTGGCCGGTTCCCCGGCGGCGTAGCCACCAGATTTCGCGGAGGATTTCCCTGCCTTGGCGACCACTTCATCGCCGAGGCTGGCCCAGGTCCAGGTCGCCACCGTGGCCGTCTTGGGCAGGCCGACGCTGGCCTGGAACTTCTTCACAGCCTTCTTGGTCTGCGAGCCAAAATAGCCCGACGCCGGCTTAATTTGCAGGGCTCGTTGGAGTGTGGCAACAACCTTGCCCGAATCACCCTCGGTAAGCACGGGTAGTTGAGCAGCGACCTTACGCAAGGCCTTTGCGGAGGGAGCAACTTCTTGTATCGCCGCGTCGGTCTCGCTGTCGGCGCCGGCCGCCGCGTCCGCTTTCTCCGGCCCGTCATCAGCTGCCGGGGGGGTCATGGGGCGCGTAAGGTCTCGCGCGACGTCGATGGTGGCGGCCAGGGTGGGTGCAAGATTACTAGGGGCTGCATTACTAGGGGCTGCGGTCGCAGCTGACTCGTCTGTTTCAGAGGGAGCGGCCACGGCAAGGGGAAGGCCCACCAGGGCAACGCCGGCAGCTATCGCGGTGGCGGAAAAGATCTTGATCTTGCGTTGGCGGGTGCGACGATCAGCCGCTGCGGCCCGGCGGGCAAGACGCGCATCGCGCGCGGCCTGACGGGTCATGCGTGGCTCATCAAGCACGGGCACGTTCCTTTCGTTGTCACCGCTAACGCGTGGCGCTGACGGCGGCTACCGACTGAACAGATCCGGCGACGATAACAGAAGGGTCACGGCAAAGTCACATGGATGTCCCAGAAAGTTATCGGGGCGGTGACAATCGACCGAGGAAAAGCTCGCGATCCACGAGCACGCGGGTGACTTCGCCGTGGGCGATGCGACGCAATCCGTCGACTGAATCCTCGTGGGCGACGACCTCGAAGCGCATGAGTCGCCCATCGCGGGCCACGAGTCGAGCGGACACGACCACTTCGGCCCCGATCGCGGTCGCTCGTTCATGGGTGAGCTCAATGCGTGTCCCCACCGAGGTAGGTGCGTGGGCACCCGCTGGGTCGGGCGATCCATCCGATTCAGCGGCTATGACCTGCGCCACCACGTCGACGGTGACCGCTTCGGCCCAGGCAAGCAGACGTGGGGTGGCGAGCACCGGCACATCACCACTGCCCAGAGCGATAGCGCTGTCTTCGGTCGTCACACCAAATCGTCGCTCAGCGGTGAGTGATGGCCCACCTGTGGTCATCTCATGTGCCAAATTCAGTCGTTGCTCACTACGGCGATCAGGTCACCTTCATGAATAACATCGCCGGGTGCCACAGCAAGTTCTAGGACGCGCCCGTCGATTTCGGAATTGACCGGGATTTCCATTTTCATAGACTCCAGCAGCACCACGGTGTCTCCTGCGCGTACCACCGCGCCTACCGGAACAACGATGGAATGAACCTGGGCGACCATCTCTGCTCGGATCTCACTTCGTTGCACGGCCATGGTTAAGAGTTGGGGCGCTTTCCGTGGTTTGCGCCCTTCTTCTTGCGATCACGCTTCTTGCGTCCGCGCTTGCTCATGCCCATCTCCTCAATGTTCAATGCCACACCGCACGCTGCGTGTAACGGTGCACATCGTGACACATGAGCCATGGCCGTCCGCCAGGTGCTCGAATCAGGACTGAAAAAGTCAGGGCCGGTAGGTAATGCGAATGCTGGTGATCTGAGTTCGGATGGTGACCCGCAGGGACTCCGGTGCACCATGGCACGCCGAGGCACGCTGCACCAGAGCCTTGACCCGCTGCTCTACGGCGTATTGGTGCAGGCACGGTGGGCACTGCTCGAGGTGGCCAAGAATGCGCTCAGCCACCCGTGCGTCAAGTTCCCCGTCAAGGTAGGGGTACACAGCAGCAGCGGCCTCTGAGCACTGTGAACCTGGGGATCCATGTGTGCCATCGCACATGTTCACGACCCATCACCATCGAATCCTTGTTCACGCGCGTACACCTGAAGCATCCCCCGCAGTAATTTGCGCCCCCTGTGCAACCGCGACATCACGGTTCCCACCGGGGTGCCCATGATGGACGCGATCTCCTTGTAGGAGAACCCCTCCACATCTGCCAGGTACACCGCCATGCGGAACTCAGGAGCGATGGATGCCATCGCATCAATCACCGCATCGTCGGTGATGAGATCCAGTGCCTCCGCCTCTGCCGAACGCAACTCCCCGGTGCTGTAGGCCTGCGTGTGAGCCATCTGCCAGTCATCGAGATCGTCGGTGGGCGCCCAAAACGGCTCGCGCTGCTTCTTGCGATAGGTATTGATGTAGGTGTTGGTCAAAATCCGAAACAACCAGGCCTTTAGGTTCGTACCCGCGGTGAACGTGTGGAACTTTGAAAAGGCTTTCACGTACGTTTCTTGGGTGACGTCCTCGGCATCGGCTGGATTTCGCGTCATGCGCAAAGCCGCAGAGTAAAGCGTGTCCAGATAAGGCAGCGCATCGCGCTCGAACCGGGCGGCGCGCTGCTCCTCGGTCTCGACGTCGGTGATCGAATCGGTAGGGGCCATCTCTACAGAGGCTAACCCCTCCCCGGCAACATCATGCCTGTGCACGTCGCCGCCGGTCACTGCGTGACCGCTGAGGCGAGACAAATCGGCAGGTACCACGAACGTTGCGGCTGGCACTTTCGTCGCCACCGCGCAGCTGTTCCCGGAACAATTCACAAACCTGGACAACAACCTTGATGATCGATCTATTCCAGCGGCGCACTGCGAATGAGATCCACGGTGTTGTTCGCCACCTGATTCACCGCCCTCGTCACTGGATGGGCTGCCCACAGGCCGGGCTGGGCATGAGCGGTTGACTCCACCACATCGGTGAGCAAATCACCCATCGGCGGCTGCGGGGCTAGCCACGGGTCCATCAGGTCACCCGGCACTGCCACCGGCATCCGATGGTGAATGGCAGTGAGGTCTCCGGTCGCGGGCATGGTCAAGATCGTGCATGTTCGAATCCAGGCACCCAGTCCTGCAGGATCGGGTACCGCCGGATTGCGCCAGTCCTCGTACAAGCCGGCTAAGCCGACCGGATCTGAGGTTGCCGCCGGGTGAATGTAAAAGGGTTGCTTGCGTTGACCCGGTCCGGTGACCGCCTGCCACTCATAGAAGCCGTCCACTGGAATCAAGCATCGCCGACGTGCGAAGGCAGCCCGAAACGATGGTTTCTCTGCCACCGTCTCGCTGCGGGCATTGATCAGCCTAGATGCGATCGAAGGGTCTTTGGCCCACGAGGGAATCAAACCCCAGCGCGCCACCTCAAGGTGGCGAACCCGATCCCGTTCGCTCACCATGAAGACCGCCTGGGTGGGTGCCGTGTTGTAGTTAGCGGGAAGCGATGCCGGCGCGTTGCCCGGTGTTGACCTGGGCAGGTCGAAAACGCTGGTGAGGGTCGCGAGATCGTTGCGAGCCACGAATCTTCCGCACATGGTCACCAGGGTGCCCCATCGAGCCCACTAGTCTTATGACAATGGTCCAAAACGCGCATTCCTCCTCCGACTCATGGCCGGCGCCCGTTGCGTTGGGACCCGTACATGCCCGCGTCGTGCTACCCGGTTCGAAATCGGTGACAAATCGTGCGCTGGTCCTGGCTGCGCTAGCCGATGGGCCTGCCACGATTCGTGGTGCGTTGATGGCCCGCGACTCAGTTCTCATGGTGACCGCCCTCACCCAACTGGGTACCCGGATCGAACAGATCAGCCAAGACCCGCAGACACTCAATGCCGACCTTCGTGTGATCCCAGCGTCTATCCAACAACGAAAGGATGCTTCGTCGCTGCCGACCAGTGCAGCCATCAACATCGATGTCGGTCTTGCCGGAACCATCATGCGATTTCTTCCGGCCGCTGCCGCGTTGCACGCGGGCACGATCAGCATGGACGGCGACCCACGGTCTCGACAACGCCCACTTGGCCCCATGCTCAGCGCACTCACCCAGATCGGAGTCGATATTGATTCCGCCAATGGCTGCCTGCCGCTAACAATCCATGGCCGCGCACACGTGCCCGGCGGAGCAGCCACGATCGACGCATCGTCCTCCAGCCAGTTCGTTACCGGTCTGTTGCTCAGTGCTGCGCGTTTCGATCAGGGCCTTCAACTCACCCATTCCGGCAGCCACCTGCCCAGTCGTCCACACATTGACATGACCCTGCACATGCTTGCCGAGCACAGCGTTTCCGTTCTCGAATCCGGACCGACCCGGGCACCCACCTGGCAGGTGCTGCCCGGCCCCATTAAGGCCATTGATCGCACCATTGAGCCTGATCTTTCCAATGCAGCTGCGTTCCTGGCCGCCGCAATGGTCACCGGCGGAGAGATCACGATCGCCGACTGGCCAACGCAGACCACCCAGGCAGGAGATGCGCTGCGAGACCTGCTGTCCCGAATGGGAGCTACGGTCACGCGTCTAGGCACTGATCTTCACCTCCAAGGCCCACGCACTATTCGCGCTCTGGATGCAGATCTGGGCGAGGTGGGTGAACTGGCACCTGTCCTCGCGGCCCTGTGCGCATTGGCCGAAGGACCATCGCGACTGCACGGCATCGGTCATCTGCGCGGCCACGAAACAGATCGCATCGCCGCACTGATCGACCTGATCACAACTCTCGGCGGGGATGCGCGAGAGCTTTCCGACGGTCTTCAAATTCAGCCTCGCCCGCTTCACGGCACCGTAGTGGACTCCTATCAGGACCACCGAATGGCAACTGCAGCAGCAGTTTTGGGCCTACAGGTTCCGGGAATTGAAATCATCAATATTGCTACCACAGCCAAGACACTGCCGGACTTTCCCCGCATGTGGAACACGATGCTTGCCGCTCGGCCCGGATGAGCAGAACCGCATCGGATCGCTGGGACGAAGACGATGTCCCCGTGCGCCCGGGACGACGCAAGTCCCGACCACGGTCCAAGGAGCGCCCAGAGCACGCCACAGCACTACACGCAACAGTCGTGACGGTCGATCGGGGTCGGTTCGGCGTGATCACCGACGATGGTCGCCCCCTGTCGGCAATTAAGGCCCGCGAGCTCGGCCGCAAAGGTGTCGTGGTGGGCGACTCGGTGTGGCTGGTGGGCGATACCTCCGATGACCAAGATGCCCTGTCTCGGATTGTTCGACTCGACCCACGGCGCACTGTTTTACGTCGCAGCGCAGACGACGTAGATGCCGTGGAACGCATCATCGTCGCCAATGCAGATCAACTCGGCATCGTGACGTCAATCAAGGATCCACTCGCACGACCTCGGCTTATTGACCGAGCTCTCATCGCCGCATACGCGGCTGGGATTTCTCCACTGCTGATCGTGACGAAGACCGACCTGGCCAGCCCCGCGGAACTGTTAACCGCCTACCAATCCCTTGATGTTCCCTACGTGGCCATTGCTCGCGATGACGAGACGAAAAACCACGATGTGCGGGGACTGGCTCGCCTTCACGATCTTCTGCACAATCAAGTAACCGTTTTGGTTGGGCCATCCGGAGTCGGTAAATCAACCCTGGTCAACGCCCTTGTACCCGCGGCGCATCGAGCCACGGGCAACGTCAACCAGGTCACCGGCCGTGGTCGACACACCTCTACGTCTGCACTCGCCCTACCGCTGGACGGCGGCGGCTGGATTATTGACACACCCGGGGTTCGCTCGTTTGGCTTGGCCCACGTGGACATCAACGAAATCGTGTCTAGCTTCGACGACCTCGCGCCAGGAATCAAAAGCTGCCCCCGCGGATGTAGCCACGATGAAGCGGACTGCGGTCTTGATACTTTCGTTGCTGGTGACCCGTCGCTTACCGCGAGGCTAGATTCGCTGAGACGGCTGTTGTTGACGCGCTCGATTAGCCCCGAGGAGCTGACATAGCCTGTTCGGCGATTCCCTGCCAGACCTGCTCACTTCCGGTGTGACCGGTGCGAACCGTCCACCCTGCAGCAAGGATCGCAACCGTGACAACCACTACGGCGAGGATGGACGTGCCCAGCGACCGCGATCCACTGGATCGGCGATCAATAAGCCACAGCGCGATGACCGCGATGGTTAATGCAGCAGAAAAAAACGGCAGTAGATTTCCCGCGTTGTGGTGGTCCTCGCTAACCCCAACGGAGAGGGCGAGTTCTGGACCCGTCAAGCGAGAAGCGACGCTGCCCAGCAGCCCCGCGACCGCGACAGCAGCAATCGCCGGCCCGAACCGCACCGACACCCGTGCCGACACCGCCATGACGATGGCCGCTACCGCTGTGAGGGGAACCAGCACCACCGCCGAATGCACGACGAGAACGTGGGTGGGCAATCCGAAGATAAAGTCGGGCACAATGCATACCGTACGCGACGCTTCGCTACCGTGCAGCCATGTCCGAAACAGGCTCGACGCGAGCCGATCTCGACCTTGCCCTGTCCCTCGCTGATGAAGCCGATGCAATCACCCTGGCCCACTTTCGCTCTCGCACCCTGCAGGTGCAGACCAAGGCCGATGACACGCCGGTGACCGAGGCAGATCGTGAAGTTGAAGAACACATCCGCAGCGTTTTGGGCCAGCAGCGCCCCAATGACTACGTGGTGGGTGAAGAACTCGGCGGTGACCCCGGTACCGGACGGCGATGGATCATCGATCCGATCGACGGAACTAAGAACTACGTCCGCGGCGTCCCGGTGTGGGCGACGCTGATCGCCCTGACCGTCGATGAGGACATCGCTGTCGGCGTCGTTTCAGCTCCGGCACTGGGTCGGCGATGGTGGGCCGCACTAAATCAGGGCGCCTGGTCCAAAGGCCCCGAAGACAGCGAGAACCGTCGGTTAGCGGTAAGCACCATCGAACACATCACAGATGCGTCCCTGAGCGTGAGCGATGACGTGGGCTGGCCACCGGAAGCCTGGGCCGCACTCACCGCTTCGGTGTGGCGATTTCGCGCATACGGAGACTTCTGGTCACATCTCCTCGTGGCTGAGGGGGCCGTCGATATCGCCGCCGAGCCCGAACTCAAGCTGTGGGATTTTGCCGCTCTGGTGCCCATCGTGAACGAGGCTGGGGGAAAAATAACGGGTTTCGACGGCGCCTACCCCGCGAACAGCGCTCTCACCACCAACGGCCGCCTCCACGACCGGGTGCTCTCTCTCATGTGGCGCGGCTAGTCAACGCCACGTCCAGACCGCCACATCCAAACCGCTGCGTTGACCTCTACATCGAAGGTCACAAAGTGGTGGTGAAGGTGCCTTTTTTGTCTTCTTCCTAGACAACCCCTCCCCTGACCTATCACGATAGATGCAAGAGCAACACCCCTGCATTATTGGAGGCCGGTCATGTTGATCTCACACATTCTTAATTCCAAAGGTTCCACGGTGGTCACCGTTGCGCCAGACGATCTCGTTGTCACGCTGCTCAATGTTCTCGCTGAACACCACATAGGGGCCGTTGTCGTGTCCCATGACGGCACTCATGTTGATGGCATCGTGTCCGAGCGCGATGTCGTTCGGGCCATGGCCGCCGATCCCGATGCGGGCACCAGCGGCGGCGTCCGCCCCAAACCGATTTCTGCGATCATGACCGTAGATGTTGCTGTCGCGACGCCGGACACCCACGTTGATGATGTGATGGCATTGATGACCGAGCAGCGGGTGCGCCATGTGCCCGTGGTCGCCGATGGTGCACTGCTGGGCATCGTCAGCATCGGCGACATCGTGAAAGCGCGACTGTCGCTGCTGGAAGACGAAAAGAATGCCCTACTCGACTATGTCAATCGCGGCGGCTAACGACGAGGGGTACTCCCCCGCGCGGGCGAATCGTCACCAGCGGTTCCGGTTGTGGCGCGTGACTTCTGGTCGGAGTCGTCCAGGTGACGCGGCGCGCCAGACCGGCCAGCAGTAGCACTCCCTCGACGTAGGCAAATTCCCGACCGATGCACATTCGAGGCCCGGCCCCAAACGGCCAGAAGTGTTGCGCCCCAGCGCCTGCTCGCGTATCGACGTTGAAGAATCGCTCCGGGCAGAACTCATTCGGCTGCGACCAGACGGCCGGATCTCGATGTACCAGGTACGGACTGGTCACGATCAAGGCTCCCGCCGGAATTGATCGGCCCGCCAGAACATCATCTGCTAGTGCCCGTCGCGTAATCAACCAGGCCGGAGGGTAAAGCCGCATCGCCTCGTCAAAGACCGCGCGGGTGTAGGGCAGACGGGCGAGGGATTCCATCGACATCGGTTCAGCACCGAGCAGCTCATCGGCCTCGGCCCGCAATCGATCTTGCACATCCTGGTGGGTGGCCGTCAGCCACATCACCCAGGCCAGCGCGCTGGCCACTGTTTCATGACCGGCCACGATAAAGGTGACGATCTGGTTACGGATCTCCAGTGGAGCAAGCTGGTCACCCTGGTCATCTTCAGCCAGCAGCAGATCCAACATGTCACCCTGTGCGCTTTTTGAATCCGCGCGTCCCTGCAAGATTGCACCGACAGCCTCATCCAATTCCGCCACCGCGGTGCGCAACCTTCGGTTGCCCGGTGTTGGCATCCACGCTGGCGGACTAATCGGCACTCTGGCTCGAGCCACGACCACGTCGAGGGCTCGAAGGGTTGCGCGCGATAAACGATCGGCGGCGGCGGTCAGGTCCGTTCCAAAGAGTGAGGCGCCCACAATTTCCAGTGTTGAGCGCATGAGGACCTCATCGAGGTCAACGATCCCGCCATCCGTGGGCAGGCTCTGCCACACAGGCTGCAAGCGGTCCAGCGCATCAACGACATGTCCGACCACCGCGTTGACCGCGCCGGTGTGAAAGGCCGGTTGAACCAGTCGGCGCTGCCGCCGCCACACGTCAGCATCACTGGTGAGCAATCCGGTCCCGGTGATCAAGGATAGCGCGGAATACTGGATGGTGTTTTTGCTATAGGCACGCGGAGACGACATGAGCACATGCCGTGCTGCAGCCGCATCACTGACCAGGTAGGTCGGTGGCCGCGGAATCGGGAACTGCACAATCGGACCGTACGTGTCGGTCATATTAACCAGGTACTGCAGCGGGTTTGCCCTAATTCGACCTAGATCCCGAAGCATGCCGAGTCCGGTTGGCCCGGGCGCGGTGGCTGGAGTACCGAGGAAGGATTGTTGCGGAAAATCCCGCTGACGGATTGACGCGCTGCGACCAGAGGTTGTTTCGTCAACCACGGTTGGGCCCATGGGACACAATGGCCCGCGCGACCATCAACGCTCCCAGGTGTGAGTAGGCCTGCGGATGATTGCCCAACCCTTGCCCGGTGGCAGGCTCCACCTGCTCGGGCAAAAGATTCGTCTTACCAGAAGCACTGTTCATCGCCGCCAGCATCTGACGCGCGTTGTCGATCTGACCCACCCGCACGTATGCGGCCGCCAGCCACGCGCCGCAAATATGCATGGCCCCCTCACCGCCGGGAAGTCCATCGTCATAGCGGTATCTGTACACGCCACCTGAGCGTCGAAGTTGAGACTCAATGAATGCGATTGTACCGAGGATTCTCTCAGTTGACGCCGGGTAGCCCTCGGCAATCCCGTGCAGCACAGCCGCATCTGCTTCTCTTCTGTCATACGCACAAACATAGGAGTCGAGTTCTACATCGAAGCCGTTTTGTTCGATGTCAGCAACGAGCGCGTCAGAAAGTTCTTGCCATTCTGGCACTGACCATCCCCGAGCCTGGGCAATGCGGATACCACGGTCAATGGCCAGCCAACACATCATGCGCGAGTGCACATGGTGGCGAGGATAATCACGAATTTCCCAGATTCCATGGTCTGGCTCTTGCCACCGATGCGTCACCGCTTCAACGCAATCAAGAACCAACTGCCACTCGTCATCTGTCACGTAGCCACGCCTTGCGCTGAGTTCGTCAATGAGTGCCACGACCGGCCCAAATACATCGAGTTGTACCTGTCCCTGGGCAGCATTGCCGACGCGAACCGGGCGGCTCCCGGCATATCCCGGTAGGTGATCAAGCACGGCTTCTGGGCCCAACTGCGTTCCATAGACGGTGTAGAGCGGGTGGAGCCGCTCTGGGCTCGACGAGGCTGCCACAACACCGTGCAGCCATTCAATAAATGCCTCGGCTTCATCGGTAGAGTCGGCATCCACGAGTGCGCGCGCCGTCAGCGCCGCGTCGCGGACCCACACATAGCGGTAGTCCCAGTTGCGAATGCCGCCTATTCCCTCGGGCAAACTGGTGGTGGCCGCAGCCAAGATTCCACCCGTTGCGGCGAAGCACAGCGCTTTAAGGGTGAGTGCGGATCGCTCCTCCCAATCTGGATCAACACCGGGCAACACCAGGTTTGCGGCCCACCGCTGCCACGATTCCGCAACCAGGGGTTGCCGCGCCGCAGCATCGTCGTCGGCTAAGTCATCGCACCCGTAGCGCAATTCAAGCCATACGTCGGCTTCAGACGCATCGACAACAGCGGTTGCCACCTGGCCGCCAAACTCGTCGGTAATTGTCCAGTCAACCCCGGGTGCGCGCAGGCAGATGCCATCAGAGGCCCCCTGCACGACTATCCCGTCTGGCTCCGCACGCAGCGAGACGGGCACGGCACTAAATTGCGGGCGAGGCGCAAACACCACCCGGACTGGTGTTCGACCAGTTATGACGCGCACCAGCCGCACCGAGCAGGTCGGCGACTCTGGCAGGTGAGGGCCGCCCTCGAGATAGTCGGTGACCGAAACCCCGGCCCACCGCGTGCGAGCCATCATGGTGCCCGGCACATAGGCGGTAGACAGTGGCGGCTGACCATCCAGGGAGGAAACGGAGAAGAAGCCCGAGGTGTTGTCGCCGAGCAGCGCTGCGAACAGGGCGGGTGAATCCGGGTCCGGCGCGCACATCCAGTCGATGGATCCCCGATCCGATAGCAGTGCCGCGGTGCGGCCATCAGCGAGCAGGGTGTAATCCTCAATCGGGTGCGCATGGCCACCGAGAAGCCAGCGCTGGCGTTCAGCCAACAGCTCAGCCAAGAGCTCCGCGACCGCTTGCGGGTCGGCTACCCGCATCGTGGCCAGCGTGTCGCCAGGCCCCACTTTGACGCCCAGGTCTGGTCCAGCCAGTGCAGCGAAAGCACTTTCGTCGGTGACGTCGTCGCCGATGAAGAGAACAGCGCTCACACCGAGTCGATGACGCAATAGATTAACCGCATCGGCCTTATTGGAATGAACCACGCTCAACTCGATCACACGCTTGCCATGGCGAATGAGAAGGCCGGGCATTTCTTCAGCCCGAGCGACCACCCGCTGCAACAGTGCATCACCAGCCGCTTCATTCATGCGTCGAACGTGGACCGCAACGCTGGCCGGCTTCGTCTCCAGGTGCGCCCCGTCAGCATCTTCGATGATGTGCCGTGCGACGTCTGCCGCCGCTGCCAATAATCGGTCCTGGTCTGGGTCGAGATCGCGAGCGAAGTCCAGGTCGAATTCTGACCCGTGACTGCCCACCAGGTGAATCTCTGCTGGTAAGCGAGATAGCGCTGCCAGGTCTCGAAGCGCACGGCCGGAGACAACCGCAGCCGTAGTGCTGGGCAGTTGTGATAACGCGCGTAGACCGTTGATTGCCTGGTCGAGCGGGAAGGCTTTGGCCGGGTCGTCAACCAGCGGAGCCAACGTGCCGTCATAATCACAGCACACCAGTAGATTCGGTGTTCGGGCTAGATGGCGAAGGACAGACACGTTCATCAACCTAACTCTGCCACCATCTCGCCAGCATCAACTTGGTCGCCCGACACCGCGTGAGTTGCCAAAACGGTACCCGCCGTGATTGCCGTGACCACCGACTCCATCTTCATCGCCTCAATCACCGCCAACCGGTCGCCGATGGCGACCTCGTCACCGGTGGCGCAGAGCATGGTGATGACGCCAGGAACGCTCGCACCAACCTGGCGAGGATTTGCCGCATCGACGCGAGGTCGAGCTACACGTGTACCGGTGACAGAAGTATCAAGTACGCGTAGCGCCCAAGGTTGCCCATTGGCCCACAGGTGAACCCGACGGTAACCGGTGTCGTCCACATCGCCGATCACATCAAGCTCGACAAACCACGTTTGCCCCTCAGATACTTCAATGCGCTCCACCACACCAGTTTTCAGGCCGTAGAGGAATGGCAGTGTGGGCAACACCGACACGTCGCCGTAGGTTTCTTCCGACACCACGAGACCGGCTGCCTCGGTGGGCAGCATTAACCGTGACAGTGCTCGCCGTCGGGCCACAGCATCGGTGCCGGCGCGCGACAGCAGTGACAGGTCTTCAGGATCGACAGTGGGCGCTGCCGGTAGTGGTCGCGCCCTGGTCACCGCCGAGGTGAACGGCTCAACGAAGCCACCTGCTGGTGTACCGAGTTGACCGTGTAGGTAGGCCACGACCGAGGCTGGCAGGTCGTAGCGCTGGCCGTCAGCGAGCAACTCCTCCTGCGAGACGCCCGAGGTCACCATCCACAGGGCAAGATCGCCCACGACCTTCGATGACGGCGTGACCTTAACTGGCCGACCCAGCACGATGTTGGCTTCGGCATAGGCATCCAAGACTTCGCCAAAACGCTCGCCGAGGCCCATGGCCTCAGCCTGGGCACGCAGATTCGATAACTGGCCACCGGGAATTTCGTGGCGATAGACACGCGTCGACGGTGATCGCTGACCTGCCTCAAAGGGTTGGTACGTATCTCGGATTGCATCCCAGTAGGGCTCCAGAGCCAGCACACGCGGTAGGTCCAACCCGGTGTCTCGGTCGGTGTGCGCCAGTGCGGCGACGAGGGCTCCCATGCTGGGTTGACTACCACCGGAAGCCAGCGGACCGCTCGCGCAATCTAGGCCATCGACCCCGGCGCCCGCGGCCGCGAGATAGGTGGCCATCTGCCCGCCTGCGGTGTCATGGGAATGCAATCGGACGGGAACATCGAAGCGCTCACGCAGTGCGGTGATGAGAACACGAGCAGCGGGAGCCCGCAAGAGGCCGGCCATATCCTTAATCACCAGACCATGCACTCCGGCAGCCACGAGAGCATCAGCCACTCGCAGGTAATAATCCAACGTGTAGGTAGTTTCGCGTGGGTCAACAACATCGCCGGTGTAGCAGATCGCACCCTCAGCGAAAGCCCCTGCATCGCGGATTGTGAAAATCACATCGCGCATCTGATTCACATCGTTGAGAGCATCGAATACTCGCAAAATATCAATACCGGTCGCTACGGCTTCGGTTACGAATTCAGCGATAACCTCCCGCGGATAAGGGGCGTAGCCCAACAGGTTTCGACCGCGAACCAACATTTGTAGGGCCACATGTGGCGCTGCTACACGAAGTTGCTCCAGCCGATTCCAGGGGTCCTCGCGCAAAAACCGAAGAGACACATCGAAGGTTGCTCCACCCCAGCATTCCAACGAAACCAATTCGGGCAGCAGGCCGGCCGTGGCCCGCGCACCCGCCACAAGGTCAATGGTGCGCAACCGTGTGGCCAGAAGCGACTGATGTGCATCTCGCAGCGTGGTGTCGGTGATCGGCACTGCCGCTCGTCCGCGGAGCCAACGTGCCAGACCTTCGGGGCCATCACTGCGGAGAAGATCCTTGGTGCCCAAAAAAGTGGTGTCGCTCGGCACGACTGGCAACCGCCGGTGTGCATCAATGAGGCTCATCGGCTGAACTCCATGAGGACGATTAACCGTTGTCTCGGCCAACTTCGTCAGCAGACCAGATCCCGGGCCCTTCTGGGCAGCCTCAAGGAGTTGGGGATGGTCATCAAGAAACGCCGTATTGAGTTTGGCAGCAAGGAAATCAGGGTCATCAAGGAGCGCTCGAAGGAACGCAACGTTCGTCGACACCCCGCGAACCCTGAATTCATCAAGTCCTCGTCGCGCCCGACGTGCGGCCTGTTCCAGATCATCACCGGTCGTGGTCATCTTCACCAGGAGCGAGTCGTAGTAGGGCGACACCTCTGCACCGGTGTACGTCGCGCCATCTAGACGCACACCAGGACCACCCGGGGATCGGTAGGCCGCGATCGTTCCGGTGCTCGGACGAAACCCATCAGCGGGATCTTCAGTCGTGAGTCGACACTGAATCGCGGTGCGCTTGGGCCTGGCCGTTGGTTGAGTTAGTCCGAGTTCGGGCAGGGTGGCCCCCGCTGCAATCTGAAGTTGAGCAAGCACGAGGTCTACTCCGGTGACCTCCTCGGTCACGGTGTGCTCCACCTGGATGCGCGGATTCATCTCAATGAAGGCATACCCGTAACCGGCAGCCGTTCCTGCCGCGGTGCCCTGAGGGCTGTCCCACACCAAGAACTCCACCGTTCCGGCCGAGGTGTAATTGACACTGCGAGCAAAAGCCACCGCATGAGCGGCCAATTGATCAAGTAACTCCAGCGGTAATCCCGGTGCCGGCGCGATTTCGACAACCTTTTGGTGCCGGCGCTGCACCGAGCAGTCGCGCTCGAAAAGGTGGATGATGTTTCCGACCGAATCCGCCAGTATCTGGATTTCTACATGTCGAGGGCGAATGACGGCTTGTTCGCAAAAGACGGTGGGATCACCGAATGCTGCTTCAGCCTCGCGCTGCGCAGACTCCAGGGCGGCAACGAATTCATTGGGATCGTCGACGCGGCGCATCCCTCGTCCGCCACCACCTGCGCTGGCCTTGATGAAAACGGGAAATCCCAAAGACTCCGCGATTCGGGCGCCATCGCGACTGTCGGTGATCGGCTCCGATGCGCTCAACACGGGCACGCCAGCAGCTTGGGCGGCTTCACGGGCGCGCACTTTGTCGCCGGTGAGAAGCAACGTCTGGGGTGAGGGGCCCACGAAGGTCACACCGGCATCTGCACAGGCCTGAGCGAACGGGGCGCTTTCAGACAAGAATCCATAACCCGGGTAGATCGCATCGGCGCCAGCCTCGGCGGCTACGGAAAGGAGCTCGGCAATATCAAGATAGGAACGCACCGGGTGGCCTGGCTTACCAATTTCATAGGCGCGATCCGCGATGACCCGGTGGAGGGCAGATCGATCCTCTGGGGCATAGACCGCAACTGATGTTGCACCCAATTCACGGGCCGCCCGCGCCGCCCGAATCGCGATTTCTCCTCGATTGGCAATCAGCAGCGTATGCATCCGTTCACCCTAGCGATGCTCCCGACCGTGCCTAAACCAGGCAAGATAGTCCCCATGGCCCTTCACCCACGTGCCGGACTTCCCGCCCAGACTGGCGATCTGGTCGATATGTCTGCGCTGATCACCTCGTATTACACGCAGCACCCGGACCCGCAAAACCCAGCCCAGCAGGTCGCTTTTGGCACGTCCGGGCATCGTGGATCAGCTCTCTCGCGCTCGTTCAATGACGATCACATCGCAGCAACTACCCAGGCTGTATGTGAATATCGAAAGGCGGCTGGGATTCAAGGACCGCTGTTCCTCGGCCGCGACACTCACGGGCTGAGCCTGCCGGCATGGTCGACAGCGCTGGAAGTACTCGCCGCTCACGGAGTCACCGTTCTGATTGATCAGCGGGAGGCCTGGACACCCACGCCGGCGATCTCCCACGCCATTTGTCGGCACAACTCCGGACGATCAGTAGATGACCATGGCCGCGCCGATGGCATCGTTATCACCCCCTCGCACAACCCGCCCCGCGACGGTGGCTTCAAATACAACCCACCCCATGGCGGACCGGCCGATACCGCCACCACTCTGGCGATCCAAACACGGGCGAATGAATTGATCGCTGCAGGCCTAGACGGACTTCGCCGCATCACGTTACCGCGCGCCATGGCCGCCGCAACCACGCAAAGTTATGACTTCCTCGACCACTATGTGACCGATCTTGTCGACGTGGTGAACATGGACGCCATTCGCTCCGCCGGAGTGCGGATCGGCGTCGACCCACTCGGTGGGGCCAGTGTTGATTATTGGGCTGCGATCGGCGAGCGCTATGCACTTGACCTCACCGTCGTCAACCCGCGAGTTGATCCTGCATGGCCGTTTATGAGCCTGGACTGGGATGGGCAGATCCGCATGGACTGCTCGTCTCCCTGGGCGATGGCACCGGTCATTGAACAGCGCAACTCCTTTGACATTGCCACGGGAAATGACGCTGACGCTGATCGACACGGGATCGTCACCCCCTACAGCGGGTTGATGAACCCTAATCACTTTCTTGCCGTGGCCATCGACTACCTGTTCACCCACCGCGAGCAGTGGTCAGCGGATGCCGCGGTAGGTAAGACGATGGTGAGTTCGTCCATGATCAACCGCGTTGCCGGTGCCCTGGATCGAGACGTGTGGGAAGTGCCGGTGGGCTTTAAGTGGTTCGTACCAGGCCTACTCAACGGATCTGTGGGGTTCGGCGGCGAGGAGAGCGCCGGTGCATCCTTCCTGCGCCAGGATGGTTCAGTCTGGACAACCGACAAGGACGGACTCATCATGTCCCTTCTCGCTGCTGAAATAGTGGGCGTTACCGGTCAGGATCCGGGACTGCGCTACGACCATCTCACCGAACGATTCGGGTCTCCCGCCTACGCGCGTATTGACGCGCCCGCCACAAGGGAACAAAAACAGCGCCTTTCCGCGCTATCGGCAGCCCAGATCACTATCAGTGACCTGGCCGGTGAACCGATCACCGAAATCTTGACCCATGCACCCGGCAATGGCGCAGCCCTAGGGGGTGTGAAGGTCGGGACCGCGTCGAGTTGGTTCGCCGCGCGACCCTCCGGCACCGAAGACGTGTACAAGATCTACGCCGAGAGTTTTCTTGGCGAAGATCACCTTCATCAGGTGCAAGAAATCGCCCGAACGGTCGTTGACGCAGCCCTGGGTGATGCGTCATGACCATCCACCGTCACATCACCGATTCCTCCGCCGGCACCTTCGAAGTCTTTGACATTGATCTCGGCGACACCCGCGTCCAACTGCTGAGCCTTGGCGCGGCGATCCGCACCGTTGAAGTACCCGACGGCCAGGGACTGCTCGGGCACGTGCATCTATCACTGCCTCAACCGAGTGATTACGCCGACGTATCCAGCAATCCGCACTTGGGTGCCACTTTGGGCCGCTACGCCAACCGCATCGCCGGTGCGACCTTTGTATTGGATGAACAGCGGTTTCGCCTCAACGCAAATAGCCAGGGCAACACCTTGCACGGGGGTGCGCATGGGTTCGATCGACAGATTTGGGACTGTAATGTTCTGGCCGATGACGCCGATCGTGCAGTAGTCGAATTTTGCCTGCACAGCCCTGACAGCGACATGGGCTTCCCCGGCGCCGTCGACGCTAGCGTCACCTATGCCATCACGCATCAAGAAATCACCATGACCTACGATGCCGTGACTGATAAGCCAACCGTGATCAACCTGTCTCACCATGGCTACTGGAATCTGGCTGGATCACAGTCCATCGCCGGCCATCACTTGCACATACCCGCCCAGCGCCGACTCGTCACCAACAATATCGGCATTCCCGTGGCTATCGATGACGTCGCTGAGACAGTGTTTGATCTGCGCTCTCCACAAAATCTCGGCCCCGTTATCGACGCTACCGAAGGTGTGGACTCCTGCTACCTCGTTGATGGCGAGGGAATGCGATTGATGGCAGTCCTATCCGCTCCCGCCGCAGGCCGTACGCTCACCGTGTCCAGCGATGCACCAACGGTGCAGCTATACACCGGCAACGGACTGCACTCACCCTTCGTGCCGTTTCAATCGGTTTCCCTAGAAACCCAACGACCTCCCGACGCACCAAATCAACCCGAGTTGGGTGAGTCCATTCTGCGTCCAGGTGAGGCATTCCACTCGGTCACAACATTGACCTTCGGCGTCTGCTGATTAACAAATGAAATCACGCAGTCCTGCGTTGCGTTAGCACTTCGGCCAAGGACAGTGGCGCGCCATGTACTAGGCCGTGCTGCTCAATCATGCGTGCCTCAGCGATAAGGCATCCCACAAAAACCCACTGTCGCAATCGTTCTGGGTCGCATTCAATAATTTCCGACAGGATCGCGATTCGCCTTTCCGCTGTCCGCAACAGTGGCTCTCCGGCGCACCCCCGAGCATCTCCCCCGACGCCCAGCATGTGCGGAGTGCACAGCGGCACTGCTGCGTCAAGGCACGCATCCCCGCGCCATCCGTGCGGATCAATCGCTACCCACGTGCAGTTCCTGTCACTCCACAAAACATTTCCCTGATGTAGGTCACCGTGCAAGATCACCCGACGGTCATCTGCCACAAGGTCGGTCAGTATCGCGAGGGCTCGTTCCTGCAACGACTTGGGCATCCGTGCGTCTTCGCACTGCTCCAGCGGTCGAGCGATACCCGCCAGGGGTGGGATCTGCGCAACCTCAGACTCCACAATGCGCTGACGAGTATGCAAACGTCGAATAAGTTCGCCCATGATGACCGTTGCGTGATCATCGGACAGAGAGAATCGCTGTGCCAGGGTCACACCCGGCACGACCCTCTCCATCGTGAAGGTGCCCTCGTCGTCAGGACCTTGGAGTAACTGAACGCTGCCAGCACTAAAGGCTCGCAGAGCACGTGCCTCACGAAATCTCGCCGCTGGCGATCCTCCCTTGCGCACCACGAGAGGATCCTGGAGATCAATCCAGGAAGATCTCACTCCAACTCAAGGACAACCTTGCCCATCGCTTCCCTATTCTCCAACAGCGATAGCGCCTGTGCCGCATCATCCAGCCGAAAACGATGTCCCACGATTGGCCGCAATCCGGCATTGATGATGAGGTCGTTCACGGCGTCGCCAATGCGGCGAAAAGCAGCCGGATCGTTACGCACGTATGCGCCCCAGCCAGCACCAATTACGTCAAGGTTGTTGAGAAGCAGGCGATTAGTTTTTACCTCCGAGACCGCGCCCTCGGTATAGCCAAGAACAACGTAACGCCCCTGGGCTCGCAGAGTTCGCAGCGAATCGGTCAGGCGAGAACCACCGACGGGATCACACACGATGTCAACTCCCTCAGGGCACAGGTCGTTCACGCATTGACGCCAGTCGTCATCGGTCAACACCGCATGATGGGCACCAGCAGCAACGGCAACCTCGGCCTTGGCTTCGGAAGAAACCACGGCGATGACCCGAGCGCCAGCCAGGCTCGCAATGCTGCACAGTGCGGTGCCAAGGCCGCCGGCAGCACCGTGCACGACCACGGTTTCTCCATCCGAAATACGCGCGCGCGTATGCACAGCAAAATAGGCAGTGTGCAAATTAAGGATGCAGGCGGCACCTTCAGCAAAACTCAGGACTGATGGCTTCGAGAACACTGTGAAAGCAGGGGCCACCGCTACCTGTGCCATGCCTCCCTGGTTCGTGAACGCCATCACTTCATCACCGACGGAGAAATGAAAATCCGGCGGCGCCCACTTCACAGTTCCGGCAACCTCCAGACCGGGAGTAAAGGGAAGCTCGGGGGCATGTTGATACCTGCCCCTGGTCTGCAGCAATTCCGGGAAGGACACACCGGCTGCCACCACATCAATGACAACGACATCGTCGCTGAGTTCATGTGAGCGATCGGGTTCGTCGACTTCGCGAACTTCAACTGATTCTGGACCGCTCAACTCATGAATGACCACTGCGCGCATGCGGGCATTCTTTCATCATCGATCCACCCGACCGGCAATGGCCACCAAACCGATAGCGGCAATCACCATGATCGCGAGTCCGTAACGCAATCCTGCGCCTTCGGCAATGAGTCCGACCGCGAGAGGAGCAATGACAAAGCCCACTCGTGAAAACCAACTCACCACCGCGATGCCGAGCGCCGGACTGATGCCGGGCAACTGCGCTGCAGCATTCATGGCTGCAGGAAAAAGAGTTGCTACCCCGAGTCCACTGAGGGCCACCGCGCCGATAAACGCAGCAGCGCTTCCCTGAATGAGAGCTGAAGTGATCGACACCGCGACGACGCCCATTGAAATGCGAATGACACTTGCCTGTCCCCATCGGTCCACGAGACGGTCACCGAAAAATCGACCGATAGTTTGTCCGCCGGTAACAGCGACATAGGCAAGCCCGATCACCGCGGCACCTTGCCCGATCTCGGCAAGGTAGATCGCCCCCCAGCGCACCGGAACGTCTTCAACGATGACCGCCAAAACAATGAACCCCAGCACAATTCCCACCCCACTGCGAACCAGTAGGGGCAGAGTGGAAAGCCGCAGCGGACTGTGCGCGACGTGGGTCAGCGGCACGTTCGCTGTGTCCGCGCGCCAGGCCCACATCACGATTCCTGCACTCACCAATGCCATTCCGGTCAGAAAGCTGGGCAGCGAGAGGCCTACCACCGCCGAAAGCGCCCCCAGTGCGCTGCCAATGATCGTGGCCAGGGACCACCAGGCATGAAAGGAGTTGATGATGGAACGACCGTAGGCGCTTTGGAGCGCGAGCGCGCGGGTGTTCATTGCCGAGTCGGTGAGCGCGTCCATCGACATCCAGACTGCGAGCACCAGTGCCAATGCAACGCCGGAATTGACGAAACCGATTGCTGCTATGGCAGGCAGGGAGACAAGCAGCGTGACCGCTGTGACCTGGGTAGCGCCGAATCGAGTGACAAAGTATGCGGCGGCGGGACCCACGATCAACCCACCGGCCGTCCCAATCGCTAAGACAATGCCAAGTCCAGCATCATCAAGCCCCGTCTGGTTTTGGACTTGGGCAAGGCGCGGCAAGAAAGTGAATCCGATCATTCCGTTGACAGCGAAAAAAACTGCGACAGCAACGCGAGAACGGACCAGACTCGGTTCCATGTGCACTAGGAATCGCTAACGACGCAGGCCATTCGTGATACCGCCTCGCTGATTACCTCAGGCGTTGTCGCAAAATTGAAACGAACGAAACCACGACCCTGCATACCAAAGAGATGACCTGCGTTCAACGCAACCCGACCTCGATCCAAGAACACCTTCGCTGGATCATCACCAAACCCCAGGTGCCGGCAATCCAGCCATGCCAGGTAGGTCGAGGTGGCCGGTTGATAACTTAAGTCAAGACCTGCCATTCCTAACTGAGTAACCAAGTGCGCAGCGTTGTCCTGGAGTTGCTGCTTCGTTTGCGCCAACCACCCATCGCCATTGCGGTAGGCCGCAATTGAAGCGATAATGCCCAAATGACCTGTCCCGTATGTGATTTCCATGGGTAGGGTCTTGCGAAAGTGCTCGGCAGTTTCCGCGCTACCGGCAACCAACTGGGCACATTTAAGGCCGGCAAGGTTGAATGCTTTGGATGCTGAGACGAGCGCTACATCAGGGGCCGTCAGTTCGGGATCGAAACTCAAATACGGCACGAAAGGATTCTCATCCCAGGATAGCGGGGCCCAGATTTCATCGCTGATGACCGTCACGTCATATTTCCTGGCCAGCGCCGCAACCGATCGCAGTACTTCTACCGGGGCGCGATAGCCGGTCGGATTATGTGGATGACACATGAGGAAAGCCGCAACCTCTGGCCGTGCGAACGCCGCCTCCAACGACTCCAGATCAAGGCAGCTGTCAACCACGGGAACCTCCACCACCTCTCGCTCAGCAATCGCCCGCGTCACGTTGAAGAAGGGTGGATAGACCGGTGGTGTGATGACTACCGATTGGCCTGCTCGTGTGAAGCGACGCATGGCTTCGGCCATGCCGGTTAATACATCGGGCAACGTGAAAACGTGCTCGGGGGCGATCTGCCAGGCAAAGTGCCGGTGCACGAAGTCAGCCAGTGCCTCGGGTAATTCACCGGGCCACCGATAGCCGGTGTCGCTGGCATCTATCGCCTGATGCAGAGCCTGGGCGACACACGGTGCCAGCGAGAAATCCATTTCGGCAATCCACACTGGAACTGCATCCGCGGGGTAGGCACGCCACTTAGCACTTGTGCGCTGCGACCGGATAGCCGCAATGACCGAGTCATCCATTGACGTGTGATCCACGTACCTGATCGTAGTCGCTTTCGACTAGTGCCCAGGGGCTAATTCAACGACGACGATGACCAGTCCAATAGTTCCGAAGCCAACACTGATTCCGATTCTCCATGCGCAGCCCCCCGTTGAACGCAGCGCCACCAGAGCGTCATTGGCAGACATGTCCAGGGCGTAGGCGATCGACAACCAGATGAGGGCGACTACTTTGAGTCTGCGGGTGCCTTCGGTGCGAACTGTCGAACCGTTGCTCGCGAGGCGATCCAGGTCCAGCCTGGTTCACGCTCGGGCGCCTGCTCAGCAACGACCTGGAGCCCTGCTGTGGCTGCATTCGGGAAGTCATCGTTGACGTGCACGATATTGTTGAAACCCTCATTTTGTAGTAGTGAAGCCACCGCTGCGGCGCGGTAGCCGGAGCCGCAGTACACATAGACTGGGCGATCCCTGGGAATTTCACCGAGCCGATCGGGCACGTCGTAAAAGGGCATGAAGGTGGCCCCAGCAACATGGCCAGATTCCCACTCCAAAATCTGTCGGGTGTCGAGTAGGAAAGCATCGGAATCCGTTGCCACGATGGCGGATAGCCCGGCAAAGTCCACCTGCTGAAGAGTGCGGGCATCGGCGGGATCGGTCAACCAAAAATCTGGGCCGCCGGTGGCTTGGCCCACCGTGTTGTCAATACCCACGCGCACCAGTTCACGATGTGCTGCTTGAACCTGCTCCGGCGTGGAACCCAACAACGTGACCGGAGCGCCCCAGGGCATCATCCAGGCCAGGTAGTTGATGAATGCCCCGTCGAGGTCAAAGTTCATTGTTCCTGGCACATGTCCGGCAGCGAAAACTTCGCGGGAGCGCAGATCCACCACCCATTCACCCTGCATGATGCGTTCGCGCAGCATTTGCGGGTTAGCCTCGGCGGGCATCATGAGATCAACATCGGCCGGTCCCGCTGCATTGGCCGGGCCCATGTGGGCGTAGTAGGCGGGGAAAACATCGAGCCCGGCCAGCATCGTGTCAACGAACTCTGACTCCTCCTCGGTCAGAGCCGGGTTGATGATTTTTTCGTTACCGATTGTTGACGACAAACCCTGGGCTTGAGTAGCCGCGCAGAATGATCCGAAACCATGGGTGGGGTAGATGGCGGTTTCATCGGCCAAGGTGGCTGCGAGACGACGCACCGAATGCCACTGATCGTGGGACTGGCGCACCGCCAGGTCTGGCGCCACCAGATCGGTACGGCCCACACTGCCGTAGAGCAGCGACCCGCCGGTGAACACGACGCCCGGGTGATCAGCACACCGCACGGCGAAGGAAATGTGGTGGGGGGTGTGGCCGGGAGTGTGGATGACATCGACGGTCATCGTGCCCACTTCAAAGGATGCGCCCTCACCCATGGGCGTGGCGTCAAAGTCAAGATCTACATCAGCGGGTACCACGTAGGTGGCGCCGTGGCGAGACGCAAGTTGCAGTCCGCCGGTGACGTAATCGTTGTGCACATGCGTTTCGGCGACATGAGTCACGGTGAGCCCATGCTCGGCAAGAACCTGCTCAACCCGATCAATATCGCGCTGGGGGTCGACCACCAACGCATGCGTACCGTCGTGGGCGATGTAACTACGGTCACCGAGGCCGGTCGAGTCAATGTTGATGACATGGGGGGCTGAAGAAAAGGTCATGATGTCTCCTGCTGCAGCAGCGCTCGGCCAACGAGGTGTCCGAGGCACGTCGACGAATCAATGCAGTTGGGGTGACGACCACTCCAACCACCCAGAGGCTATACCCCCAGGGGTATCTGGCGCAAGGTTTTGGCGGCGACCTCAGACATCAATGCGGCTGCGGTCGGGGTGGGGTGCAATCCATCGGTTGTGTAGCCGGGCAACCAACCGCCCAGCACCGGATCGCGCAGTGGCATGCCGGTGTCGAGCACGGTCACTCCATGAATGGCAGCCCACGCCTTAATCGCGGCATTCACCGCCACAACCCGGGCATCAGCTTCGGGCTCTGCCCGAGGTGGCAGCGTGCACACAAACAGGGGTACACCGACTGATTCGGCGGCTAATCGAATGCGTTCAAGATTGCCGGTGACCACCGGCGGGGTTATTTCTCCGGACACATCATTGGTGCCGCCGTGAACGATCAACAGGTCTGGCGTGGGGTACATCGCGGTCCACACTTGACCGGCCATCCAGGCTGTGGACATGCCATTTCCTGCTGTGACAGTAGCTAACCGAACACTTCCCGTGGTGTCATCCAACAACCCGTGCAGCCAGGAGTACTCGTCCACGATGCCTAGGTCGGTGTCAGACATTCCCCGCGTGATCGAGTCGCCCAAGAACGCCGCGAGGGGCCGTTCCTCCGGGGGCAGGTAGGAGAAGAGATCTACATCTTCAATGGTCGCGGTGGGCTCTACGGGCACGGACTCAACGGCGGAATCGGTGCTCTGAGGTTGAAGAATCGGCCCCCCTGATTGGGCGGGTCCGGTAGCCATGGCGATCGTCCAGGCCAGCAATCCGAGCCCCACGCCCACTACCGCGGCCAGGCGCCAGCCCCAGGCATGGATCGACATCACCCTTCTATTGAACCCTGAGACCCCCTATCAATGCCCACCGAGGTCACTTTCTCGGTGTGTCGCAAAATGATCTCAGAAGGCTCACAAAGTGATCCAAGCCACTGACTTGGACCCCCTATCACGGTCCCCACACCAGCGTGGGTCACCCTTGGTTATGGCTCAATTAAGACCGGTACACCCACCGGCGGCCAGATACGACCCGCCATCACACGGGTCAAGGAGTGAGAAAAGATGAAGCAGTTCGCGACCGTGTTCGCGTCCCTATTCGAACGGGAGACCCCCGGCTACGACAACACCGAATTGGCCACACCCTGGACGTTTGCCGATCGTCCCTGGCAGTCCAAGCGTTAGTGGCAACAGACCGGGCGTTATTCCCGGTCAGTTATTTCGCCGGATATCTCGACGCTGAGCTAACCGGTAAATGCCGTACTCGGCAGATCCCGCTCTCCAGCGGTGATGGCGGTCACGATTCGCTCGGCCACCGCCATGGCAGTTAGCCCCTCGGGTAACCGGGGGGCTTCGCCATGAATGGGGTGATCTGCCAGACCAGTTTCGGTATGCGGTGGACGAGCATCGATCAGCCGGATCCCGCCTCGTCGCAGTTCGCGGGATGCAGCATGGTCGTAGGCCATCAACGCTGCCTTCGCCGCGCTGTAGGCGGCCATGCCGGCCATCGGCTGCTCGGCAACGACGGCGCTGACATTGACCAGGAACGGATCGCGGCCCTGACTTGCCGACTCACGCAGTTGCTCGGCCGCCGCCTTCATCAATCTGATGGGCGCCAAAGTGTTGGTAGTGAACAGTTCAATGAGCACGTCATCGGGTGTGTCCACAGCGGCACCGAAAGCCACCACTCCCGCGCAAAAAACTACCCCGTCAAGGCCACCGCGTTCAGCAACCGCGGTATTCACCGCTGTGGCAATGCCATCGGCGCGACGAACATCAATCAAAACGGTGCGACCCAGCGGGGACAAGGCCGCGAGTCGGGCATCGTCTCGGCCCGTCATCGTCAGCACTGCCCCAGCATCCTTGAGCAACTGAGCGATGGGTCGACCAAGACCACCTGTTGCGCCAACAATCAAAACTGACTTTCCCGCGAGATCTCCCATGCCCCCACTGTGGCATCACCGCTACTTTCCGGCACAACCAGCACACCCCAGCCAATGCGCTAGGGTTGCTTTACCAGGGGAGCTCGCAGGATCAGTGGGCTGAGAGGGTGACGGCCGTCACCGACCCATTACAACCTGATCTGGGTAATGCCAGCGGAGGGAGACTTCTTATGTTTCGTCGCTTTTTTTCTCAGGGCTCCACTGCTCCGGCGGTGGCGCGCTTCACTGCACTCACCACGGGGCTACTCACCACCGGCCTCGTCTTGGCCGCCTGTGGTGGGACTTCCGGCGGTGAGACTTCAACCACCGTCGACACCAACGGCGATCCCGTTGTGGTGCGTGTCATCACGCACGACTCCTTCGCCCTGACCGAATCCCTCGTCGCTGATTTCGAGGCAGAGAACAACATTGTGCTTGAACTCATCGCTGCCGGAGATGCCGGCGAGATCGTTAATCGGGCGGTGCTTGCCGCTGGCAACCCGGACGGCGATGTTCTCTTCGGGGTGGACACCACCCTGCTGTCTCGAGCGATTGATGCAGACGTGTTCGATCCCTATGTGGCCGACGCACCGCTACGGCCAGAACTGGTCAAAGCCGGTCTCGGTGTCGTGACCCCGGTTGACGATGGTGACGTGTGTATCAATCTTGACGACGCATGGTTTGCAGACAATGACGTGGCGCCGCCCACAACATTGGCCGACCTCACCAAGCCCGCCTATGCCGACCTGCTCGTTGTCCAAAACCCAGCCACCTCATCCCCCGGGCTGGCCTTCCTGATGGCGACGGTTGCCCGGTTTGGAGATGACTGGCCCACCTACTGGCAGGACCTGCGCGACAATGGTGTCGAGGTCGTCAACGGATGGTCTGAGGCCTACCAGGGTCAGTTCAGCGCAGGTGGCGGCTCCGGAGACAGGCCGATCGTTGTTTCCTACGCCACGAGCCCCCCGGCGGAGATCGTCTACGCGGCCGACCCCAAACCGACGCGGCCGAGCACATCGGTGATGCTCGATGGTTGCTACCGCCAGATCGAGTTCGCCGGAGTTTTGCGCGGTACACCGGTGGCAGAGGCAGCGAAAATCGTCGTGGATTGGCTTGTTTCGGAGCCGGTGCAGGAAGACTTTCCGCTGTCGATGTTTGTCTTCCCCGCCCGCGAAGGCGTTGCGCTGCCCACGGTGTTCACCAACTTCGCCAAGCGAGTGGACGCTCCGCTTGAGATTGACCCCGCCACCATTGCGGCGCAACGGGAGACCTGGGTGGAGGAGTGGACTCAAATCGTGCTGCGCTAAGGGCGGCACGACCACTTGGCCTCGCGCTCCTGCCCCTTGCTGCTGTCGCTCTCTTCATAGCGGCACCACTTTGGGCTCTGCTCACCGAGGGCTTACAACCGGCGTCTTGGGACACGCTGGTGGCCGGTTCGACCTGGCGGGTCATGGGCTACACCACCGCTCAGGCACTGGTCAGCACGGCGTTAAGCATTGGCCTTGCTCTCCCGGTGGCATTCGCGCTCTATCGACTTTCCATCCCCGGTCGTCGCATCTGGCTCGCGCTGATCACCATTCCTTTCGTGTTGCCTACCGTTGTGGTGGGCCTTGCCTTTCGTGAACTTCTCCCCTTCGCTGGCACGACCTGGGCGATCATCGTGGCTCACGTTTTCTTCAATGTGGGTTTGGCGGTTCGCGTGATCGGTGCCGTCTGGGGGCAACTAGACGGTCGACTGGGTGAGGTTGCTGCCTCACTGGGGGCCAGTGCATTTGCCCGCTTTCGACTCATTACCTGGCCGCTCCTGCGCCCAGCGATTACCGCCGCCAGCGTGCTTGTTTTCATGTTTACCTTCACCTCATTCGGCGTGGTCCTCGTGGTAGGTGACCCAGCACTACCCACGATCGAAGTGGAGATCTACCAGCGGGCAATCCAACGCCTGGATCTCGACGCTGCAGCGGCCTTGGCGATCTTGCAACTTGTCGTTGTGGTCTTCACGTTGGGACTGGCTTCACGGTTACAGCAGCGACTCAGCGTGGTCGGTGTCGTGGCCGACGTGTCGCGCAGGGAGAGGCCCCGAGGCACGGGTGATTATCTGGCTGTCAGCATCGCCGTATTCGTTGCAGTCGCTGTCATCTTGCCCATTGCGCAGCTGGTTGCGACATCACTGCAGGTTGGCGACAGTTGGGGTCTGACCTGGTATGCCGAAGCCTTCGCGCCCAGCGATAACACCACCCGCGCCACCCCGGTTGCCGAAGCACTATGGATCTCGTCTCGCTACGCAGTGGTGGCCACGATGATCGCACTTGTGCTGGGCATGCTCGCCGCTATTTCAGTGACACATCTTAAGCGAGGCCAGGCAACTTTAGATACCATAGTGACTCTGCCCCTTGGCATTTCCGCGGTCAGCATCGGACTTGGACTGCTACTGCTTTCCATCGGCGGGCCCCTGGACCTACGCGACTGGTGGCTCCTTGTGCCCCTGGGTCAGGCACTGGTCGCCATGCCGATCGTGGTGCGCGTCGTCCTACCGGTGCTGCGCTCTATCGACCCGCGTCTTCGCGACGTAGCGGCCTCACTTGGCGCTCGACCCATCCGCGTTTGGCTCACCGTGGACGGGCCACTGGCGCTTCGCGCTGCAGCGGTAGCAGGGGCGCTGTCAGCAGCAGTCTCGCTGGGCGAGTTCGGAGCAACGGCCTTTCTTGCTCGTGCAGATACACCCACGGTTCCCGTTCAGATTGTGCGACTGCTGTCACGTCCAGGTGAAGCAAATCTCGGGCAGGCTGCCGTACTCTCAGTCATTCTCGTTATCGTTACCGCAACGGTCGTGGGCGTTGCCGAACGAGCCCGCCCATCTAAATCCACAGGTTGGTGATGATGTCATGACCACACCGAAAGACCTGACGCCAGCTCCTCAGTCTGAGCAACCGGGTGCGACCGGACTTCGAGTGCTCGATGGCGCCATCACCTACGAAGGTCGCCTGCTCCTTCATGAGGTGCGCCTTGACGTTCCCCCGGGCCACATCGTGGCGCTGCTGGGCCCTAGTGGTTCCGGCAAGAGTTCGTTACTTCGGTGCATCGTTGGCGTGCAGCCGCTCACATCGGGATCAATTTCCTGGGATGGACACGACATCACCGGTGTTGCTACACATCGACGTGGCTTCGGACTCGTCTTCCAAGATGCTCTGCTATTTCCCCACCTCAATGTTGCCGCGAACATTGCCTTCGGCCTCAGGTTCACATCCGGCGATAAGACCAACACACGTCAACGGGTCGGGGAGTTGCTTGAACTCGTCGGTCTGGAGGGGTTTTCTCGCCGCGGAGTAGACACCCTGTCCGGTGGCGAGGCGCAGCGCGTGGCACTAGCACGGGCGTTGGCTCCGGGCCCCAGGCTGCTATGTCTCGATGAACCTTTCGGAGCCCTTGATCGTGACCTGCGCGAACGGCTTGTTCATGACGTCCGCGAATTGCTCACGCTACTGGGCACCCCTGCGATTCACGTCACGCACGACCCTGATGAAGCTGAACAACTCGCCGACGAAGTCCGCACGATCCGGGACGGCAGCCTGGATCCACGTTGCTGATTCGTTGCAGTAACGTCCGGGCATGACCAAGTACGTCTATGACTTCAGCGAGGGCGGCCGCGAAGATGCGGATCTGCTCGGTGGCAAAGGCGCGAACCTTGCCGAAATGACCCGGCTCGGGTTGCCGGTGCCACCGGGATTTACGATCACCACCGAGGCCTGTCGAGAGTTTTTACGTCGCGGCGAAGTCCCAGACGACCTCCGCGTACAGGTCACCATGGCGCTGCGCCGCCTAGAAGTTGAACTTGGCCGCCGACTCGGCGATGTGACCGATCCTCTCCTGGTCAGTGTTCGCTCCGGCGCTCGTTTCTCAATGCCGGGCATGATGGAAACTGTTCTCAATGTTGGACTCAACGACTACTCGGTGGAGGGCCTGACCGCAGCGACCGGTGACGCCCGCTTCGCCTGGGATTCCTACCGGCGCTTGATTTCCATGTTCGGGCGCACCGTGCTTCACGTGGAACCGGGCACATTCGAGGCCGCCTTCGATGCGGCCAAGGTAGCCCAGGGCGTCACCTTGGATGCAGACCTTTCCACTGAGTCTTTGCAAGAGTTGGTGGAGACTTACAAGGCCATCGTTTTGGAACACTCCGGCCGCCCCTTTCCCCAGGATCCGCGTGAACAACTCGACATGGCGACCGTCGCGGTGTTCTCGTCATGGAACACCCCACGGGCCAATCTGTACCGGCGCCGCGAACGAATTCCCCACGACCTTGGCACCGCGGTGAATATCGTCTCGATGGTGTTTGGCAACCTGGGCGCAGATTCTGGCACCGGCGTGGCCTTTACGCGAGATCCCGCCACCGGCAAAGTGGGAGCCTACGGCGACTATCTCACCAACGCCCAGGGCGAAGACGTGGTCGCGGGCATTCGCAACACGGCCACGCTGGCTGAGATGGCTGAAATTGACCCCGGTGCCTACGCCGAACTTCAAGTGATCATGCGGCGGCTGGAAACCCACTATCGGGATCTGTGTGACATCGAGTTCACCGTTGAACGAGGTCGCCTGTGGATGTTGCAAACTCGCATCGGCAAACGAACCGCGGCCGCAGCTTTTCGGATCGCGACTCAACTGGTGGATGAACACCTCATCACCATGGATGAAGCACTCGCCCGCGTTAACGGAGAGCAACTAACCAAACTGATGTTCCCGCAGTTCGATCCGCGCAGCCCACGCCAAGACCTCACCACCGGTCTCGCCGCCAGCCCGGGTGCTGCCGTTGGGCGCGCCGTTTTCGACTCGGCCACCGCCACCGAATGGGCAGCGCGCGGCGAAGCTGTTGTGCTGATTCGCCGCGAAACGAACCCCGATGACCTGGAGGGAATGATTGCTGCCGTTGGCATTTTGACCTCACGCGGTGGCAAAACATCACATGCCGCTGTTGTCGCACGTGGCATGGGCACCACCTGCATCGTTGGTGCGGAGGCACTTGATGTGGATCCATCCGGTCGTCAGGCGACAGCCGGTGGTCACGTGGTGATCGAAGGCCAGATGCTGTCCCTGGACGGTTCCACCGGTCAGGTATTCATTGGTGAAGTGCCCGTCGTTGCATCACCTGTTGTGACATATCTGGAATCTGGTCTTGATGTCGCCCTGGCTGACGCCGATACCGAGATCACCGAACTGGTTACCTCTGTCGATCGAATTCTGCGTCACGCAGACGCGGTCCGCGGCTTGAATGTGCGCACCAACGCAGACACCGCCCCCGATGCTGTGCGCGCCCGCACTCTGGGTGCTGAGGGCATCGGCCTGTGCCGCACCGAACATATGTTTCTCGGTGACCGCCGTATTTTGATCGAACGGCTTGTTCTCGCCGAAACAGCGCAGGAGCGTGAGGACGTCTTCGCCGAACTGCTCCCACTGCAGCGGGCAGATTTCATCGATTTGCTGGCGGCCATGGATGACCTGCCCGTCACGATTCGCCTCCTTGATCCGCCGCTGCACGAGTTCCTGCCCGATCTCGCTGAACTCAAGGTGCGCGTTGCCCTCGCTGCGGAACGTGGAACGCCCGATGATCGAGAGTTACGCCTGCTCGGCGCGGTAGAACGCCTCCATGAAACGAACCCCATGCTAGGCCTGCGTGGCGTTCGACTCGGCCTGGTCATGCCCGGCCTTTACGCCCTGCAGGTTCGGGCCATCGCTGAAGCAGCCGCGCAACGCAGCCTTGACGGTGGCGCGCCTCACGTCGAAATCATGATTCCGCTGGTGGGGTCCGTCATGGAGCTTCACCTCGTGCGTGACGAGGTAGGCCACATCGTTGACGAGGTCGCAGTCGCCCACGGCGTTGAGTTGTCGATGCCCATCGGCACGATGATCGAACTCCCCCGAGCTGCCCTCACCGCCCGACGTATTGCCGAGGCGGCGGAGTTTTTCTCCTTCGGCACGAATGACCTCACCCAAACTGCGTGGGGATTTTCTCGGGATGACGTTGAGGGCGCCTTCTTCGCCCAGTACTTAGACAAGGGCATCTTCAACGTGTCGCCGTTTGAAAGTCTCGATATTGATGGCGTGGGAGAATTGATTCGCATTGCCGCGGAGAAAGGCCGCGCAACACGTCCCGATCTCAAACTCGGGGTGTGCGGTGAACACGGCGGCGACCCCGATTCAATCCACTTCTTTCACTCAGTCGGCATCGACTATGTTTCCTGCTCACCCTTTCGGGTGCCCATTGCGCGGCTCGAAGCTGGTCGGGCAGCAATTTTGCAATCGCTGACGTCGTATCATTCGACCGCTTAACCGCTGCGCGCGATAAGGCCGATCTCAGCCTGATTGCTCATTTCTTCAGACATGAAATCACGCAGCAGATCGATAGCGGCGAGTACCTTGGTTCCGCGCAGCGAATACTGCACCGTGGTTCCGATCTTTCGGGAATCAACCACACCGCGATCGCGCAATATGGCCAGATGCTGGGAACAGTTGGACTGACTGATCCCCAAAGACGCGGCAAGATCACCGACACTCATCGCACCCGCGCGCAACTCACTGATCAACAGCAGCCGCTTGGGATCGGCAATGGCCTGACACAGTCGCGCGTGTAGGCGATGAATCTCTTCAACTGTCTCCCGGTCCATGGACGCAGCCTCTCATACGTTTCCCCCGCACCCCATTGCCGCGATGTGCCCCTAGGTCGTGGTTGAGGCAGCACACTGATTCTTACCGATCTCTAGCGTCTCCATTTCCGCCGCCGTCGCCGGTTGCCCGGAGTTCACCAACCGGATCGTGTCGTAGATCTGCGGCGCGGCTGGCAAACTCGTCACGATTTCACGAACGAAGGCCGCCATATCCGCTTCGGACATCAAGGTCGAATTGAAAACTTCGCCCAGGGTGGTTTTCACCAACCCATCAGTGCCGATTTCGTTGAGGAACGTCCAGTGCGCGGGAAGCACCATCGTTGTCGGCTCAAGCGGACGCAACACGTCGTGGACAGTGTGAAACAGCTGCTGAGCCAGGTCATCAGCCTGGCCGGTGAGATCGGGTCGACCCACGCCGCGAACAAACACCGTGTCCCCGGTGAGAAGCAGGTGGCCTGGGATGTGAATACACGTGGTTCCGGGCGTGTGGCCGGGCATTTTGACGGCCAGCACCTCAATGCTCGCCGCGCCAAGGTCGAGGGCGGCCCCATCAATGAGTGGCTCATTCGCAAAAGGGGTTGAGCCACCGGTGTCTTCCATCGGCACGTGATAGGTCGCGTTCACGCGTTCGGCTAGTTGGGGTCCACCGCTGATGTGATCGGCATGCACGTGGGTATCAATCACGTGCGTAATGGTCATGTCCGCCCGTGCAGCTAGGTCGAGATACTCCTGAAGAAACCTTGCCGGGTCTACCACGATGCAAGCATGTCCGGGAACTCCGATGACGTAGGACAAACATGCCTTAGCCGGGCGTTGAATCTGCCACCCAATGAATGGTTCAGGCAGCCCCGGTAGCGGTAGGCAGATCAGTAGTTCCGCCCAGGCGGCCGTTCCCCCGACAAGATTGGTCACGCTACGGCCCGCTTGCGCGAGCATCTCGATGAGCAGATCGCTGCCATTGCCGTGTGCGCACACCACGATGGTTCCATCGGGTATCTGGGCGGCTAGGTCCTCCACCTCTTCTACGGCCTGCCAAATCGGCACATTGCGCGTGGGCACCTCGCGCGTGCCCTCTATGCGCCAGGATTCAAACTCATTTTGATTACGCACATCCAAAATCAATGGAACATCGCCGGCATCAATGTGGGCAAACAGTTCGGCCGGGGTGAGGGCTGTGGACACGATGCCTCCGCTCGCTAATTCACAATCTCCTGCGAATATGCGCAAACGCTAATGTTTTCACTACCGGGGCGCTAGCCTTTAGCGAAATTGGTCGGTCCTAGATTGATGGCAACACATCATGTCGGTCTCGCCCCGCACGAAGGAAAGGTTGACCATGCCTGACAACGACCCCGCAGACATCTCCACGAATACGACTGGATCTGACGTGACCGATCCGCAGTCGATGACGATCATCGCCTGGAGCGGTGACCTCGACAAACTGTGGCCGACCTTGATTCTCAGCTCCACCGGTGCGGCCACCGGAATGAACGTTACGGTCTTCTTCACGTTCTGGGGCCTGTTTCCACTCGTCCGAGACGACGTGCGAATCACCGGGTACGACGCCATGACCAAAGCACTGGCCGGCATGAACCCGCCGGGTATGAAAAAGGCGAAACTGTCCCGCATGAACATGGGTGGGGCGGGGCGTTGGATGATGCGCAAGGTGGCCAAGAAGAACAACCTGTTGCCCCCGGAGGATTTACTGGAAATCTGCCAGGACATGGGCGTGAACCTGTGGCCCTGCCAAATGACGATGGACCTACTAGGCATTAAGCCCGAACAGATGATCGGTGGCCTCGGCACACCGGTCGGCGCCGCCACCGCCTTGCAATCTATGTCTAAGTCGCAGATAAATCTTTTTATCTAACCAACCACTTCTCATAGCCGATGGAGGCACCATGACCGACGTTAGGAAAACCGTTGACACCAAAGGGATGAGTTGTCCCATGCCGGTACTCATGACGGCCAAGGGAATGAAAGATCTGGCTGTTGGCGAAGTGATGCTGGTGGAGGCTACCGATGCCGGCTCTCGGTCAGATATTCCGGCGTGGGCGACACAGACCGGCAATGAAATCGTTGAGTCCGCTGAAGACGGCAACGTGTTGAAGTTCTACATTCGGAAGAAGTGACCTCCCGTGCGCTATGGATTCGCCATTGACCAACGGACCTGTATCGGCTGCCACGCCTGCACGGTGGCCTGCAAGACTGAGCATGACATTCCGGTCGGTCAATTTCGTACCTGGGTGAAGTACGTCGAAAAGGGCGAGTTTCCCTCGACCACAAGAGAAATGGCCGTCCTTCGATGCAATCACTGCACTGATGCGCCCTGCGTGAAGAGTTGCCCCACCGAGGCACTGTTTATTCGCCCCGACGGCATCGTCGACTTCGACAATGAACTGTGCATCGGGTGCAAAATGTGCATGCAAGCTTGCCCTTACGATGCGATTTATATCGACGAAAACACCCACACGGCCGCCAAATGTAACTTCTGTGCCCACCGCATTGATCAGGGCTTAGAACCCGCCTGTGTACAGGTATGTCCTACCGAGTCCATCTGGATGGGGGACATTGACGATCCCACCAGTGGTATCTCGAAGTTTCTCAGCATCGAACCGGTCAGCGTTCGCACACCGGAGCAGGGCACAAAGCCGAATGTGTATTACGTCGGTGCCGACCACACAACGCTGGATCCACTCGCTGCACCGGTGGATCAGACCTACCTGTGGGCCGATGCTGATCCGCTGCGCCTAGAAACCGCTGCGGAGCTACCCGGTGATCCGATGTCCATGGCGCGCACGACTCTCAATACCGCCCACCCTCGACCCTGGGGCTGGAAAGTCTGGACCTACCTGTGGACCAAGTCGATTTCCGCCGGTGGCCTGCTCCTGGGTGCACTGCTGGTCTTGTTCACTACCGACCGGACCAGTCTGGTCACCATTGCCGCCCCCGCGATCGCTGTGGGATTCCTGCTCATCACCGCTGCACTACTCATCTGGGACTTGAAGCAGCCCAAACGCTTCCTGTTCCTGCTTGATCCACGCAAGATCAACCGACGATCGTGGCTGGCCCTCGGGGGCATCTTCCTCGGCCTAGGTGCTGGCATTGCCGGCCTATGGCTCCTCGTCGGCGTGGCCGATGCGCTCGGAATTCTCGACTGGACCTCGGTCATCTCTGTTCTCGCCTGGCCCGCAGTGCCCGCCGCGATCATGGTGGCCGGCTACACCGCATTCCTTTTCGGTCAGGCAGAGGGCCGCGACCTGTGGCAGTCACCCGCTCTTTTCTGGCATCTGCAGGCACAGGCTGTCATGGTCGGAGCCGGTGTACTGCTCGCCCTGTCCATGATTCTTTCCGACACCGCAAGCCAACGCTGGCTGGCGTGGGCCCTGGTGGTCGGGGTAGGCGCACACCTGCTGGTCACCGCGGTCGACTTTGGTGGCAGCCACAGCACCCGAAACGCCCAGATCGCCGCCCATGCCATTACCCACGGCCGCTACCGCCAGCAGTTCTGGTGGGGTTCCATCGCGATGTCAGCTGTGGGCGGTGGCCTTGGACTCGCTGTTGCACTCGGAGCACCCATCTGGCTCGGATTGATCGCGGGTCTCCTGGTGCAACCGGCACTCCTCGCCCACGAGCGTGTCTTTGTTATGGCCGGGCAAGACCCACCCCTGTCCTGATCGCACGCCACGTCATTCCCGCTGCGCGCCAGAAAGGTTGTCCCGATGAGTCCACGACCAACCGAGTCCGTCGCTACCGGCCCTGCTGCTTCACCGGTGGATCCGCAAGCACCTGAACACCACGGTCTGCGCGTGCGGGAGACGGTCTCGAACTACCCGCCGGTGGACACCTGGGATGACGTGGTGATGTACGACGCGAAAGCCCATCCACGCAAGGTGGGACGGCACTACATGCTCGTACCCACCACCTGTTTCAACTGCGAATCAGGTTGCGGACTGCTGGCCTATGTTGACCGCGAAACAAAAGAGGTTGTCAAGATTGAGGGCAACCCGGCCCACCCTGGCTCGCGCGGGCGCAACTGCGCCAAGGGCCCGGCCACGATTAATCAGACCCAAGACCCCGAACGTCTCCTCACCCCCATGAAGCGCACCGGTCCACGCGGTTCAGCCCAGTTTGAGCAGGTGTCCTGGGATGACGCCATGGACGATATCGCCGGGCGCATTCGCAAAGCGATCCTTGAAGATCGACGCAATGAAATCATGTATCACGTGGGCCGCCACGGCGAAGACGGATTCATTGAGCGCGTCCTGCTTGCCTGGGGGGTTGACGGCAACAACACCCACACAAATATTTGCTCTGCCGGGGCACGTTTGGGCTATTCCCTCTGGGGTGGCTACGATCGCCCCTCCCCTGACCATGCCAACGCAAACGTGATTCTTCTGCTCTCTGCACACCTTGAATCCGGCCACTATTTCAATCCGCACGCACAGCGCATCATGGATGCCAAGGTGCGCGGCGGAGCAAAACTTATTGTCCTAGATCCGCGCCTTTCCAATACCGCCTCCCACGCCGATGAATGGGTCTCCCCATGGCCTGGCACTGAAGCAGCCATGCTGTTGGCGATCGCTGCGTACTTGATGCGCACCAACGCCGTCGACTGGAACTACATCCAACGCTGGGTCAACTGGCGCACCTATCTAGAACGCCTGCACCCCGACGTCGATTCGGCTGACTTCACGACGTTCAAAGAAGCGCTCACCAACGACTACGCCCACTACACACTTGAGTTTGCTGCGCAAGAGTGCAAGGTTCCGTTGGCTCAAGTGCAAAAAGTTGCTCGCATTGTGGCTGGCTGCAATGGCAAATTGGCCGCTCACACCTGGCGTGCAGCCAGCGCGGGAAACCTTGGTGGCTGGGCGGTTGCCCGCGCACTGTTCTTCCTCACCGTGTTAACCGGCAGCATCGGCCAAGAAGGTGGCACCAGCCCCAACGGCTGGAATAAGTTCATTCCTCACGGCCCCAACATGCCCGGTGGACACGACTCGTGGAATGAACTGCTGTGGCCAAAAGAGTTCCCGCTGTCTACCAACGAATTGTCCATCCTGCTACCCCATTTTCTTCTTGAAGGCCGGGGCAAACTCGACGTGTACTTCACTCGCGTCTACAACCCCGTATGGACCAATCCCGACGGTTTCAGTTGGATCGAGGCACTCTCGCGGGAAGATCTCGTTGGTTGTCACGTGGCCATGACACCCACCTGGAATGAAACCGCGCTATGGGCGGACTACATCCTGCCCTTCGGTCATTCCACCGAACGACACGACACCCAGTCTTATGAGCAGTACGCGGGCAAGTGGCTCGGATTCCGCCAGCCTGTTCGTCGCGTGGCGCTGGAAAAAATGGGCGAGAAGATCAGTGATACCCGCGATGCCAATCCCGGTGAAGTCTGGGAAGAAAACGAATTTTGGTTCGAAATGTCCTGGCGCATCGACCCGGACGGATCACTAGGAATCCGGCAGTACTTTGAGGCACCGGGACGTCCTGGCGAGAAAATTACGATTGATGACTACTACGGGTACGTTTTCGATAACAACGTACCTGGGCTGCCAGAAAAGGCGGAACGAGAAGGCCTTACGCCGCTGGAATACATGCGCAAGTACGGAGCGGTAGAAATCGTCAACGGCCTCTACCGCCAGGATGAACGCCCGCTCACCGACGCTGAACGAGACGGCGCCGTGGCCGATGCCGACGGCGTTCTGCGCAAACCCACCACGCCAGAAACCCAGAAACCACTCGTGGGCGAAGCCGGTGCGGTCGGGATCGTGATGGACGACGGTGCCGAAGTCGCCGGCTGGCTGACCCCGTCACGAAAACTGGAGTTGTATTCACCGTCCATGGCCGATTTCGGGTGGCCGGAATATGCGACGCCGACCTACATCAAATCCCACGTTCACCACAGCGTGATCACCGAGCAGAGCAACGAGATGCTACTGGTGCCCACGTTTCGGCTACCGACTCTCATCCACACCAGGTCGGGCAACGCGAAGTACCTCAACGAGATCAGCAATAAGCACCCGATGTGGATGAACAGCAAGGACGCCCAACGGCTCGGCCTCGCCACCGGCGACATGGTCCGCGTCAGCACCGAGATCGGTCACTTCGTGGCACGCATTTGGGCAACGGAAGGTATCCGACCCGGGGTAAGCGCCCTGTCCCACCACATGGGTCGCTGGCGCACCACCGACGACGCAGGATCGCGCTGGGTGAGCGGAAAGGTACAGGTGGGCCAACTTGACGACGGCCGTTGGCGGCTGCGCTATCGGGAAGGGGTGCGTCCGTTCGTCAGCGACGATCCTGACTCCATGCGCATCCACTGGGAGGATCCAGGGGTGCATCAAAACCTTGCCTTCGCGGTGCACCCAGACACCTGGTCAGGCATGCACTGCTGGCATCAGCACGTACGCATCGAACCTGCCCATGAAGAAGATAAGTACGGCGATGTGGTGGTGGACACGGCAAAGTCGCGCGAGGTGTACCGGGAGTGGATGGCCAAGACGCGCCCGGGACCCAACGCGCAGGGGCTGCGGCGCCCGCCGTTCATGATGCGTCCGGTCATGCCCCAGATGAAGGCCTATTACGTAGACGATGCACCTGCTCCATAACGACAGTGGCAGACTGCCATACATGATGATGCACCGCGTCAAGCGCGCCACTGTCCTGACCGCCGCCGCAGCACTGCTCCTAACGGCGGCCGGTTGTGCCCCGTCCGGGTCGACCGAACCGGTCAGCATGGTTGGTACGTGGACCGGGGAGTTCACCTATCCTCTCGCCAACGGCACCACGGCCACCGTGACCGAGCGCATCGTGATCGAAACCCAGGACGGGCGAAACATCTGGGGGTACCAAGAATCTGCGGGAAGTGACCAGCAAGATGCCCTGGTGGGCCAATTAGGCATCGGTGGTAACACCTTTGTGCTCACCGAAACTGACGGGTTCTTCTCCGGCGTGGTCGATGCCGATCGCATGGCAGTGCGCTACATCGAGCTAGGTGACACGAACACCAGTTACGAGGTTGAATTGACCCGCGAAGGTGTGGCCGAAGAGTAGTCCAGACACGAATTGGTGATCCGCTGAAATGTGACATGGCCGGGCACATACGATTCAGGCATGACCTCTTTGCTACCCACTATTTCTCACTGGATCAACGGCACAGAATGGAGCGGTGCACCCGCGCGGGTTGGTGAGGTGTACGACCCGGCCACCGGTGCGATCACGGCCAATGTGGCCTTCGCCGACGCCGAGGTTGTCGATGCCGCCGTTGCCGGAGCCAAAAAGGCCTATCTGTCCTGGCGCGAATCATCACTCACAAAACGCACCCAGGTCCTGTTCGCCTTTCGCGAGTTACTCAACGCTCATCGTGAAGAACTCGCCGCACTCGTCACCGCCGAACACGGCAAGGTACTCGCCGACTCACTCGGGGAAGTGACGCGTGGCCTTGAAGTCGTGGAGTTTGCCTGCGGGATTCCCCAGCTACTCAAAGGTGGCTTCTCCGAGGGAGTTTCCACCGGAGTCGATGTGTATTCCATCCGCCAACCGCTCGGGGTCGTCGGCGTCATTTCACCGTTCAATTTCCCCGCAATGGTGCCGATGTGGTTCTTCCCCATCGCCATTGCAGCCGGTAACTCCGTGGTAATTAAGCCCAGCGAAAAAGACCCCAGTGCGGCGAATTTCATCGCCCAACTCTGGGCGAAGGCGGGGCTACCCGAAGGTGTATTTACCGTGCTGCACGGCGACAAAGTCGCGGTGGATGGCCTGCTCACGCACCCTGACGTCAAGAGCATCTCCTTCGTCGGGTCTACCCCGATTGCTCGCTACGTGTACGAAACAGGAACCGCACACGGCAAGCGCGTGCAGGCACTCGGTGGCGCCAAGAACCACATGCTCGTGCTGCCTGATGCAGACCTCAACCTTGCCGCAGACCAGGCAGTCAATGCCGGCTTCGGTTCGGCAGGTGAACGGTGCATGGCCATTTCCGTTGTGGTAGCCGTAGAGCCGGTGGCCGATCAACTCGTGGCTGGGATTGCCGAGCGGATGTCTCGCCTTCGCACGGGCGATGGTCGACGCGGTTGCGATATGGGTCCGCTCGTAACACGTGTGCATCGAGACAAGGTCGCCTCCTACGTAGCCGCAGGTGCCAAGGAGGGCGCCACCCTTGTCGTTGATGGTCGCGGCATCGAGGTCGACGGCGCCGATGAGGGTTTCTGGCTAGGCCCCACACTCTTTGACCATGTCACAACCGACATGTCGATTTATCAGGAGGAGATCTTTGGACCCGTACTGTCCATCGTCCGGGTCAACTCCTATGACGAGGGTCTGGCACTGATCAATGATCATCCCTACGGCAATGGCACCGCAATTTTCACCAACGATGGTGGTGCGGCTCGGCGGTTCCAAAATGAAGTCGAGGTGGGCATGGTGGGCATCAACGTGCCCGTCCCGGTGCCGATGGCCTACTACTCCTTTGGTGGCTGGAAGAACTCCCTGTTCGGTGACTCACACGCCCATGGCCTTGAAGGGGTTAACTTCTTCACTCGCGGCAAAGTGGTGACCAGCCGCTGGCTAGACCCAAGCCACGGTGGTCTTAACCTTGGGTTCCCCACGCAAACGTAGGCGAAGGTAAACCATGGCATACCTGTGGCGGATCGGCCTCGGCGCGATCGTGGGCCTGGCCCTGGGCGCTGTGCTCTACGCAGTGACCAGCAATTGGCTCGATCAACAAACCGGTGGCATTCGTGAACTGCAGGGGTTGTCGTGGAACCTGGTGCCCGGAATATTCATCGTCGGTGGCTTAGCCGGGTGGGTGTGGGCAGCCAAGTCTCAGCGGTAGCGATCAGTGCGCATCACTCGAACCGGATACGACCACGCAGACACCGCGTAGTCGTGAAAATAGTCTGAATCGAGCAACTGCCAGATGCGATCAACAACCGCGTCGGATGCCAGGACGTCCAGCCGAATACTGCCGCCCTCAATCTCGCTAACTCCGCGGTTGCGTGGGCCCTGGCCCTGTGCCGGGGTCAGCGTCCACCCGCGCACCCCGCAGGCGACTAAATCATCGAGCAGTCGAGGTTCAACGATCGCCTCGGCAACGATGACCACGCAGGTCACCTCACTTAGCTCACTCATTACAGGTCCTTAGCATGTTGGGTTGGTGCTAGCCCAGTATCGGTGCCAGCCATTGCGCGATACCCCAGTACAGCGGGATGCCGATGACGAGATTGAATGGAAAAGTCATACCGAGGCTGGCGGTGAGGGTGATACCAGGATTGGCAGTTGGCAACGCGAGGCGAACCGCGGCCGGTGCAGCAATGTAGGAAGCACTGGCGCAGAGAACACCGAGCACCATCGCGCCGCCGGTCGACATTCCAGCGAGCGACCCACCACCGATCCCTAAGACGCCCGCGACAATGGGAAAGACGATGGCGAAAACAACCAGCCCAAAGCCTGCCTGACGTAAATCGCCGAGGCGCCGCCCGGCCAACATGCCCATTTCGAGCAGGAACAGGGCCAGAACACCGATAAAGAGACCGCCGAAGAAAGGCTCAACACGCACGAACCCTTCCGGACCGGTCAACACTCCCATCACCAAACCCCCGGCCAGCAGGAGCACCGATCGGCCAGTGAGCACCTAGCGCAGCGATTCGGCCCAGCGGCGCCGAGACGGCGCATCGGCCCCGGCGGGATTCTTGCTCATCGATCCGGCGAGCAGCAAGCCCACCAGGATGCCTGGGATCTCCAAAATAGCCAACAGCGTGGCCACGTATCCCTCATAGGACACGTTCAGCGATTCTAGAAACACCAGGGCGGCAGTGAAGGTGACCAAAGATGTGGAGCCGTAGTGGGCCGCCAGTGCGCCGCGATCGACAGGGCCCAGTTTGGTGAGGAACCGCAAGCCCAAAAAGGCCAGAATCGGGATGGTGACACCGAGAATGATCGCCACCGCCACCGGCGCTGCAACCTCGGCTAGATCGGCTTCGCGCAGAGCCACACCACCCTTGAGCCCGATCGCCAAAAGTAGGTAGATCGAAATCGCTTGGTAGGCAGCGTCGGGTAGCCGCAAGTCTGCTTTGATCGCCGCGGCCGATAGACCGAGGGCAAAGGCAAGCACCGGAACTGAGAAGACATTAGTTGCGATCAGGTCGAGGGTCATGTCTATCGGCCTCAGTCTGCGCTCGGCACAACCGCGCAAGCGGCTTGAACGGCAGAAACTGCCGCACGCAGGGTGACCTGGGATGGGTCGCGGGTGATGACATCACTCGCTGAATTGATGGCCTGGTCGACTGCCACGAGAACCGGCCCGGTCTGACCATCATCAAGTAGATCGGTGATCTGCCGGCTGGCCGCGGTAAGGGCGGCCAGGGCGGCGGGTGCATCTACGTCAGGGGCCCAGGCCGGCTGCGCCGTGGCGCAGGCCTGCTGTACGCCTTCAGTGACGCCCAAGGCTGACTGGGCCTGGTCTACCACCGCCTGCCCAGCGGAGCAGGCCGAAAGCAAGACAACCCCGGCCGCCAACGCAGACCCGGTTAGCCACCTGTTCTTCAACAGCATCGTCCTTCCTCCAGCCCCCGCGCCACCAGTGTCTCAACGCAGACAGAGGCTACAGCCTGCACCGTTGGTCGTTGTTGTATCAGCGGCACCCAGCCCGCCTAGGTCATCCAGCTGACGGTTAAAGAAGTGGGTTGGTCAAGGCGCACCGCATGTACTTCAATACGTTCACCGATCGTTTCCTTCATGCTCTCCACGTGGCTGATCAACCCGACCTGGCGGCCCGCGCCGCTGAGTTGATTGAGCATATTCATAACCTCATCGAGTTGATCATTATCGAGCGTGCCAAACCCCTCATCAACGAACAGCGAGCGGATCTCAATGCCCCCGGCGTTCCTGCGTACCGCATCGGAGAGCCCCAGGGCCAAGGCAAGTGAAACACAAAATGTTTCGCCACCACTGAGGCTCCCAGCAGGTCGCGGTTTATCCGTGAGAGCATCGCTAACGGCCACACCTAAGCCGTGCAAACTGCGCATGTCGGCAGCGGACTCATCGGCGACAACAAGTTGATAGCGACCATTGAGTAGGTCTTTCAGTCGCTCGTTTGCCAGCAGCATTACTTCTTCAAACAGTGCGCGCAGTACATAAATGTGCAGGCCAACATCAGTGCCACGACCACTGTTGAACGTTTCAGCCAGGTGCGCCAACTCGGAGTTGCCGGCAACCAGTTGCACTCGTTGTTCAAGCAATTGCTGGATGTTCTCCAGGCCATCGGTGTACCGGCGCAACCGTTCCGTTGCGGCACGCGCTTGCTCAGCTGCTTCATCCTTAGCTGCACTGAGCCTGACCCAGTCCTCTTCGGCGGCAGCCACATCACCAAACTGCTCGCGTGCTGGAAATGCGCTGAGCGCTGCACCACAGAACTCTGCAGCGGTCGTGGCCAGATTCAGGGCGTCTAGCGACACAGCCAGTGCTTCTAGCGCCACATGAAACTCACCGGTGACCTGGATTCGAGCTTCGATCGATGCGGATGAATGAAGTGCTCCCTCGACCTTGACTCGTATCACTTCCATGTGCGCGGCGCGTGTACTCAGCGCTGTCTGAGCCTTTGCAATCTGTGTGTTTGCCTCGGCAATTCTTGCGCTGAGTGCCTCACTATTTTGACGCAGGTCTACCAGGGCAAGATCAGCCTGATCAGCGGTTGATTCTCGCCGATCTAACGCCTCCTGGCTATCTTCCAAGTCTCGGCGCTGCGCTGTCAGTTCATTCAATTGGGGCAGGGCTGAAACCTGGATTTCCGCAATTTTTGCGACTGTGTTTTGTAGACGCGTTTGCGCCGTGCCCAGTTCTTGATGACGTGTGCTGGACGCAAGATTGAGGCGTTCAACTTCGTCGAGGCTTATCGCTTCACCGGTACTCACCGCTGGGTTCGGGTGCACGCTTGACCCACAAACCCCACATGGTTGTCCATCGATCAGGTCTTGGGCAAGGGAACCGGCGGCACTCTCGCGGAACATGCGGCTGATCTGATCCGCCGCGGCGGCAGCGACCTCTGCTGCTCGCGTCGCTTGGGAAACTTCCGCACGCAATGCAATTTCAGTCGCGCTCAAATCTGCGAAGTCCACAAGCCGCCGTTCATCTGCACTCAGTTGGTCCAGGCGTTGCTGCAACGACATGTGCTCACCGGCAGTAGGTCTGCTAGCAACGTCGAACTCACGTTGCTCAATGAGTGTGGGCAGCTGCTGCTTTAGCGCCCGTAGCCCGTCAACATCGTCGACCAGTGCGGCCATGTCTTTCTCAGCCTGGGCCCGCTCCATTGGCCAGTGTTCCAGGGCACGCTCGTCGTCGAGTAACGCCCGCAGTTGCCCTATGGAAGTCGCCACTACGCCCACCCGGGAACGCCATACCGACACATCTGGGTCGTCGTCAATCACCACACCTACCGATGACGCCACCTGCCGATGGGTCAAGACGGCCGTCTTCTTAGCTTCCATATCTACCGTGCTGGAGAGGAGCTTCTCCCCGGCCGCAATATTGGCATTGCGAGCGGTGGCTTCTCGGTGGGCTAAAATTCGATTGCCATCGGCAGCTTCGGCCTGCTCACTCGCGACACGAGCAGCCTTGAGCAACCGGGCACTGCTCGACTGCAGCGCAGGGCCATAACCAGCCAGTGCCGTCAGCAGTTGATCATCAAGGCTGTCCGTCACCCACTGATTCAGATCTGCCTCCACATGGCCGTCTTGGCTCAGTTCTGTCACCAGTGCGTTCACACTGCGCTGCAGGTCATGAGTGATGCCCGCTTGCTCTACCCCTGCCTGCTTTTGCTGCTCCTTCAAGATCAGCGCGATGCGCTCGTAAATATCAGTGGCGAAGATTTTCTTCAGCAGATCCACTCGATCCTTTGTGTCTGCCGTCAAGAAAGTGGCGAACTGCCCCTGGGGCAGCACCACGGTTTGGACAAACTGGTCTCGGGTAAGGCCCAGAATCTCGCGCAACTCACTATTGGCTGACGCCACTTGATGCGCGACTTCTTTCTCGACTCCATTTTCGCCGATGCGAAAAAGCTTGCAGGTGGCATGGGATTTGGTGTCACCCCCACCCCGGAGTTTGGGTCGGGTGTACTCCGGTGAGCGTTCTACTCGAAAAGTGCCCGCGGCCACCTGGAAGATCGCGACGACCTGGGTGCTTTCGTTTGGGGCACAAAAGTCCGATCGCATTCGGCTGGCATCGGCATCGTCGCCGGCCAACCGGCCATAGAGTGCATAGCAAATCGCATCAATGATCGTGGATTTCCCAGCTCCCGTGGGGCCGTTGATGAGGTACAGCCCGGACTCGCCAAGTTGATCAAAATCAATCACCTGACGGTCGCGGTAAGGCCCGAAACCGACAAACTCAAGCCACCGGATGCGCATGCTAGGACTTCCCGTGGCCTTGGGCTTGTTCCACCACGTCGACCAGAATGCTCTCCATGGATGGAGTGAGCGCTTCGTTTCTCTCTTGCAGGTAGAAACTGCGCATGAGGTCCAGCGGAGATTTCGTTAACACCATTGCGGCGGATAGTTTGTCGCTTTCCCATAAATCATCCGCTGACCGCTGATGGGTCACGGTAAGGATGCGGGTGAACTTCGCGTTCAGTTGCGCCCACTCGTTTGGGGCCTTGAATTTATCGGTCAAGACGATGTCGACGAAGTCGTCGTGGTGCTGGTGAAATTTACCGGAGACAAGCTCTGCGAGTTCACCTTCTAGACGGGTCATGCGCGCCGGCTGTGGGATCTCAATCTCCTCAACCGTGCAGTGCCCGTCGCCGTCCATGTCAACGATCGTCACTGACTTACGGTGGTTTCGCTCAGAAATGGAATAGCGCAGCAGTGATCCGGAGTACCGCACCATGGGTTCGTGTTCCTGCACGGTGCGTGGCCCGTGAAGATGACCGAGTGCGACATAGTGAACACCGTCAAACACACCGGCCGGTACCGAGGGCACTCCCCCGACAGAAATATCTCTTTCGCTCGTGGATTGCTCGGCCAACAGGCCTTCGGCGGTTTGCGTTCCGCTGACGACAAAAGCATGGGCCACGACAACGGCGCGGGTGGTTGGCTGGTCAACCTGGCGCTGGGCGAGGTCGAGTCGGATTCGTCTCATCGCTTCAGACATGACGGCCTCGTGACTGCGTTCCAGCATCTGCGCATCGGCTGCGACCAAACTTCGCCGCGCACCATCTGGGTCGAGATAGGGCAGTGGGTAGAAAACCACCGGTCCGGCGCTGTCACCAAGATCCACGCGGTGGCCCACCTGGTCGTACTCTCCGATCACCGTCACCGAATCTTTCAAAAGCTCGGTGTAGGCGGCTAATCGGGCGCCCTCATCGTGGTTGCCGGAAGTAACGATGATAGGAATCTGGGCGTCATTTATTCGGCGAAGAGCACGGTTGAATCTGCGTACATCGTCAACCGCGGGGAATGCACGATCAAATATGTCGCCGGCGATAACGAACGCATCGACATTATGCTCAATTGCAATGTCGATGACTGCATCTAGGGCCACCTGCTGGGCGGCTGACAAATCGTGTCCGCGAAGCCCTCGCCCCAGATGCCAGTCGGAGGTGTGCAGGAATTTCACGGCCGCCCTCGCCCGCCCAGATGCATGACCTCATCCTAGGAGTCTGCTCCGACACCGCCCACTACTCAATCGCACGGACCGTCGCACACCAGGAACCGGTCGGAGCCGGTACCTGCAGTTGCGCACCCACAGCAGCGCCCATAAGTGCCGCACCCAGCGGCGAAGCAACCGAGATGCGCTCGTCGTCGAGGAACGCTTCACGTGGATGTACCGGACGTACCCACATGGTTTCACCGTCGGGGCAGGCGATGTGAACACGGGAACCAAGCCCGACCTCGGTGAGATTGACGAATTCCGACGGTGCAAGCACCTGAGCCTGGGCGAGGAGCGCCTCCCACTCGACAACCTCAGCGAGCAGGGATTCAAAGGCGGCCACATCGCGCTCGTCACGCTCGTGCTCTACGAGCAAGGGACGCAGTGCCGGCAACCGCCGCTGATGAATGTCAGCGATTCTTTCGTTGATCAGATCGAAGCCCTCCGGTGTGAGGCTGGGCTTTTGACGGGCGATGTGTCGCTCCCGCAGTTCGACATCGCGTTCGATGGAACCGGTGGGGGAAGGAGATTCAGCGGTTGACATGGGGCTTTCCTTCGTGTCTGAGCACACAGGAGAATCTCTCGCGTGTGTACGACACAAGGTCTCTGCCCATCGGTGTCTGTGCCCATCGGTGCGGACGCCGACCCAGTGACCGGGCGCATTGTCTACGCCGTGCTGACGACCACCGGTTGAACCGGGATACTCCCCTTGCTGCTCCATACAATAACGCACTACTAGCCGATCGCAATTCGATCCGGCGAAATTGATGGCCGGACCTTAGAGCACCAGGAGGGCAGCAACGGCGCGAAAGGCTGATCCTCGGTGACTCATCGCGTCCTTCTCGCCCGGCTGCAGTTGCGCGGTGGTCAGTTCCGCGCCGTCTGGAATAAAAATGGGGTCGTAACCGAATCCGTTCAACCCTCGCGCCTCGGTACCAATGCGGCCCTCCAGCACTCCCTCGACCACACGCTCATCGCCAGAGCGTGGATCGACTACGGCTGCAGCGCACACAAACTGCGCCCCGCGACGCACCGGAACGACATCGACGAGTTGGGCGACCAAGAGCGCAAGATTAGCCGCGTCGTCGCCGTGGGTGCCGGCCCAACGAGCAGAGAGTACGCCGGGCATCCCGTTCAAAGCATCGACGCACAGGCCAGAATCATCGGCGATAGACACTAATCCGGTGTGTGCGGCCGCAGATCGGGCCTTAAGCATGGCGTTGGCCGCAAATGTCGCGCCAGACTCCACCACCTCTGGTGCGTCGGCAGGCAGGGCTAGGACGTCAATTTCCGTGCCCGCTCCGGCCAGGATCCGGGTCACTTCGTCAATTTTGTGCTGATTGCGCGTGGCCAAAACAACCTGGCGCACTATCGGGCGCTCGACTCTGCCAACACTGCCCTCTGTAGTGATGTGAGTTCTTCGCAGCCATTGGCCGCCAAGGCCAGCAACTCGTCGAGGAGTACTCGATCGAAGGGGTCGCCTTCGGCGGTGCCTTGAACTTCCACATACTGCCCAGAACCGGTCATCACAACGTTCATATCGGTGTCGGCATTCACGTCGTCGTCGTAGTGCAAGTCGAGTCGAGTTTCACCCTCAACGATGCCCACGCTAACCGCAGCTACAGAATCCTTCAGCGGATTGCCGCGCACGTGCCCGTGCTCCCGAGCCCAGGAGAGGGCGTCGGCCAGGGCGACATAGGCGCCGGTGATGGCTGCCGTACGGGTGCCGCCGTCGGCTTGCAACACGTCGCAGTCCAGAACAATGGTGTTCTCTCCCAGCGCTTTTGTATCGATAATAGCGCGCAGACTCCGACCGATGAGCCGAGAAATCTCCTGGGTTCGTCCACCCAGCTTACCCTTCACCGATTCACGACTATTTCGCGTGTTGGTTGCCCGCGGCAACATGGCATATTCCGCGGTTATCCAGCCGGTGCCTGAATCGCGTAGCCAACGAGGCACCCCAGGAGTGAAAGATGCTGTGCAGAGAACGCGCGTGCGCCCAAAGGACACCAGCGCCGAACCTTCCGCCTGTTCCAGCCAGCCGCGTTGAAAGGTGACGGGTCGAAGTTCATGGGCGGTTCGGCCATCGGTACGTGTCATAGCGGTGAGCCTATCTGTTCGACAACCGTGATCTCCGGGCCGAGGAATCGACCACCGAGTCTGGCGAAATCATCGGCATCGCCCGTGGCAACGAAGCGATGAACAGGCGCTGGCAACGCATCAGACCGGGTCAGACTGTGCGCTATCAAAGTGCGATAGACATCCTTGGCTGTTTCTTCAGCGCTAGACACCAGCGTGACCTCATCGCCCATCACGTAGGAGATCACCCCGGTCAGAAGCGGGTAGTGCGTGCATCCGAGCACGAGGGTGTCGATTTGTGCAGATTTCAACCGGGAGAGGTACTCATCAGCCACATCAAGGAGTCCCGGACCCGAAGTAATCCCTCGTTCAACATACTCAACAAAGCGCGGACATGCCTGCGAAGTGAGAACCAAATCGGGTGCGGCGGCGAAAGCATCGTCATAGGCGCGGCTAGCGATCGTTGCCCGTGTGCCAATCACACCTACGCGCCCCGATCGAGTGGCTCGCACGGCACGACGAACGGCGGGGTGAACCACCTCCACCACAGGAACTTCGTAGCGCTCGCGAGCATCTCGCAAAACGGCAGCGCTAGCAGAATTGCAAGCGATGACCAGCATCTTTACGCCAGTTTCGACAAGGTGGTCCATGACGTTGAGGGCGTATGCGCGCACGTCCGCGATCGGTAACGGCCCGTAGGGGCCCCGCGCAGTATCGCCGACGTAGTAGATGGGCTCGTGCGGGAGTTGATCGAGAACTGCCCGGGCTACCGTCAGGCCGCCGACGCCGGAATCAAAAATGCCGATGGGCCGATCTGAATCGATAGCCTGAAAGTCATTTTGTTGGACATTGCCCGTCACGCTCATAGAACCACAGGTTACGCCCACACCTGACCGTCAAGACGGTCTTCGGCTTCGTCTAGCGTGCCTTCGTAAGCGCCGGTCGACAGATACTTCCAGCCGCCGTCGCACACGATGAAGGCAATGTCGGCGCTCTCGCCGGCTTTGACTGCTCGCTGGCCTAGGCCGATGGCGGCATGCAAGATGGCTCCGGTAGAAATGCCCGCGAAAATACCCTCCTGATTCAGCAGTTGGCGTACGCGCCGCACAGCATCGCGGGGACCTACCGAATAGCGAGTGGTCAACACTGATTCGTCGTACAACTCAGGAACAAAGCCCTCATCCAGGTTGCGCAGCCCGTAGACGAGTTCGCCGTATCGCGGCTCGGCGGCCACAATCTGGATACCTGGTTGATGTTCGCGCAGATACCGTCCCGCGCCCATCAATGTACCCGTGGTTCCTAGGCCAGCCACAAAATGGGTAACCGTGGGCAGGTCAGTGAGAATCTCCGGACCTGTTGTGTCGTAGTGGGCTTGGGCATTGGCAAGGTTGCCGTATTGGTACAACATGATCCAGTCTGGGTGCTCCTGCGACATACGCCGAGCAACTCGAACCGCCTCATTAGAACCGCCGGCACCGGGTGAATACACCACTTCAGCACCCCACATACGCAAAAGCTGGGTGCGCTCATCGGAAGTGTTCTCCGGCATCACGCACACCAACCGGTAACCCTTCAGCCGCGCAGCCATCGCCAATGAAATTCCGGTGTTACCACTGGTGGGCTCCAAAATTGTGCAGCCCGGTGTGAGTAAGCCATCCTTCTCCGCCTGCTCCACCATGGCGAGGGCAGCGCGATCTTTGATAGAACCGGTGGGATTACGGTCTTCCAACTTCGCCCACAGTCGCACTTCGGGGCCGGGTGACAACCGAGGCAGTCCCACAAGTGGGGTGCCACCAACAGAATCTAAAAGGGAGTCAAAGCGCATGTCAGCGCATCTACCCTAACCGCCGGCGACGGCGGGCAAAATAGTGACCGAGTCGCCGTCAGCAACCGGGGTGTCAATTCCACCGAGGAAGCGCACGTCTTCGTCATTGAGGTACACATTAATAAATCTGCGCAAACTACCTTCTTCGACGAGCCGCTCGCCGATGCCGGTGTAGCGAGTATCCAGATCGGTAATGACCGCGGCGAGGGAATCGCCCTGAGCCTCAACGATTTTTACCCCGTCCGTGTAGGGACGCAAAATAGTGGGAATGCGTACCTCGACGGACATAACCGAATCTCCATTTCACTCATTACGGCAGGCGTGAATGTACTTGAACACCTCGGGCAACTATCCGGACGAGTCCAAGGCTATGCCAGACGCATCGGCTCAGCGACCCGGCGACGCTACTATCTGCACTTCCTCCTCAACAACCGCACCCTCTACAATCCGATAGGACCGGATCTCAGCCGGGCCCGGTTCGCGGCCGGACTCTCGGGTAGACACCAGCAAATAGTGCGCCTGGGGCTCTGATGCGTACGCAACATCAGTCCGGGACGGATAGGCCTGCGTTGCGGTATGAGAGTGATAGATCACGATCGGTTCCTCACCGCGAGCATCCATGTCGCGATAAAGCGCAAGCAGATCACGGGAATCGAACTCATAAAATGTGGGCGACCGAGCGGCATTGATCATGGGCACAAATCGACTCGGTTCATCTGAGCCCTCGGCCCCGGCAATGACCCCGCATGCTTCATCGGGGTGATCAGCCCGCGCGTGCGCCACGACAGCGTCAAGAAGGTCCTGTCCGATTCGCAACATGCCCTCAGCCTAGGTTCCAGCGTTTACGGTGGAATTTCACACCCCCAGCGGGAAAAAAATATCGCTTCATGGGTGCGTCAACTTGCGCAATTGCTAAAAAGGGAGCAATGTGCCCCTCACGATACGTCCTTAACCGCTAACTTGACGCATTCGGGACCTGGGTAGTCCAGGCCCCCTACCCGGAGGTAATTCACGTGGCCAATGTTGAAATGCTGACGAATGGGCAGTTCCAAGCTGTCTATAACGTCTTGTCCCTAGCTCTGGCAGCCATGGGCGCAACCACAATCTTTCTTCTCGTAGTGCAAGCACGCGTTCTTCCTCGCTATCGCGTCGCCGTCGTGGTGTCCGCGATGGTGTGCTTGATCGCCGCCTACCACTACTTCCGAATCTTCAACTCCTTCTCCGATGCCTACGTGGCAATTGAAGCCGGCGCGCCTGGCGTGCAGGATTCCTACCAGTTGGTGAAGGGCGTAGGCTTCAATGAGGGCTACCGCTATGTGGACTGGTTGCTGACCGTCCCGCTGCTCCTTTTTGAGACCATTGCTGTGCTGGCACTTCCCCGCGCCGTACGTAGTTCGCTGCTGTGGAAGTTGATTCCCGCTTCGGCACTGATGATCATTCTGGGCTTCCCCGGCGAGATCACCAACGAGATCGCTCCCAAGGCCGTATGGGGCGCGCTTTCTACAATTCCGTTCATCTACATCCTCTACGTGTTGTTCGTGGAACTCAGCCGGGCGGCAAAGAGCCAGCCCAACCAGGTGGGCAAAGAGCTGGCGGGTCTGCGCTGGCTGCTGCTGGCCACGTGGGGCGTTTACCCGATCTCCTACATGTTCCCCATGTTCGGGCTCGATGGTGCCGATTCCTTCGTGTACCGCCAGATCGGTTACTCCGTAGCCGACGTCCTTGCCAAGTGTCTGTTCGGTCTGTTGATTTACAAGATCGCTCGGATCAAGAGCTTCGACGACGATCCGGCCTTCGAGGCACAGGAAACAAAGGACATCCCAGTGAAGAAGGCTGACGCCTCGGCGTAAGCAATTACTTCACGCACAACCACATTGGTGCGCTGTCGTCAATCCTCGGATTGAAGGCAGCGCACCAGTGTTTCTGCCAGGTAGGTGAGCCAGTCGTACACATGAATCGCTGATGCACTCGGGTCGGTCTCAGCCCGGCGCACAAGGGCCTCATGGTTTTCTTCCTCGATTCCCAGACGAGTACCTAGGGCAAGACGAACATCATTGATCGCCAGCATCCATGCTTCGGCTTGATCTTCAGTCAGCGTTATCTTTGGTCCCGTCGCGGCCAACATGTCCAGGGCAATGCGGGCACGGGCGACTTTTCCGTCCCGAAGATCGCGCTCGGTATAGCGGCGAAAATCCACCGATGCTGCGTCATCGTCGGGATAGGCATCGGGTAACAATCGGGCCAGGGCAGCATCGTCAGGGCGCTGTGCGCTTTCGGCAATTCCCACCATCTGTGCCAGCGGATCCAGTTGGTCTGCTGGCACAGGGTCAAGCAGGTCAATAATCTGGGTGAAAAGGCTCGACAGCAGGCCTCGCTCCAATTCATCCACCCGCAACACGATGCGGCCGGTGGCCGTGCGGATAAACCCATGTGCGGGGTCATATTCAAGCGGGGCATCGCTGTCGAAGTCACTCACGGAGGAGTCCTCACCCTTCGGAGCCATCTTTAGCCAGGGTTGCCCACAGACCGTAGGAATGCATTGCGGCAACATCGCGCTCCATTTCCTCCCGCGTTCCGGTAGACACCACCGCTCGACCTTCCTGGTGCACCTGCAGCATTAGTCGCTCCGCAGCAGGCCGGGAATAGGAAAAATACGACATCAGGACATGGGTGACATAGCTCATCAGGTTGATCGGGTCATTCCACACGATGGTGATCCATGGATGATCCACCCACACAAGGCCATCGACGGCCGGCAGGTCAAGTTCGGTCGGGGCGGTTACAACAGCAGGCATTGATCCCAGCCTATGGCGTCAACTAGCCCTTCACGACGTTGACCGTGATGGCAGCGGTGCGACCACTGGCGAATCCCTGACTGCTCACGGCAACGAAGCGCACGCGAAGCTCTTTGGGTTTCGTCGCACTTATCCGGGTTTGCACGACTCCCTGGGCGTCGGTGGCCACAGTCTTCACCGTCTTCCACTTCCTGTCCGCGCCTTGACGCTGGAGCCGAACGTTGACGTCCTTGCTTCCCGGTGTCACCTGCGCGGAGAGTTGCACCGGTTGGCGGACCTGTGTCGTGACCGTCTTGACATCCTTGGTGATCCGCCAGGTGACCCGGTTGACGTTGGCACCGGACTGCTTTGAAGCCGTCTGTGAGGTAGCAGCGACATCTACCCAGAAGCGTCCGGTCTCCGTCACGGGAATACGCAGCGTGACCTGTCCAGCGTCACCTAGGGTGGTGGTATCCACGATGCTGGCCCCGGCCTGCTGAGCAGTCTGGTCTTTCGTCGTGCCCGGGGCCCATCGGATAGTCACCTTGGCACCGGCCGGTGCCCCCTTGGCTGAGCCAGCCTTAATGGTGATCTTCGTCTTACCGCCATAGGTGGTGCGCTTATTGACCGACACCGAAAGGTCGAGCGGGGCGGGTGCGATTTTTCGCCCATACTCGGCCAGCCGGGGATAAAAATCGGATTGAACATTGCCGAAGTTCCACACGGCGATCCCGCCGATGCCATTGTTGGGCACCAGTGTTGCCCGGGCGAGTGCGGATCGAGTATCGGCAAACCACACCTCGCGCTGCACGGTGCATTCCCGGCCCTTGCCGTTAGCGGTTCCGGCCGTCTTGCGGTTATATCGGAAACTCCACTCACCCTGGGTCGGGTTCCAGGTCGGCTCGACCCCTTCGCGCGCTGCAACGTCAAGTGCCGACGCGGGGGTAACGGTGATGCGGGTCTGGCTTGCGTCAGGCGTCCACGAATTGGGGCAGTTACCGACCGTCACCGGCTTGCCATCAGCCACTCGGATCCAGTTGCGGCCATACTGGGGAGTCCCGATCCAAATCTTGGGCGCATTGGCCTCGCCCACATCGGTAATCGCTCGCTGCACCACCCGTTCGGCCCAGTCGTTGGGACCGATCGCTCCGGGGATATTCCAGCTGTAGTCATAGGCCATGATGATGAGGCGATCGATATCGTCAATGATCTCGTCCCAGGCGTACACCCAGTAGCCCGTACTAGGACTCGAGGTGGCCCAGCCACCGGGAACCGTAGCCGAAAGGGTAAGTCCGTTTTGGCGCAGGGTTTCGCCCAGGACATCGATAAATTTCACCCAACGATCCTTGGTTACCGCCCAGGTGTCGCGGTCGTCGTTAAAGGCAAAGTTCTCCATGTCCAAGTCGACTCCGTCGACCCCGGCGTTTGTGGCCCAGCTGGCAATCTGGCGGGCATAGGCGGTTCGGTTCTTTTTGGTGCTTAAGTATTCAGATAATTGACCGGCTCGAGATGAAGAAAGGTCGGTGATGGATGCCTGGATTCGAATGTCAGCATTTTGCAAAATATCTCGTTGGCGAGCGAACCCCGTGTTCGTCCAAGGGGTGGACGAGGCCGCCTGGCATTCACCGGTCAATCCATCGCCATCTAGATCGGACTTGTCGTAGGTACATAGGGGCTCATCCGCCCCGTTGAAGGCCCACCAAAACATGCTGACCTCGTCGACAACCCCATCAGATTTCTCCGCCATCTCGCGCACCTGGGCGTCGGAGGCCCAGTAGCCAAACCAGCCGGTCACCAGTTGCTTTGGAGCTATATCGGCGGCTCCAGCGGGGGCACCGGTGAGCACACCGGCGATCACTGCCGCGCCGGTCATCAAACAGGCTGCCGTGAGTGCACGCAGTCGCACGTGTTGTCCCCTTCGAGTTGTTCAGCAACGGTCCCCTCACGCCGGTAAGGCGCCATACCTACACCGTACGACGCGGACGCAGTGTTTCTGGTTCATCATGGCTGCGCTACGACGAGAACTAGAGGAAATCTTGCGGGTTGAGCGCTATTCCAGCAACACCCTTGAGATTTCCTGGGCTGTCTGGGCCACCTGAGGGCCCAGGGTTTGCTCATGGGGTTCAACCAGCGCGATGACCCCGACCACCGCCTCGAGCCCGCTCACCCCGGGGATGACCGCGGCCACCCCGAACCCAAAACTTGGCGCATCCCCGGTAGAAACCACCCAGGGTGGCTCTAGTGCCCGCCCGCCGGTGGTGCGGGCAGCAAGAATGGCTCGACCGGCTGCGCCCCGTTCCAAGGGGGTGCGCGCACCGATTTGGTAAGCCACATGCACGTCGGCGCCCGCTGGCTCCGCTCCGGCAATGGTGAGTAAATCTGACCCGTCTACCACGCCCACATATGCGGTGGCCGACGTGGCATCTGCAAGCGCGCGAATAAGCGGACCGGAAATTTCACGCAACAGTGGTTGAGCTTGGTGAGCCAGACTCAACACGGCCAGGCCCAACCGAGCCCGACCATCGGCCGAGCGACGCACCAGCCCGTGGCCCTCCAGGGTGACCACGAGCCGGTACACCACAGTTCTCCCCATGGACAAGGTGGCCGCGATTTCGGTCACCGTCAGTCCCTCGGGGGTGCTGGCCAGGAGTTCAAGGACATACAGACCACGATCAAGGGTCTGGGACTTTTCAGCTGGCATGTCGCCCGCGTGACGGAATCGGTGGGGCTATCTACAGGGCGGCGGCAGCTTTTGCAGCAGCTGCCTTCAATCGGAAAGCGGTGATGATCTGGAACAACCCGATGACAACGAGCCAGATTCCCGCGACCCAGACAAACACCTCGATGGCGTAGGGCGCGGCCAACAGCACAATTCCGGCAAGCAGGTAGATGATTCCGTTGAAAATCTGCCAGCCGCGACCATCGGTAATGGCCGCCGCGGTGAACAGCGACTCGATGGCGGCGAAGAGGAACCACACGCCCAAGAAGATGCCGAGGATCTCGATCTTTTCGTCGGGACCAAATCGGAACATGAGCAGTCCGAGGAACACGCCGATGGCGCCACCGATGATCAAGATGGCGCGCATGCCACCGGTAAGCCCGGTGGCAAAGCCACGCACGATGCTGAAGATGCCGGACAAAATCAGATACACGGCCAAGATGACAGCCAGGACCCAGGTGGAGCCAGCGGGCCGGAACATGAGCAGGACGCCCACCACCGCACTGACCAAGCCCAAGCCGAGTAGGACCCACCAGTTTTGACCGATGGCTCGGATCAGAATTTTTTGATCGGCCGCGCTGAGATTTCCTAGCGGATTGGCGTAGGCCGACTCTGCAGACCGCGTTGATGAGTCGTTACCGGACATATGTTCCTCCAAGAATGCGATAGTGGCGAGATCAATGTCGTGACCGTTGCCGGGTGACTAGCGAGGCCAGCCTAGACCCCAGGTGCTGGAAATCCGCGCAACCAAGAGCCCTTGCAAGTTATGCCCTTTCACCCCTGGTCTTGCACCACAGGGGTAATTCGTCGAGCCACCACAAGCGCGGCGATACCTGCGATCACGGCAGCGATCAGCCACATCACGGTGTAGGTCGTGCGATCAGCACCGCCTCCGACCACTCCTGCCGAGTGAATCGCTCCGGCTACGCCGAGTCCCACCGCGGTGAAGATCGCGTCGCTGATTTGCAGTCCGGAGGAGTTGCGCCCCTGATTAGCTTTAGCAGACAACCGCAGGGTTTGAACATTGATCGACGGGAAACATAACCCCATGCCCAGCGCTCCGATGAGCCATGAGCCCACGCAGGTCCACACCGGTAGCGCCGGTATCAGACATAGCGGCAACGTAGCCAGACCCACAGCCACCAACGACGTGCCCAACTGCACCGCTCGAGCGCGGTCAACCTCACCAGGCAACCGGCTCTGCCACGCTGATCCGGCGATCCAGCCCGCTGATGCCACCGCGAGGGTCAAGCCAGCCCACGTCACCGAAACACCCCGCAATTGCACCAGGGCGAGCGGTAGAAACGCCTCGGATGCGAAAAACGTGCCCGCGAGAATCCCCCGCATGACCACCGTGGTGGGTAATCCGCGAGCCAACCGCAGCGCACCTGCAGGAAGCAGGATCCGCGCAGCCGGAAGGAGTAGACCGAAACCAACAACCCCCGCGATGAGCGCTAGCCACGGTGACACACCAGCTGGTCGCACCAGACCCACCTGAATTCCAGTCAAACCCACCGCTGCGGTGAGCGCCCACCAGGGTCTGCTGCTGCGCCCTCGCTCACCGGTTCCCCCTGAATGACTGATCAGGGCTGGACGCAGGGCCACCAGTGGCCAAATGATGACAACGGGTACCAGCCAGAAAGCCCATCGCCATGTGGCGACCTCGGTGAGCCAGCCGGCCACCACGGGGCCTACGAGTGCAGGAATCACCCAGGCGGCCGAAAGCACTGAAAAAGCCTTGGGGCGCAAACGTTCGTCATAGCCGCGCCCAATAACGACGTAAAGCGCGACGATTAAAGCACCGCCGCCGAGTCCCTGGATACCGCGGCCAACGATGAGCCACCCCATCGTTGGGGCGCTACCCGATAGCAAGGCTCCGGTGCCAAAAATGATGGCGCCCAACACAAAGGGGTGACGGGGGCCGATGCGGTCAGACCACACGCCAGAACTCACCATGCCCACCAGGGAGGCGCCAACATAGGCGGAGAACGCCCACGAATAGATCTGAAGGCCATTGAGTTCACGGCCCACTACCGGCATGACCGTGGCGACGGCGATCCCCTCGAATGCCACCAGGGTCATGGCGACGATGATTCCGATGGTGGTGGATCGGTGCGAAGCAGCAAAGATGCCGCCGCGGCTAGCTACGTTCAGTTCGAGCCGCCACTGCCACTGCCACTGCTTCCCCCCGGCGGTAGCCCCTGGTAAATCTGCTGACAATCCGGGCACACCGGAAACCGCGACGGGTCTCGGCCGGGCACCCATTTTTTGCCGCACAGCGCGCGCACGGGCTGACCGGACACCGCGCTTTCTAAGATCTTGTCTTTCTTTACGTAGTGGGCGAAACGTTCATGATCGCCGTCGTCGGTGGAGGTCCGTCGCTCATCCAGCAGCGTGCTGCCGCCGCCTTCGATACTGGGCAGCGGGTCGAGCGGGTCAATGGGTGCGCTCATGTCAGAGAGTCTAGGACGATTGTGCCGGGGCCGGGGTCGGTGCCCTAACGTCTTAGCCATGACCTGGATGGCGCCACCTCACACCGCGGGCGATTCGATCGCTCGGCAACTTGTTGATCGCACTCGCAGCGATCCTGGTCGCCCGTTGGTTACCTATCTCGATCAAGACGCTGGGCGCATGGAATTATCTGCCGCCAGCGTGGCCAACGGTGCCGCCAAAGCCGCGGGGCTGCTGCGTGATGAACTCGACATACAGCCCGGGGATTACGTGAACGTCGATCTGCCTCGGCACTGGCAGTCCTCCATCTGGTGCGCGGCGCTGTCCCTGGTCGGGGCCGTGGCTGAGCTAGGGCCACTCGATGCGAATTCCACGACCGTGATCGATAGCAGCCGCGCGATTGAGGCCCAGGGCTCCGAGATCATCGCGGTATCGCTGGCACCTTTTGGTTTACCCTCAACCGATCCGCTGCCTGATCATGCCGTCGACGCCGCGATTGCGGCCCGAGCTCATGCAGACTTTTTCACCCCCCATGTCTGGCCGGGTAATGATGCGATTGCCCTGCGGTACAACCGTCAACCGTCGACCAACGCCCAGGTGTCCACCCAAGCACGCGGGATCGCTGCGGAGTGCGGGCTCAGGGCAGGTGGACGCCTCCTGGTGACTGCGCCGCCAGACCCCGCAGATGTACTCGAGCAGTGGTTGCTGCTTCTCGCAGTGCCTCTCATTGCTGACGCGGCAGTGGTGCTAATGCACCCTCATACGGGAGAAGATGCCGGTGCGGTCGATCACATTCGCAACAGCGAGGGAATCACCGCAACGTACGGCACATGATGTGGGTTCGGCTAGGAGATGACGGCGGCGGAACGGCTCGAACTTGTTGCCACAACCTCGCCGCCCTCGAGAACGACTACACGCCAGGAATACGTACGTCCTGCCGGTGCAACATCGGGCACCGTGAATCTAAATCTGCCGTTGGCGCCAGGTTGTATCGTTTCACGCGAGAGCCATGACGTGCCGGCCCACTTCACTTGACGTTGAACAACAGCACCGCTCTTCAGCGGCGCAACTCGCCCGCGCAGTGTCACCGTGGCACCGGCGCTGATTTCGCCACCGGGACGTTTAACCAACGACACCGACACATCGCTGCGAGGCCGTGTTGTCCCGGAATCCGAAGGAGAATCCCCGCCGTTTGAGCCACCGGAACTACTCGACTGAGCGCTTATCGTAGCTTTGCGTTCTGGACTCGTGCCCACCAGTTCCGAGCCATCAAAGATCAGGGTGCGCCAGTAGTAGGTGGTACCCACCGGACCGATATCAGCAAGGGTGAAGGTGTAACGCCCCGCAGCGTCGGCCGTGCGACGTTCTCGGTCCTGCCAGGAAAAAGATCCCCAGCGGACCTGCCGCTGAACGATCAAGCCATCGCGCATCGTTTTGATGCGCCCCTTGAGCAGCACGGTGCCGCCCTCAATGGTTTTACCCGTGGGGCGCTTCAGCAGCGTGACCGACACAGGCTCGCCGGTTGGCTGAGAGGGTCCAGGAGTCGGGCTCGGCGATGTGCCGCCACTACCGGAGCCCTGATCGGATGAGACACCGATGAGGTAGGTAGACCGCAACCCGAGCGCTGACCGGAACGATGTGCCGGAAACCGAGGACGAGCGCCCGTCGTAAGTTTTGGCGGTGACGGTTCCCGCAGCACCTGAGTCCAAGGTCGCCGACACCTGAACGGTCATGATGTCGGAGACGCCAAAGATCTGACCCATCCGCGCCTGCGATGCGGTAACCGACCACGACTTATAGGGGTTGCCGGTCACCGTGGTGCTCCATCGATCATCCACGCCGCGCGCCCAGGGGTAGCCCGCGCCACCCCAGACATCTGAGCTGGACTGGGTGCGTCCACCCGTTGCCGCGGTGTAGAACGCCGGGATGGGTTGGCCCTGATAGGTGACTACGGTCCCGGTCGTCCCCGACGACGTGCGCTGAACAGATTGAACCCACCTGCTGCCACTCGGGCCAGATTCAACGGCGTAGGCGTGGAACGTCTGATCAAAGTAAGGACCGCCGCCGTCATCCATGTGGCAGTCACAAGCAGCGCGAACACCGGCGTTGTATTTAGCCAGGGCATAGGAGCGTGATGCAATCGTTTGAGCATCCAGGGCAGGCGCCGGCCAGCTCGCCGGAACCTCCGCGATGCCCTTCAAATAGGAAGACATATCCAGCACGTTCACCACCGACAAGCGTTTACCCGCTGAGGTGCCCAGGCTGGAAATCTCCACTGTGCCGTAGCGGTAGCGATGACGTGGAGTGGCGAAGGACTCCCCCGGACCGATCACATTAAGCAGGGTGGGTGAGGTGCCGGTGGTCCCGGGATCGGCCGTGCCCGACCAGCGGATGGTGAGGTTCTTAGCCCGGCCAATGGTGGTCTGTGTGCCATTGACGCTGGCCTTGATTTGGACGTAGGCACCATCCGGGGCGAAATTGTAGGTCGCACCGGGAATGCCGGGGGCCACGCGATTACCCAGTTGCAGTTCGAGCCCGCCGCTGCCCGAGATCGCCTCGGTGCGCACCTGAGCAAAACTCACCTGGTGCAGTAAACCAATGCGCAGGTCGACGTCTTCACTGACGGGTTGCACCTGTGTACCGGGGAAGTAGTGGGTCAAAATCTGCTCGGCACTGCGGCCTTCTTGTGCTTGGCCAAGCGCACCCCACTGGGACAACCCCACCCCGTGCCCGTATCCGGTGCCGGTGACGGTGAACTCCGTCGGTGGCGAACACGGATCTGGAGGTGAACCCGGGCCCGACGAAATGCGCACATCGGCGCTCCACGGATAAAAACTTTCGCCACCTGATTTCCCCGTGACCGTGGCGGTATACCGACCGGGCGGCACACTGCGACCGCGATCATCTTTGCCGTTCCAACTCAGCGCCACGCGCCCGGAGCCGGTGGAATCTTCCCGAACTGTGCGCACAACATCGCCACACGCTGACGTCAACGTCATCGTGAAGTTCGACGCGTCGGTGGCATCCGGGGAAACGACAATCGAACTTCCCGAACCCCACGACATGCCTGAGCCAGACACGGATGGGGTGTAGAACGTCGCTCCTTCGCGCTGGGCCACCAATTGCCGAATTTTGGGGATGGAGGGGCGTAGGAAGTCACCCGGGCACGACGTGTTGCCGATGTCGCCGTGGCCGGCAATCGTTGGTGAGGAAACCTTGACGCCGGGCCAGTACATGGAAGTGCCACCCTGACCCGGGCCGGGGCCGGAGGATGTCAGCACGGCGGTGGCGTTGGGATTCACGTGGTGAACAGCAAATTTCCAGGCGATGAGATCGGCAAAGGCATTGACGATCCGATCACCCGCAGAGCGCGATGGGTCTAGCGTGTCGGCGTTGCCAAGAAAGGAAACAGCAAAAGTCTGCGTATTGAAGCCCTGGGTATGGGCACCGTTAACGGCCGCATCAATACCGCCAGCGCGGCCCTCGTAGATATTGCCGAACCGATCGACGACAAAGTTGTAACCAAAATCATTCACGCCAATGCCCTGGGTGAACCAGGAGTAGACGTTACGCATCTGCTGTGCTGCTTGACCTTCGCTGTAGTTATTGCTGGACACCACATGGTGCACGAAGGCCACCTTGACGGTGTCGGCATAGGTGGTGGTCCCACGTCGCAGCGACTCATCTGCACCCCACTGGGCCCGGGTGATGATGGTGGGTTTTGCTGCCGCTGCAGCGGCCGAATCAACAGGAACCGACCGGGTGCCCAACCGGCCGTCCTGTTCGGTGACCGGATTATCGATCATGGTGAGTTGGGTGTCTGTTGGTACGCGGCCATCAGGGGTGTCGATGCGGACCTGAACCCCGTCGGCGCCATTGGTTGCCAGCGGCTCAGTGGCGTATCGGACCGATTCTGCCTCCGCCGTGCCCGGATCAGGCCGGTGCTCGCTCAGGGGAAGCTGGGCCCAATCGCTCCAGCCGTCCTCCTCCTTGATCCGAATCACAATCCGGGTTTGTGGATCAAAGGCATCAGCCGCGGTGATTCCCACCAGTCCGAACGGGTCGGTCGACGTCTGCGCGGTTACCGCGGCAGGAACAAGACCTTCCGAGGCCGGCCCGATCGCACTGTCAGTCTCAGCGTCAGCACTGTCAGTTTCGCCACGGTGATCGTCGGTGTGGTCATGAACCGTGCCGTTGGGATCGCCAATGACGGGCACGACATCCCCTGATGCGGGGGAATCGATGAGGCCATCGGGGTCCACCTCGGCCAAAGCGATGCTTGCCACCGTGGGCGTGACCGGGTCCTGGTTGCCCAGGGCAGCACTGAACCCGCTGAAGTCTACGACCGGCAGGGCGAGGGTGGCAGGTACAACCAGAGCAGCAGTGGCCACCACCAACGAACGGCGACCAGCCCCAGACATGCGAATACCCACGTAGTGAGGGTGCCTCCCCCCTCCCCTAGCGTGTCAAGCCGACTCACGCGTCACATCCGACACTCCCATCACATTCCCAGGAAGGGTGGCGAAAACTTCAAGCAAACCTCAGCAGAACGAGCCCGGCCGAAGACACGCAGCTACGGGAACGCCACACGATCTCCTAACGTCCTACGATCGTCTCGCCGAAGTAGACCCTTCGGCCCTGCTTGGAGGATGTGACGTTGAGCACGAGCACCGAACCGTCCCAGCCAACACGCTGGCCCAAACTCATCGCGGGTATTTCAGCGCTCGCGGTGGTATCAACGGCATTGATCGGTGCGGGCATGGACTATGTCTATGGCAATCTACAAGAAAATATTGACACCGTTGACGTGTCCGAAGTCATCGGTCGCGCTCCTAACACCTCCGTGGTGGACGAAGCCGGCAATTACAAGCCAATGACGATATTGCTTATGGGCTCTGACAGTCGGCAGGGCGATAACGATGGGGGCTACGGCGACCCATCGATCTACACCGGGGAACGTTCTGACACCACGATCCTGCTCCACGTCGGTGCTGATCGCAGTTTCGCCACTGCCGTGAGCATTCCGCGCGACACCTGGGTCACCATTCCGCAATGCCCCCGCACGGGGTCCGGTGAAATGGCCGGAGGTTTCGAAGACAAATTCAACATCGCCTTCGAAATCGGCGGCCCCGGTTGCACCCAAAAGCTTGTTGAGGAAATGACCGGACTCGAAATTGATCACTTCGCCGTCATTGACTTCGCTGGCTTTAAGCAGGTTGTTGATTCACTCGGTGGCGTTGAGGTTTGCCTGACCGAAGCTGTCAACGATCCGCAGAGCAAACTTGTGCTACCGGCCGGAACCAGCGTTGTCAACGGCGAGGAAGCATTGGCGTTCGTGCGTGCTCGCAAAACACTCAGCGATGGTTCCGATCTGTCCCGCATCAAACGGCAGCAGGCGTTCCTTTCTTCCATGATCCGCAAGGCCACCGACACTGACCTGCTTCTTAATCCGGTGAAACTGTATTCAGTTCTGGATTCTGCTACCTCCTCGCTGACCACTGATCCGGGCTTGGCCCAACGCGATGTCCTGCAAGACACCGTGTTGAGCACGCGCGGAGTTCGCCCTGAAGACATCACCTTCTTAACGATGCCCTGGGTTGAGAGGGGTGATGGTGCGAATGTGTTGATGGATGTTGAACGCTCTGCAGCACTCTGGGCGTCCATCGCCAACGATGAACCATGGATCAAGACCAAGAAATCTACCGATGCGCAAAGTGGTGGTGACGCCAATGGGCTCATCAACCCAGCAGACATCAGCATCGCGGTTCTCAACGGCAGTGGCGTGGCCGGTCGAGCCGGTCAGTTGGGCGCGGTGCTGGCAGATCAGGGTTTCACGGTGGTCAATATTGCCGATGCCGATCGCTCCGATTACACCGTAACCGAGATCCGATATCCCAGCGGCCAACAGGCCATCGGTGAAGCAATGGCATCGGCACTGCCCGGTTCAATCGCCGTTGAAGATATCAACGGATCAGCGATCACCATCGTCATCGGTGCTGACTTTTCCAGCCTTAACCCGTTCACGCCACCGACGAACTCTAATCCGTCGGATACCACCGCATCGGAAACCCCAGCGGCAGACCAGGCCGACCAAATCACCGATCCGACCACGGCGAATACCGTGCGCTGCAACTAACTCGCGCGGCCTGAATCTACTCGGCGCAAGGCCGCTGCTCCCTTTTCAAAATGCAGGTTCGTGACCTGCCACTGGGGAAAACGGGTGAGCCAGTCGGCCACGATGGCCTGTTCGTCATTGCGCACCATGTCGTCCATCACAACCACGCCATCGGTGGCCATCTGCGCTTGAAGCAGCGGGAGGGCTGGCCAACGCGCATTCTTGCCACCCTGACCGGGTGGGCCATCAACGCTGAGCAGCCCGATGTTGTGCAGATCAGTCATGAGCGACCGGTCGTACCAGGTGTAGGTCTGACCCTCAATCTGTGTCTCCTGCAACGGGGCTACCCGCACATCCAGCCAACGACTAAGGCCATGTGCCGCGGCGAGTTCGCGCGTTTGCTCTGCATAGTTCAGGTCATGATCAATGGCAACCACGCGCCCGTTCGAACCTGACTGACGCAGCGCAGCCGCCATCCACACACTGGATTGCCCGCTCCCAAGATCAACAATCAATGCTGGCTGTTCACGTAGGACGTGGCCGACCAGATACAACAGCAGGTCCTCCGAAGCAGCCCAGGTGCCCGGGCGCGGCATCACCTGATTCATCGACACCAGCCGCTGCAATTGTGAATGAGCCTGCAGTAGGGCCACCTGGTCATCCACGATTTGACGAGTCTGGCGCCCGATGTCGGCTGGCTGATGGCTGACATGCTCGCCGAGACGGGTGACCTGTTCGGTCACGGTATCGAGTCTCTTGGTCAGGTCACGATCGGTGCGCCCTAGCCGGTTGTGGACTTCGTCAAGTCGCCGCCGATGCTGACCCTGGGCGTCTACTGCTCGCGCGTGGGCGTATTCCAGGCGTCGCGTGCTTCCCGCTGCTGCCCGGACCCACTGGGCGATTTGGCCGAGGGCGCCCAGCACCAGGGCACCGAGGAGAGCGGCAGCGATCACCATCGGTGGGCGTGATGTTTCGACGCTCACCCCGAGGCCGATAACTGCCCCGAGCAAGCCACCAGCAACCAGGCCAGAAACGAGGCCTAAACGAGATCTCACGCGTGGAGGCTACCCTGACTTGTCGTGACCCAGTTCGAAACTGCCGATGACGCCGGTCGAACCGACCTGCCCGAACCCTGTGCTCCGCCCGGGATTTCTGTGGTGATCCCGGTACTCAATGAGCAGCGCTACCTGCGCACCGTCGTGGACCGGGTGCTCAGCAGCACCTACGGCGGCCCACTCCAGGTGGTCCTAGCACTGGGGCCCTCCACGGATGGCACCAGTGCCCTGGCGGCTGAGATCGCCGCTGCTGATGCCCGAGTGACCCTCGTTGCCAACCCCACCGGGCGTACCGCAGCCGGGCTCAATGCCGCCATCCGCAACGCCCGATTCTCCGTCATCGCCCGTGTGGACGGCCACGCACTCATACCGCAGAACTATCTGGCCGTCGCCTGGCGAGCGCTATATGAAACAAAGGCAGCCAACGTGGGCGGAGTGATGGCCGCCGAGGGCGAAACCGACTTCGAACAGGCGGTAGCCGCCGCGATGCGCTCCTGGTTTGGCGTGGGCGGTGCAGCATTCCATATCGGTGGACAGGCTGGGCCAGCACTCACCGTGTACCTCGGCGTTTTTCAACGCTCAGCGATCGAGAAAGCTGGCGGATTCGACGAAACAATGGTCCGAGCTCAGGACTGGGAACTCAACCATCGCATTCGCGCCCAGGGTGGATTGATCTGGTTTACCCCCGATCTAGAGGTCACCTATCGGCCGCGAGGTTCCATCAACAGCCTGGCTCGCCAGTACTGGCAGTACGGTCGCTGGCGCCGTGAAGTAACACGACGGCACCCAGAAACGGTGTCACCTCGCTACCTCGCACCACCGGCCACGGTGTTGGCGGTCACTGTCGCCTCCGCGATCACCATAGCCGCGGCCGCAAGCGGTCATCCGCGGATCGCTGGTGTGGCATCGCTGGTTCCGCTGGGCTACGCGTCGGGCAATATTGCGGCCAGCCTCATCATCGGCCGACATCTTTCGCCTGCGGTCCGCCACCGTTTACCGATCGTGCTCGCCACCATGCACGGCGCCTGGGGGGCAGGTTTTTTGCGCGGGGCCTAGGACCCCGAACTCCCCTCAAGCCAACGGACGGCCAAGCCCTCGGTACCGAAACCCAGCTGAGCGCCAACTGTGCGGATCTAACGCATTGCGCGCGTCAATAACCTGCAGTTTCCGCATCAAGTCTCCCGCAACATGGGGATCGACATCCTGGTACTCCGGCCATTCAGTCAGCAGTAACAGCACATCAGCGCCCTGGACTGCCTCGATGGCCGAACTCGCATAGAACAAGTGAGGGAATGACTTCTTGGCATTGCCCATCGCTTGCGGATCGTGAACCGTTACCTCAGCACCCTCGGTATAGATCGCTGCGGCGACGTCAAGGGCGGGAGAGTCGCGCACGTCATCACTGTTGGGTTTAAAGGCAGCACCCCACACCGCCACCTGTTGATCAACGAAACTGCCACCCACAGCCTCACGGGCTAAATCGACCGCTCGCGAGCGTCGGCGCAGGTTAATCTCATCTACCTCGCGTAAGAAAGTGAGCGCTTGGTCAACCCCGAGTTCACCCGCTCGTGCCATGAACGCACGAATGTCCTTGGGCAAACATCCACCGCCGAAACCGAGCCCCGCCTTGAGAAACTGGTTTCCAATACGAGGATCCATACCCAGTGCGGTGGACAGCGTCACCACATCGGCTCCGGTCGCCTCACATACCTCGGCCATCGCGTTGATAAACGAAATCTTGGTGGCCAAGAATGCATTTGCCGACACCTTGACCAACTCTGCTGTTGCCAAGTCCGTGGTCAGCCATGGCACATCTCGGTCGAGCAGATCGGCGTAGACCCTACGCAGTGTCGCCTCATCTTCGGGGCGAGTCAGGCCCACCACCAACCGATCGGGTGCGAGAGTGTCTTGCACAGCATGACCCTCGCGTAAAAATTCAGGATTCCACGCCAGGTCGATTCCAGCACCGGCCGGCGCATTTTGGCGTAGCCGATGCAGCATCGCATCGGCAGTGCCGACCGGCACTGTTGACTTTCCCACCACGAGAGTTGGCCGGGACAACTGCGCGGCGAGAGCATCGGTGGCAGCCCACACCTGGGTGAGATCGGCCCCGTACGCACTGGGCTTTTGCGGGGTACCCACGCAAATGAAGTGCACATCAGCATCAGCGACCCCAGCAAAGTCGGTGTCAAAACGCAGCCGCCCGGATGCGAGCTGTTCCTGCAGCACCTCTGGCAGACCGGGTTCAAAAAAGGGCACGACCCCGGAGTTCAACATCGTTACCTTCTGCGCATCGGTATCCACGCCGATCACTTCATGACCCAGACTCGCCATGCAGGCGGCGTGGGTTGCACCCAGGTAGCCGGTGCCGATAACGCTCAATCGCATGTGTGCAGGGTAGTACCGATGCTGATCAGTAGGCTCAACGCTATGACTTCCCCTAACCGCAACGGCGCCCACAACGTGGCCGATTCCCAGGTGACCCTCGCAAGAGTCATGGAGGTCATGGACGCTAACAATCTGGGAAACGTCCACGGTGGAGTTATCTTGCGCGCCGTTGACACCACCGGAGGCACCTGCGCCGCCCGGCACTGTGGTGGCCCTGCCGTTACCGCCTTCATGGACGAGATGGCTTTCCTCGAGCCGGTGCGCCTGAGCGATATCTTGATTACAAAGGCTTCGGTTAATTGGACAGGCAACACCTCACTGGAGGTCGGTGTTCGCGTGGAGGCGCAGCGAAGTGGCAGCGTCGATCACATTCACGTGGGCAGCGCCTACCTTGTTTTTGTTGCCATTGATGCCGATGGGCGGCCGATGAAGGTAAATCCGGTGCATGCGCAAACCCCCGACGAGCAGCGCCGGTTTAGAGAGGCGCAGTTGCGGAGAGAGAGCCGCCTGGCACTTCGCCGCCGCATTGAGGAACTACGCAAGGAATCGTGATGGCAAAGACCAACATCACACAGACTCACTCACGCGAACGTACGCGTTCTCCTTTGGCTTGAGCAGCCCGATTCATCTCGTCACGCAGTTTTTCCAGCCGCTTGGCTACGTCTTGGTCTGCGATACCAAGAATTCGCCCCGCCAACAGACCAGCATTGCGGGCATTCCCGATGGCGACCGTGGCCACCGGAACACCGGTGGGCATCTGCACGATAGATAGCAGTGAATCCATTCCATCAAGGGGTGGCAGCGGCACTGGAACACCAATCACCGGAAGGGTCGTCATCGCAGCCACCATGCCTGGCAGATGAGCCGCACCACCGGCTCCGGCAATAATGACCTCGAGGCCACGGGCGCGGGCTGTTTGGGCGTACTCCATCATCTCTTCGGGCATCCGATGTGCCGATACAACATCGGTTGACACACCGATGCCTAGTTCGTCGCATGCTGCCGCGGCCTCGGCCATCACCGGCCAATCAGAGTCACTGCCCATGATGATCCCGACGCGAGCGGACACATCACTGGTAGGTGCCGGCCCCACAGTGTTACTCATCGACAATTCCCATCATGTAGTCCGCGGCGTGATGTGCCCGATGGAGCAACTCTGGCAGATCCTGGCCAACCACGGTGACGTGACCGAGTTTGCGGGCCGGTCGGATCTCTTTGCCGTAGAGATGAATACGCAACCCGGGGTCACGTGCCAGGACATGGCGAAAAGCATCCTGGAGAGGTGGCACCGGCTGAGGCGGTCCGACCACATTCACCATGACCGCGTGTGAGGCGGTCATGCGCGGATCACCCAGCGGCAGGTCCAACACGGCACGCAGGTGATTTTCAAACTGGCTGGTGCGCGCACCGTCAATGCTCCAGTGCCCGGAGTTATGCGGCCGCATGGCTAGTTCATTAATGAACAGGGCACCGTCAACTACGAACATCTCCACGGCCAACATGCCGATCACATTGAGTTCTCGGGCAATGATCAGTGCCATCTCAACCGCGGCAATAGCTTGGTCATCGCTGAGATCTGGCGCGGGAGCGATCACCTCTGCGCACATCCCGGCAATCTGTCGCGTCTGCACCACGGGGTAGGCCACGGCCTGACCCTGCGGGGACCTGGCCACCTGCGCAGCAATTTCACAATCGAAGCGCAAGAACTCCTCGACCAACCACACCGCTCCCGGAATCGGTGACACGTCAGCCATCACCGATTCGGCGTTGGCGACAGACTCCACCATCCACACACCACGCCCGTCATAGCCGCCCCTGGACACCTTCAGCACAACCGGCCAACCATGCTCGTCACCGAACGCGGCAACCTCGTGTGGCTGACCTACTACTGCCCAGGCCGGCGATGGCAGCCCAAGATCGGTTATCGCCCGCCGCATCAAGGCCTTGTCCTGAGCATGAGCGAGTGCGTCCGGACCCGGGCGAACCAGCACGCCTGCCTGTTGTAACTCGCGGAGATAGTCCGTGGGCACATGTTCGTGGTCGAAGGTCACTACCCGGCCACCCTCGGCGAGAGCAGCCAGAGCTCGCGGGTCATCGTGGGCGCCGATCAAAGTATGGCGAACCACCGCAGCGGCACAATCATGCGCACTCGCAGCCAGGACCGCGAAGTCAATGCCCAGCGCTGTTGCCGGTCCGGCGCTCATGCGCGCCAACTGGCCGCCACCAACCATGCCCACGGCTAAACCGGGAATGCGGGTCGTCACCGGCCAATCCTAGGGTTGACCCCGCTTTGATGAATCAACCACACGGACAAACAGGTACTATTCGTACGTGTCCGCTCCCGCGCCTGCGTCTGTCTTCCAACGCGTTCACGTGTTGATCACGGGCACAGTGAGTTCGCTCTACCGGGAAATCGCCAAATTCGGGATGGTGGGCCTTGTCGCCTTCATCGTCGACATTGGTCTGTTCAACCTGCTGCGTTTCGGCGGTGGCCCCGACGCTTGGTTTTATGACCGTCCACTCAGCGCAAAAGTCATTAGCGTTGTTGCCGCTACGACGGTGGCCTACTTCGGGAACCGTTACTGGACCTTTCGACATCGCGGCCGCACCAACATGGGGCGCGAATACCTGATGTTCTTCCTGCTCAATGGTGTTGCCCTAATGATCGCGTTGGCTTGCTTGTGGTTCTCCCACTATGCACTCGGGCTCACCGGCGCACTGGCTGACAACATCAGCGCCAATGTGGTGGGGCTTGGGCTTGGTACCTTGTTTCGATTCTGGTCATATCGACGCTGGGTCTTTCCGGCGATCCCGGAAAGCGACTCGGCCGAACACGAACTGGCCGAACGGGACGCAAGCGCTCCGATTTAACTGATCGGCGCAACAGGAGCGGTCAATCCGACGCGGGAAACTGGGGCGGGCGGCGGCGGTCCTCATCGGCCTCTTGCAGCCGAGACAGTCGCTGCTGAACGATCTCTACGTCGGGCACATCGCGAATAATCAGGTTGTCATCGCTCGCCGATTCCACGTCGAGGCGACCGTAATTGAGTAGGCGCCCCAAAATGGAAACGTTGAAGAAAACCTTGTTGATCTTTCCCAGCGGCATCACGCGTCCAGACTTGGCCAGCATGCCACTACGCACGATGATGCGGCGATTAGTAATAACGTACTGCGAGGAAAACCAGTGCAGAAACGGGCGCAGAACCATCACGATGAAGATGAGGACGCCAACGCCAAGGATGACCCAGCGGCCAACCGAGCCCAGCGGACCGGAGAACCAAGCCCCCCAGCTGACAAACGCCCAGGTGCCAGCGAAAGCAAGAACAAGGAGCAGCAAGACCGGCACGATGAGGCCCCGCCAATGCGGTCGACATTCCCAGTCAATGGACTCATCGTCGGAGAGCAGTCGGGTCGGATAGTTCACCCGCTTATGGTGACACGACACCTGATCGAAAACGGGACAACACGGGTGACGATCACGACCGATCTCACCCGATTACTCGTAAGGCGGGGCCAACGACACGTCGCCGGCTGACACCGTGTGCTCGGCTCCGCTGACGTCTCGGACAATTAACTGCCCCGCATCGTTTACCGCCACCGCGGTTAACCCCTGCTCGCCACTGAGGCTCCGCCCGGACGGATCGGTGAGGTGCTGTACGTGGACCTGCCGCCCGATCGTGATGCAGTTCTCTCGGTAACGCGAAAAGTCCCAGTCTCCGGTACACCATTTCCGATACGACGCAGCAATATCCGCCAGAACACCGGCCGCTACCCGGGTTCGCGCGCGCTCATCATGTTCGGGCAGCGTGGCTGCCGCATCGAGCAAAGAAGCTCGCAATGAAGCTGCTGTGCTCGGCAGGGTGTGTGCGTCCCCGATGTTGACACCCACACCAACCACCACCGCGCCACCGGGTAGCACCTCCGCCAAAATACCAGCGACCTTCAGCCAGGATTCATCCCCGGAATGAACACTGCTCACGAGTACGTCGTTGGGCCATTTGACCACGACGTTGACTCCATAGCGTTGGGCCAGACTGTCGCGAACAGCAAGGCCGACCACGAGTGGCAGGAGTCCGACCTGCTCAATGCTCGCGGTGGGGCGCAGCAATACCGACAGCCACACTCCCCGATCCGCAGCAGACTCCCATCGTCGGCCGTGCCGCCCCCGCCCAGCACGCTGCTCACGCGCCAGCACCACGGTGCCTTCCGGGCTGCCCTCCTCGGCCAGCGTGCGTACTTCATCCATCGTGGAGGCAACCGTGTCGCGCATGATGACCGGAGGCCACCCCGACCAGGCTGGCTCTGCCGCGAGTAACTCGGGAAGGTCAGATTGAGCGGCCACGCGACCTACTCGCACCACGATGGGAAGGCATCCCACTACAGTACGGTGCGTGACTTCGGCTTCTGGGGTTCCTGATCATCCGCGCACCACGGCTGAGAAAGCCGCCGACCTACAGCGGCGCCGATCCCAGGCGCTCGATCGGCGTTCCAGCGCTGTTGAAAAACAACACGCGAAGGGCAAACTCACCGCGATAGAGCGGATCGAAGCTCTCCTGGACCCGGACTCCTTCACTCAGATTGACGGCTTGGCCAGGCATCGGGCCACCAACTTTGGCATGTCAGACCAGCGTCCCTACGGTGATGGAGTCGTCACTGGATACGGAACCATTGATGGCCGTCCCGTGTGTGTGTTCGCACAGGACTTCACCGTCTTCGGTGGATCCCTCGGGGAAGTCTTCGGCGAGAAAGTCGTCAAAATCATGGACCTTGCTCTAAAGACCGGATGTCCTGTCATTGGCATTAACGACTCCGGGGGCGCCCGAATCCAAGAAGGAGTCGCCTCGCTGGCCATGTACGGGGAAATTTTCTATCGAAACGTACAAGCCTCCGGAGTGATCCCGCAGATCTCCCTCATCATGGGCCCGTGCGCGGGCGGCGCCGTGTACTCCCCAGCCATTACCGATTTCACCATCATGGTCGATAAGACATCGCATATGTTCATTACCGGCCCCGATGTCATCAAGACAGTGACCGGTGAGGACGTTGCCTTTGAGGACCTCGGCGGTGCGCGCTCCCACAACACAAAATCCGGTGTCGCCCACTACATGGCTGAAGACGAAAACGACGCATTCGACTACGCGCGCGCGCTGCTGTCCTATCTACCCAGCAATAACTTAGATCCCGCTCCCGTCTACGGAGGTGAGTTAGATCTCGACCTCACTGAAACCGATCTAGAACTCGACACGATCGTTCCTGACTCGCCCAATCAGCCCTACGACATGCACGTCGTGATCGGACATGTGCTCGATGATGGCGAATTCTGCGAAACACAACCGTTGTTCGCACCCAACGTCATTTGTGGTTTCGGCCGCGTTGAAGGCCACTCTGTCGGAGTGGTCGCCAACCAGCCCATGCAGTTTGCCGGCACCCTCAATATTGATGCCTCCGAAAAGGCGGCCAGGTTCGTACGCACATGTGACGCGTTCAATATTCCGGTACTCACCTTCGTTGACGTTCCCGGGTTTTTGCCCGGAACCGATCAGGAGTGGGACGGCATCATTCGCCGCGGCGCAAAACTCATCTACGCTTACGCTGAAGCCACGGTGCCGTTGGTGACCGTTATCACGCGTAAGGCTTATGGCGGTGCCTACGATGTGATGGGCTCAAAGCACCTAGGTGCCGATGTCAACCTTGCCTGGCCCACCGCCCAGATCGCCGTGATGGGAGCTCAGGGTGCGGTGAACATCTTGTACCGCAACGACATCGCCAATGCTGATGACCCTGAAGCTATTCGGGCACAACGCATCAGCGAATACGAAACAACCCTGGCCAATCCATACACCGCCGCTGAGCGCGGTTATGTCGATCGCGTCATCCTACCCAGCGAAACCCGCAGCCAAGTGACCAGAGCCCTGCGGGCCCTGCGCGGCAAGCGAAGCAACCGGCCGCCCAAGAAACACGGAAACATCCCGCTGTGAGCACGCCCCAGGCTGAACCTGCGCCTTCGTTCATCGTGCGGGGCGGTGCAACCGACGAGGAAATTGCCGCGGTCACCGGCGCACTCAGCGTGCTCTCGTTCCAGCAGCGACCTTCCGACGCGAATCCCAAACCCCGACCTTTGTGGAACTCGCCTGGTCGCCAGATCCGGTCGCGAACATTCGCCGGGCCTAGCGCCTGGCAAGCCTCCTCACTGCCCCGCTAGCCGCTATGAGCCGACGCGCGCTCGACGAACTGCGCCCACGTTATGCCCAGGCCCGCCGCTAACCGGCGGACCGCCGGTAAAGAAACACCAATCACGTTGCCCGGGTCGCCAGATACTCCCGCAACAAACGGTGCTCCAAGACCATCGAGTGTGAACCCGCCCGCCACCGCGTACGGTTCGGCCGAGTCAAGGTAGTAATCGATATCCGCAGCAGTCGCAGTCCCCATCAAGACCTCGGTGCTGACCAATTCGGTAAGAACGCTGGCGGGATCACCGACGTGAATAAGGCAGTGCCCGGTGTGTAGTTGGCCAGTGCGTCCCTGCATCCGCCGCCATCGCTCGTGGGCTATCTCGCGGGTTGCCGGTTTCCCGAGCGCGGCACCTTCGAACTCAAAAACCGAGTCACAACCCAGCACTAGGGCGCCGACGTGATCTACCACCTCTGCCACCCGGGTGGCCTTATCTACAGCGAGTCCTAGTGCGACCTGTGCCGGGCTGGGATCGGGCATCTCGGCCACAGCGGCATGCTCGTCCAGACCACTGACCATCACCTGTGGGTCGAGCCCGGCTTGGCGTAGTAGACGTAGGCGAGAAACGGATGCGGAGGCAAGAATGAACACCTCAACAGCCTCCCACGCCTGGGGACTCTAGACTCCATTGCGTGCACAAAATCCTCATCGCCAATCGAGGCGAGATCGCCGTCCGCGTTGCCCGTGCCTGCCGAGACGCCGGCCTGCTATCTGTGGCGGTGTACGCCGACGCAGACCGGTCTGCACTCCACGTAGATCTCGCGGATGAGGCCTACGCCCTGGATGGTGAGTCCGCGGCTGAAACGTATCTCAATATCGAGAAAATTCTTGATATTGCTGCCCGCAGCGGCGCAGATGCCGTGCACCCGGGCTATGGCTTCCTGTCGGAGAACGCCGACTTTGCCCAGGCTGTCATCGATGCCGGACTCACCTGGATCGGTCCACCGCCCCAGGCTATTCGCGACCTCGGCGACAAAGTGTCAGCTCGACACATCGCCGCACGGGCTGGCGCGCCACAGGTACCGGGAACCCCGGACCCGGTCATCTCAGCCGAGGAGGTCACCGCATTCGCCCGCGAAAACGGGTTGCCGGTTGCGATCAAGGCAGCATTTGGCGGCGGCGGCCGTGGCCTCAAGGTGGCGCGCACCCTCGAGGAGATCCCAGAACTTTACGATTCTGCCGTCCGCGAGGCCATTGCTGCTTTCGGCCGCGGTGAGTGTTTTGTTGAGCGCTACCTCGACCGCCCCCGTCACGTGGAAACCCAGATCCTCGCCGACGCGCAGGGAAACGTTGTGGTCGTGTCAACACGGGACTGTTCACTGCAGCGTCGACATCAAAAGCTTGTCGAAGAAGCGCCCGCACCGTTCCTCACTCCCGAGCAAACAGAACAGCTCTACGCTGCATCTAAAGCCATCGCGCGCGAGGCGGGCTATATCAATGCAGGCACCTGTGAATTCCTCATCGGCGAAGATGGAGTCATCAGTTTCCTTGAGGTCAACACCCGCCTTCAGGTAGAACATCCGGTGTCGGAGCAGGTCACCGGGATCGACCTTGTCCGCGAGCAGTTGCGCATCGCCGAGGGTGGCTTGATTGACTATCCAGACCCGCCGATCAATGGGCATAGCATCGAATTTCGCATCAATGGCGAAGATCCAGGCCGTGGCTTCCTGCCCGCTCCCGGCTTTCTCGGAAAATGGGAAATGCCTAGTGGCCCAGGAGTTCGCGTCGACGCAGGGTTTCGCAGCGGTGATGTAATCGGTGGAAATTTCGATTCACTTCTCGCCAAACTCATCGTGACCGGCAAAGATCGCCAAGAAGCCATCCAGCGTGCCCGCCGCGCGCTGCGAGAGTTCGAGGTGGACGGAATCGCGACTGCGCTCACCTTCCACCGCGCAATCGTTGATGACAACGCCTTCGCACCCAGCGACCCACACACCACATTCAAGGTTCACACGCGTTGGATTGAAACGGAATTCAACAACACGATCCCTGCCTATTCAGGGCATACCGACCCGGGCACCACCGACGTGGAGCGCCAAGAACTGGTTGTTGAAGTTGATGGCAAACGATTGACCGTGACGCTGCCTGCCGGCGTGAACTCTGCGCCAACGGCGAAGGAAAACAAGGCGCGGACCACACGTGTCCGTAGCAAGACAACAGCAGCGGCATCTGGCGATGACGTCGCATCACCGATGCAGGGCACCATCGTGAAGATCGCCGTTGCCGAGGGTGACCACGTGGCCGCCGGTGATTTGATCGTCGTGCTCGAAGCGATGAAAATGGAGCAGCCACTAACCGCACATAAAGCCGGCACAGTGACCGGGCTCGCTGCCATCCTGGGCACCACAGTGCTCGCGGGTACCGTCGTGTGCACTCTGTCTAGCGACTCCTAGCCCCCTGCGTCGGCAGAATGAAGTCGGCGAGCAGCTTCAGCAACCGAGCCACTCAGGCTCGGATAGACGGTGAAGGCCGCTGCCAACTGATCAACCGTAAGTCGTGCATCGACCGCGAGCGTGATCGCGTGAATAAGTTCGCTCGCGTGCGGGCTCACAACCACCCCGCCCACCACAATGCGGGAACTAAGTCGGCAAAAGACTTTCACGAAACCATGGTCAATTCCTTGCATCTTCGCGCGCGGGTTAGTGCTCAGCGGCAGCATGACTGACTCCGCACGCACCCGGCCTGAATCCACATCAACCTGGGACACGCCAACGGTGGCGATCTCTGGGTCGGTAAAGACCGTGGAGGACACCGTGTTGAGATCCAGGGGGTGGACAGTATCGCCAAGAGCGTGCCACATGGCGATACGTCCCTGCATGGCCGCGACGGAGGCAAGCATGTTCACTCCGGTGCAGTCCCCTGCTGCATAAACCCCGCGCACAGAAGTACGTGACACTCGATCTACCTCGATGAAACCCCCCTCGTCTGTGGCCACACCCACATCAGCGAGTCTGAGATCGTCGGTGTTAGGTAGCGACCCCACCGCGATGAGGACGTGCGTGCCCTCGATTTCGCGGCCGTCAGTCAGGGTCACCAGCACACCGTTCGCCGTCCGGCACGCACTTTCCGCACGAGCTCGATTCAACACGTTCATGCCGCGCTGCTGGAAAACTTCTTCTATTACCGCCGCCGCGTCGGGATCCTCCCCCGGCAGCACGCGATCACGGCTAGAAACCAGCACAACATCACTACCTAGGCTTAAGTAGGCTGAGGCAAATTCTGCCCCGGTAACCCCGGATCCAACGACGATCAAGCGTTGTGGAACTTCACGGAGTTGGTAGACCTGCTCCCAGGTCAAGATGCGCTCCCCATCGGGAGCGGCCGCACCAAGCACCCGGGGTCGAGCACCGGTCGCAAGCAAAATGACATCGGCCGCGATCGTCTCTTCTTCCGCTGCACAACCGTGGTAAGAAACCGTCGAGGCATTCACCAGGTGAGCGGTACCGACCAGTATGCGAACGCCATCGCGACGAATGCGCTCGGCGATATCGCGACTTTGAGCAGCAGCCAGTTCGATGATGCGCGTATTGATGGTGGCCAGATCGGTGTCTGTCTGGGGCACAGTGGCCGCCGCTACCAGGGCTTTGCTCGGAACGCAGTCGGTCAGCACAGCTGATCCGCCGAGGCCATCTCGATCAATCAGAGTGACTTCAGCACCCAGTTGAGCAGCCACCAACGCTGCTTCGTAACCACCTGGTCCGCCGCCGATGATTACCACTGTTGTCACGGCCTCATTGTTGCCTATGGGTTTAACTGACGAGCACCGACCACGAAGCGTCCTCGTCGCGTACCCTGGCCCACATGGCGCTCTATGCCGCATATGGTCCCAACCTGGATCCAGCCCGGATGGCCCAGCGCGCTCCGCTGTCACCCTTCGTGGACACCGGGTGGATGGTTGATTGGCGGTTGACCTTCGGTGGGGAAGATGTGCTCATTGATGGGCCGAGTGCAACCGTTGTCGAGCACTCCGGCGCGACCGTATTCGTTGCCCTCTATGAACTGCACCCCATCGACGAACGTGCCCTAGACGGGTGGGAGGGCGTTGATCTTGGTCTATGGCGCAAAGTTCGGGTTCGGGTAAACACGCTGTCTAAAGACACCGTGGCGTGGGTTTACGTATTGGATTCCTACGAAGGCGGCCTACCCACCACGCGCTACCTCTCCAGCCTCGCCGACGCGGCCGAGGCAGGTGGCGCTCCCAATGACTACGTCACCGATCTGCGCGGACGTCCCTCGCGCTGAGGGCATATCAGGCTCGGCAGATCTGCGATAGCGTCGGTCCCGTGTCCCAGACCACGTCCTCCGCCGCATCCGCGTACGACATCCTCGCTCGTGAAGCCGCCACCGAGATTGGGCGCCTCACCGGCGTCGCTCGGCACGACATCGCCATCATCCTCGGCTCTGGTTGGCTGCCGGCCGCTGAGATGCTCGGCACCCCCGATCTCGATTTATCCGTTGCAAATCTGCCCGGATTCCACGGCACCAACGTTGCCGGCCACGAGGGGCACGTATGGAGCCTCACCGTGGGAAACCATCGGGTTTTGGTCTTTGTAGGACGTACCCACCTGTATGAGGAGCACGGAGTAGACGCGGTGGTGCATCGAGTGCGGGTCGCAGCCGCCGCTGGATGCCGAACTCTCATCTTGACCAATGCCTGCGGTGGACTTGACCCCGCCTGGCAACCAGGCACCCCGGTGCTCATTCGTGATCACATCAATCTCACCGGCGCATCCCCCCTGCACGGTGCGCAATTTGTTGACCTCACCGATGCCTACGCTCCGCACCTGCGCGCACTGTGTCACAGCATTGATCCGACCCTCCCCGAAGGCGTGTACGTACAGTTCCGGGGACCACAGTATGAAACCCCGGCCGAGATCAACATGGTGCGAGCAATGGGCGGCGACCTTGTGGGCATGTCAACCACATTAGAAACTATTGCGGCCCGCGAAGCACACATGGATGTGCTTGGCATATCACTGGTCACCAATGTGGCCGCCGGAATTACCGGAGAACCCCTCAACCACGAGGAAGTTCTCGCTGCCGGACGGGCCGCAGCCACGCGCATGGGCGCACTCATGTCTGATGTTCTCAATGCGCTGTAGTGCAACGCGATAGAGAAATTAGAACATCAGCATGAACATCCCGGGGTTAGATCCTCACCTTGTTTCGCGTATCGACCAGTGGCAAGGAATCGAACTCGACCTTGCCGACGAACACACGCTGCGCGAGTGGCTTGATGATGCCGGACGGGGCGACCAATCAGCGATAGATCGCCTGCATGAATTTTTTGATCAGCCACTTATTTTTGGCACGGCAGGTTTACGCGGCGCGATGGGCCCTGGACCGGGTGGGATGAATACCACTGTCGTCTGCCAGGCAGCCCAGGCGATCGGGACTCTTCTCCTTGCTCAAAGCGAACACACCAATCAACCCCCACTGGTCGTTGTGGGTTTCGATGGTCGCCACCGATCGCGCGCATTCGCCGAAGCCACCGCCGCGGTACTCATAGACCAAGGGTTACGTGTAGAGATCAGCAAAGATCCGATCCCAACACCGATGCTGGCCTTCGCCGTCCGTCACTGCCACGCTGCCGCCGGAATTATGGTGACGGCAAGTCATAACCCGGCCAAAGACAATGGCTACAAGGTGTACTGGGGCGACGGTCGTCAAATAATTAGCCCTACCGATCAAAACATTGCCGACCTGATGTCGACACAGCCATCACTTCAGCGCGTGCCAACTGCTGCGCCACCGGGCGTGCTCCGTGGTGATGTTGAAGCTGCCTATCTGCGCGCTAGTGCCGCCCTGCTTATCCCCAATGGTCCGCGCACGCTCCGGGTCGCGCATACGGCTCTGCACGGCGTAAGTTCTATCCTGTTCGCAAAAGTACTGCAATACAGTAATTTTTCGCCTCCGGTAGAAGTCGTTGACCAGCAGCGACCAGACCCTGACTTTCCCACTGTCGCCTTCCCCAACCCAGAAGAGCCCGGGGCCATGAAGCTTGCCTTGGAACTCGCCCTTCGCGAAAACTGCGATCTGGTGATTGCCCATGACCCAGACGGTGACCGCTGCGCGGTGGCCATACCGGATCCCTGGCGCATGTTGAGCGGTGACGAAGTCGGGGCCTTGATCGGCTGGTGGTTGATTACTCGACGGCCCACACACAACGGCATCTTCGCCTCATCAATCGTTTCCGGAACGTTGCTGCCCACCATCGCTACGGCTCATCAGGTGCCCTTCACCCGCACCTTGACCGGATTCAAGTGGATCAGCAGGGTGCCCGGGCTCACCTTCGGCTACGAGGAAGCACTGGGCTACTGCATTGACCCGGCTCACGTGGCCGACAAGGACGGGATCACTGCGGGGCTACTGCTGTGCGAGGTCGCTGCGCATCTTCAATCAACAGGAATCTCGATCGAAGACCTGCTCACCGATCTCGAAGCCACCTACGGCACGCACCTCAGCGCGCAGGTATCCATGCGGATGCCCAATGCGGCTCTGACGACCACACTCGCCCAACTCATCGTGGCCGATCCACCGTCACATCTGGCCGGGCGACTGATCACCGAGGTTGTCGATCTCGGTCTGGGCTCCTTGAGCAGCGATTTCCCCACCCTTCCGCCCACACCCGGTTTGCGGTTGAACCTCGGCGATGAAGCAACCATCTTCATTCGCCCCAGCGGTACCGAGCCCAAGGTCAAGGCGTACCTCCAGGTGCACCTGCCACCATTCCACGAGGTAGCGCGAGGGCGGGCAGTCGCACAGGGCCTACTTGATGAGCTTGTCACCAGCGTTGAATCTCTCATCCGCGTCTACCTCTGATGACCGGCTTCATTCGTGGCAGGTGCGGGGCTAGGCTGATCTGGTGACATACGCGTGGGACGGCACCACAGACGCTCCGGGACTGCGCAGATTTCTCCATGCTCTGCCAGGCGTCGACGAAGTCGGTGCGCATGCTCGCGCCGCGATGCTCTCCACGCGATCGGTGAAGACAACTAGCAAGTGCGCAGCGATCGATCTCGCCATCTCCATGGTTGATCTGACCACCCTGGAGGGTTCAGACACCCGTGGCAAAGTCACCGCGATGTGTGCGAAGGCGGTGCGGCCAGATCCTTTAGACGCAGGTGTGCCATCCGCGGCTGCTGTCTGTGTGTATTCCGATATGGTCAAGATCGCACGTGACGCGGTGGGTGATGCCGTTCATGTGGCCGCTGTTGCCACCGCATTCCCCTCCGGTCGAGCCAGTCTCGCAGTGAAAGAGACAGACACCCAGGATGCGATCGCCAACGGGGCCGACGAGATAGACATGGTTATTGATCGCGGCGCTTTTCTCAGTGGAGATTACGTCAAGGTCTTTACCGAAATTGCCGCCATCAAAGCGGTGTGCGGCCAGGTTCATCTCAAGGTCATCTTGGAGACGGGCGAACTGTCGACACTCGACAACGTGCGGCGTGCATCGTGGCTGGCAATGATGGCCGGGGCTGACTTCATCAAGACTTCTACCGGCAAAATTTCGCCCGCTGCAACTTTGCCGGTCACCCTGGTCATGCTCCAGGCGGTACGTGACTGGCATTCAATCACCGGTCGCCGGATCGGCGTCAAGCCGGCCGGAGGCATCCGCACAACGAAGGATGCGATGCGCTACCTGGTCATGGTGAATGAGACCGCGGGTGAATCCTGGCTTACCCCGGATCTCTTTCGTTTCGGCGCCTCAAGTTTGCTCAACGATCTACTGATGCAGCGTCAGCGCATGTCTTCAGGGCACTATTCCGGCGCTGACTATGTGACGATTGATTAGGAGTTGCAGACATGATTTTCGACTATGCACCCGCATTGGAGTCTCAAGATATCGTTACGATTGATGCCCACTACGGGCTGTTCATTGATGGTGAATTCGTTGAATCCATTGATGGCACAAGCTTTAAGACAGTCAACCCCGCCACCGAAGAAGTCCTGGCGGAAATCACGGCGGCTGGCAGTGCAGACGTTGATCGCGCAGTTCATGCTGCGCGGAGTGCATACAATCGCGTCTGGTCCAAAATGCCCGGCAGTGAACGGGCGAAGTATCTTTATCGCATCGCCCGGATCATTGCCGAGAAATCACGTGAACTCGCAGTTCTTGAAACCTTGGACAATGGAAAACCTATCCGCGAATCACGGGATGTAGATCTACCCCTGGTCTCAGCGCACTTTTTCTACTACGCCGGCTGGGCTGACAAACTCCAGCATGCAGGCTTTGGTGCTGCGCCAAAACCATACGGCGTTGCCGCGCAGATCATTCCCTGGAACTTCCCGTTATTGATGCTTGCCTGGAAAATCGCCCCAGCGCTCGCTACCGGCAATACGGTCGTGCTTAAACCAGCTGAAACGACATCCTTGACCGCGCTGGCATTCGCCCAGATATGTCGAGAAGCAGAACTGCCCGCCGGTGTGGTGAACATCGTGACCGGTGATGGCGCAACGGGTCGGGCTCTCGTTGAACATCCAGATATCAACAAGGTGGCTTTCACCGGCTCTACCGAGGTGGGCCGCGGCATTCAACGCGCGGTCGCTGGCACAGGGAAGGGCCTCACCCTTGAGCTCGGCGGCAAAGCAGCCAATATCGTGTTCGACGATGCCCCCCTCGACGAAGCAATCGAAGGCATCGTGAACGGCATCTTTTTCAACCAGGGACACGTGTGCTGTGCAGGATCGAGGCTGCTTGTCGCTGAGTCTGCGGCCGATGAAGTAATCGCTGCACTCAAAGAGCGCCTCTCGCATCTGCGCCTGGGCAACCCAATGGATAAAAACACCGATATCGGCGCCATTAATTCCGCTGAGCAGCATGCTCGCATCGGGGAACTCATCGCCGCCGGTGATGCTGAGGGAGCAATGCGATGGAGTGCTGATTGCGTTCTCCCCGAACGTGGATGGTGGATCCCGCCCACGATATTCACCGGGGTGAGCCAGTCTCATCGGATTGCGCGCGAAGAAATCTTCGGACCGGTGCTCAGCGTTCTCACGTTCCGCACCCCCGAGGAAGCGGTCGCGAAGGCAAACAACACTCCATACGGCCTATCAGCGGGCATCTGGAGCGAAAAGGGTTCGCGTACCTTGTGGATGGCCCAGCGACTGCAGGCTGGTGTGGTGTGGGCCAATACTTTCAACCGCTTTGATCCGGCTTCGCCCTTCGGCGGAGTCAAGGAATCCGGTTTCGGCCGTGAGGGTGGCCGCCACGGCCTCGGCGCCTACCTACGTTCGGAGGTTGTGTGATGGATGATCGAATAGCGGTCCGCAAAACGTATAAGTTATTCATCAACGGCGTTTTCCCTCGAAGCGAGAGCGGCCGTACCTTTGCCGCTTTGGACAGCAAAGGCAAATTCCTCGCGCACGCGTCGATGGCCAGTCGCAAGGACGCCCGCGATGCTGTCGTGGCCGCTCGTGCCGCACAACCAGGTTGGGCGGCCCGCGATGCCTATAACCGGGGTCAAATCCTGTATCGCATCGCTGAAATGATGGAAGACCGTCGTTCGCAATTCGAACAGGAACTCACCCGGACGGAGGGGTTGTCCCCGCGCCGGTCAGCGGCGGTAGTCAGCGCCACGATTGATCGCTGGGTGTGGTACGCCGGGTGGGCAGATAAATACGCCCAGGTGCTGGGCTCCAGCAATCAAGTGTCGGGACCCTATTTCAACTTCTCCGTGCCCCAGGCCACCGGAGTTATTGCTGCGGTGGCTCCGGCAAAGTCGAGCCTTTTCGGACTGGTCAGCGTGATCGCTCCGATCATCGTCAGTGGCAACACCGTGGTGTGTATCGCCGCACCGGACCGTCCGCTACCAGCCATCACCCTCGCCGAAGTGCTGGCAACCTCAGACTTACCGGCGGGAGTGATCAACCTGCTCACCGGCCCACCCGACACCATCGGACCGTGGCTGGCCGCTCACGCCGATGTCAACGCATTAGACCTCACCGGAGTTACCGACGATGCTCTGGCGACATCCATGTCGGTTGCGGCCGCTGACACCATCAAGGTCGTACTCACGCCGCGGGATACCGATTGGGCTGACGACCCAGGTCTCGGCCGCATTCGCAGCTTCGTTGAAACCACTACCGTATGGCATCCGCAGGGTAGGTAGTAACACACTCCACATTAACCGCGCAGTGCTGCGTATCCAGGTTTGATGACGTCGTCAATGATGTGAAGTCGCTGGTCGAAAGGAATAAACGCGCTCTTCATGGCATTAACCGTAAGCCACTGCAACTGCGGCAGACCCCACTTGAACGCGTCACATACCGCTGCCATTTCATCGGTCATCGTCGTATCGGACATCAGTCGATTGTCCGTATTGATGGTGACTCGAAATTTGAGATCTGAAAGCAAACCAATCGGGTGCTCATTGATCGACGCGGCGGCGCCGGTCATGACGTTGGAGGTAGGGCAAAGTTCGAGAGGAATGCGGCGGTCGCGAACGTAGGCAGCCAACGGGCCAAGATGTGCCGTGCCATCGGCATCTACTGAAATATCATCGACAATCCGGACGCCGTGACCGAGGCGATCAGCACCACACCACTGGATGGCCTCCCAGATGCTTGGTAGGCCGAAAGCTTCCCCAGCGTGGATGGTGAAGTGGGCATTTTCGCGGCGCAGAAATTCGAATGCATCAAGGTGTCGGGTCGGCGGAAAGCCAGCCTCACGACCGGCGATATCAAAACCGACCACGCCTCGATCTCGATATTGAACGACAAGGTCTGCAATTTGGCGACTCTTTGCCGCCGTGCGCATCGCGGTCAACAACGTGCCGATGCGAAGCCAATGACCTGTAGCGCCTGCCTCAGCAACACCCTGGGCGAAACCGGCCAGGACCGCTTCCACCACCTCGTTGAGCCCAAGCCCGCGCTCCACGTGCAACTCAGGAGCGAAGCGAATTTCGGCGTACACGACCCCGTCAGCAGCAAGGTCAAGTGCACATTCCCTTGCGACCCTGGTGAGAGACTCCGATGTCTGCATGACGCCCACCGTGTGCCGAAACGTTTCCAGATAGTCCTCCAGGGATCCTGAACTGGCCGACTCACGAAACCATCGTGCCAACTCAGCCACGTCAGTTGTCGGCAAATCTGGGTACCCCGTCTCAGCCGCCAACTCTGCGATCGTCTGCGGACGTAGCCCACCGTCGAGGTGGTCGTGCAGTAATACCTTGGGTGCCTGCCTAATCACCGCACGTGTGGGCGAAGCCTGCGAAAGTGACGTCATGGCTTGAATCTACCCGAGATCACCTAGGGTCTTCCATCATGAACATGTCTGAGCCACCACCCAGCGAGGTGCTTACCGTTGGTTCGGCCCGCCCGCGCCGAGGTTTGCCGCGCTGGAGCGTGCTGAGTCTCATCGTGGTCCTCGCACTGTGCGCTGTCGGCTTTGGCGTGGATCAGCGCCAACGATCGGAATCGGCTGCAGCCATTGAGGGCACACTCGACCGAGGCAGAGCAGCCGTGATGACAGGCGAACGTGAAGTCTCCGTAGTAATCGCCTACTCCAGCCCGCTCCTGCAGGTGGGCCCCGAACCCATCAGATCCGAACTAGAAGTCCTGGTACTGCAGCAGGTGGCACGAGTTTTGATACCCGTGAACGACGCGGTCGCACAACTAGATGCCGTCCCCGTGTGGCCGTGGCACACAGACGTTTTGCAACGAAAGGGGATTGCGCTGACCGAATTACGCGAGCAGGCGCAATCCCTCAGCCGAGCGACGGGTCAGGGTCTCTTCGTACCAAGTCTGGACTGAACGCCGGTAGGCAAACCGAAATGTAGCGAGCCCCCTCAGTTGTGCGATACCGAACCCGCTCCCCCGCAAACGCCTTAATGGCCTGCCCCGCCGGCACCAACCACCGATCATCGCCACATTCAACCTCGAGGCAACCGTCGAGGACGACGGTGTACTCATCGAAGTCCGGTGCTTGCGCTGGCTCATCCCAGCCGGGTGGCGCAACCATATAGGCGATAGACACACCCTCATCAGCGCTGTTTACCCGGCCGAAGAACTCTTCGATGGACTTGCCTCCAGGAACGGGAACCCGGGTCGGTGCAATAATGATCTCAGGCATTCGTTATCCCTCCACAGTTTCCATTACCAACGGCAATCGGTTGATGATCTCAGTCTCAGCACCGATCGTGATTGGCGCCGATTGATGTGCTTGCAAAAAATCGGCCACCGAATCAAGTTGGACTGCATCGTCTGCGTGCAACCGCAGTATCCCCTGACCTTGCCGCACCAGATCTCCGGGCTTTACCAACACTTCGATTCCCGCAGTTGGCGAAACCGGATCCTCCTTGCGCTGGCGACCAGCGCCGAGTCGCCATGATGCGCGTCCGATAGCGAGTGCATCGCATCGGGTCACCATGCCGTCACGATCTGCTCGAATGGTGTCGATATGGCGTGCGGAGGGCAGTACAGCGTCCGGGTCACCACCCTGAGCACGAATCATTTCCCGCCAGGAATCCATGGCTGCACCGCTGCGGATCGCAACATGTGGATCTGCATCAATTCCGACAAGTTCGAGCATATGTCGAGCCAACACAAGGGTCAGCTCGACCACGTCTGCTGGCCCGCCGCCGGCCAGCACCTCGACTGACTCTGCGACCTCAAGTGCATTGCCCACCGCCCGGCCCAGTGGCACATCCATCGCGGTGACCACCGCTCGTGTACGCAAGCCAGCGTCACGCCCGAGCGCGACCATCGTGGTGGCGAGTTCAAGTGCACGTTCAGGATCGGACATGAAAGCCCCGGCTCCTGTTTTCACATCGAGCACGAGAGCCGAGGTTCCTTCGGCGATCTTCTTACTCATGATGCTGGATGCGATCAGCGGGATGCTTTCCACCGTTGATGTCACATCACGCAGCGCGTACAATTTCCGATCGGCAGGGGCTAAGTCCTCTCCCGCAGCACAAATGACGCCGCCCACGGCAGTGAGCACCGCCAAGATTTCATCATTGCTCAGGTGCGCTCGCCAACCCGGAATGGCTTCCAATTTATCCAGCGTGCCACCGGTATGTCCGAGCCCTCGGCCGGACAGTTGTGGCACCGCAGCACCGCAGGCCGCCACAATCGGCACCAGCGGAAGCGTAATCTTATCGCCCACACCGCCGGTAGAATGCTTGTCAACGGTGGGTCGCGGTACCGAAGAAAAGTCCATGCGCTTTCCTGAATCCACCATCGATGTGGTCCAGTTCGTGAGTTCCTGTGGGCCCATCCCGTTGAAGTAGACCGCCATGGCCAGGGCAGCCATTTGCTCCTCGGCTACGTCTCCTCGGGTGTAGGCCTGCAGTACCCAGGAAATTTCTGCTGCGCTTAATTCAGCACCATCGCGTTTATGGCGAATCACATCAACGGCTGAAAAAGTGTTGGTCACAGGGAGGGTCCATTCGCTTCGGCACGGCTGATCAGGTCACCAGGCCCAAACGCCTGCGGAAGAATGTCAGCAAGTGTGCGCACACCCTTCGGGGTCATGATGAGGCAGTCTGCGCCACCAAACTCCCAGAGCAACTGCCGGCATCGACCGCAGGGCATTAATGCGCTGCCATGCTGGTCAACACAGGACACGGCGCGGAGCCTGCCACCGCCGGTGCGGTGCAATTCACTGACCAGACCACACTCGGCGCACAGCCCGACTCCATAGGACGCGTTCTCAACATTGCATCCGGTAATGATCCGCCCGTCATCCATCATGGCCGCTACACCGACCTTGAATCGAGAGTATGGCGCATAAGCCAGGTGCATCACCGCAGTCGCCTGCGTGTGAAGTTCTCTCCAGTCAATAGCAGCGGGATGATCATGGGAAGAAGTCACGATCGCGATGTCACCTCATTCTGTGCGGAAATGCCCATACGGCAACGAGTTGGCGTGTCTTAGATTCAGGACTTGCGGAAGGGGATTCCGTCTGCACCAGGTGCTCGCACTCGGCCCACCAGCCCCACGACCGCCAAAATGGTGACGACGTAGGGCAACATCAGCAGGAATTGGCTCGGAATCGGTGAACCAATAATCGACAGAACGTTTTGGAGGTTATCGGCGAAGCCGAACAGCAACGCAGCAGCAAGGGCACCGATGGGATTCCAACGTCCAAAGATGACCGCGGCCAAGGCGATAAAACCATTGCCCGCCGTCATCTCGCGACCGAAGGCGCCGACGGAGCCGAGGGTGAAGAAGGCACCGCCGAGCCCGGCTACCGCACCGGCCAGAATGACGGCGCGAAATCTGGTGCGATTGACTTCAATACCTACCGAGTCAGCTGCTTCCGGGTACTCCCCCACTGATCGCAGGCGTAAGCCCCATCGCGTTTTGAACAGGGCAATTTGCACCACGGTGACAACGACGTACATCAAGTACACGATGACGTTTTGATCGAACAGAATCGGGCCGAGGATAGGGATATCAGACAGAACGGGTATCGCGATCGTGGGCAAAACCTCAGGGTTATTCCACAGATCGGGATCCTCTGTAAGGAACCTGCTGTACAGGAAACCGGTGAGTCCCACTGCCAACACGTTGAGCACAACGCCAACAACTACCTGGTCAACGAAGTACCTCGTAGCGAACACGGCGAGCAGAAGCCCAAGCAGTGCCCCGGCAACCGGGGCCGCCACCAAGCCTAGGTAGGCATTGTTCAGTAGCGATGCAACGACGGCGCCGAGAAAAGCGCCGACCAGTAGCTGCCCTTCGATATTGATGTTGATGACACCGGCACGTTCGCTCAGCACGCCGGCCATGGCACCAAAAATCAGTGGAACTGCTAAAAGGAGCGAGCCCTGCAGCAGTCCGGTAATCGGTAGCAGGGAATCCGCGCCCACCCAAGCTAGGAACGACATCACCAAGAAAACACCGAGTCCGAATGCCGGGAGGAACAGCGATCCTCGCCGAGCATTGATCGGCCAGGCGATCGCAGCACACACCAGCGCTGCGATCGCGAACCCTGTGGCAGCTGTGCGCGAAGGCACGATCCAGTCCGGAATCGAAATAAACGTGTCGCCAAGATTGAAGATGAAGGTGGTTTCGGCATCCATCGGGGACAGCAGGATGAAAATAGCGCCCAGCACTAAGGCTGACGCGGTCATGATGATGGGTCGAGTTAATGAGGGCGGTGCAATGCGCGCCTGGGGCACCACGGGTGCGGTGAGTGTCATGACCCCCACCCCTTGGCAATGGTGAGGGAATCGGCGGTTTTGCCACGTAATCGGAACACCGCTCGAACGAGCGCCGGTGCGGCAATAAAGAGCACGATCAGGGCTTGAAGCACGAGCACAATGTCAATGGGCGTTCCGGTGGAGGCCTGCATGGCAAGACCACCTGCTCGAAGGCCACCAATCAACAGGCCGGCGGCGAGAACACCAAAGGGTGAACCTCGCCCAAGAAGGGCCACGGTGATGGCATCAAACCCAATATTACCAACGATTCCTGCCGTCACGACCTTATCGGTTCCGTTGACATTCATGCTCACGGCTAACCCAGCCATAGCCCCGGCCCAGAGCATCGCCACGATCCATATGCGCCCGACGTTCATGCCTGCCGTGCGCGCGGCCGCCGCATTTGCACCAACCGTTTGGATGCGAAAACCCGTGGTGGTTTTGGTCATCATCCACCACACGACAATAACGGCGCCGATGGAGAACAGGATCCCGAAGTGGATACGCAGACCACCACCGAAAATCAACGGAAACGTTGCACTCTCATTTAGAATGGGACTGATCGGGTCGTTTCTGCCCTCGCGCTGGAACCAGTCTTGATTCAAGACCCAACCGAGTAGGTAAATCGCGATGTAGTTGAGCATGATCGTGGTGATCACTTCGTGTGCACCGGTCTTCGCTTTGAGGAGTCCAACGAGACCTGCCCACAGTGCACCGAAGACCATAGCCGCCGCTAACGAAGCAAGAAGATGCACTCCCGCCGGAAGGCTAAGACCGAAACCAACAAGACCGCCTCCGATAGCAGCGAATGCCATCTGCCCCTGTGCGCCGATGTTGAACAGCCCGGCCCGGAATGGGATAGCGACGGCAAGTCCGGCCAAAATGAGGGGAGCTGAGACAGTGAATGTTTCCGAGAGTGGGTAGAACGCTGCAGAAACGTCGCCTTCTCGTAGCTCGTTTACGTCAAGGAGTGCACCTTGGAAAAGAGCGGAGTAAGCCGAGTACACCGAGTTAAAAACTGCGGCGAAGGTATCAAATGGCCGAGCAAAGAAATAGCCGAGCGATTCGATCACACTCGGCGCCGACGCCGCGATCAGCACCGCCCCAATCGCCAGAGCCAACACGAAAGCCAGCAGGGTAACGGCGAGGTTGATACTCAACACCCGGCGCCGCAGTTCCCCGGTGAGGCTGTCGGGCGGCTCTGTTCCAGGGTGCAGAGTGTCTTCAGTCTTACTGCCGGACAGACCGGTGGACGGTGTGCTGGGCTCGCTCATGACGTAGTTGCTCCAGCCATCAGCAGCCCCAAGTCGTCGCGGCCAACATCAGGGGTGACAACACCGGCGATTCGCCCGGCGTACATCACCAATATCCGATCAGCCAAGGCATACACCTCATCTAGTTCGGTGGAGACCACGATGACGCCAACCCCCGACTGGCGAGCTTGGATGATCTGCCGATGGACGAATTCAATGCTGCCCACGTCGAGCCCGCGGGTGGGCTGGGATGCAATGAGCAGGCGCAGCGAGCGCGACATCTCACGAGCGAGCACAACCTTTTGCTTATTGCCACCGGAAAGCGTGGATGCTGCGACCTGAGCATTCGTTGCTCGCACGTCGTATTGCTCGATGAGATTCTGCCCATTTTCGTTGATGAGCCCGTAATTGATGACGCCGCGTCGACTCCACGGAGATTCCCCGATGGTGTCTAAAACCATGTTGTGGGCCAGGCTAAAAGAGCCCACTAACCCATCGTGTTCGCGGTCCTCGGGCACATAGCCGACACCGAGATCAAGAATGCCCTTGGTCGATAACCCGTCAATGCGTTTCTCACCGAGATCAATGCGACCTTCGCTGCGGTCGTGCAGCCCCACCAGCGCCTCCACTAGTTCGCTTTGACCGTTTCCCTGCACCCCGGCGATACACAGCACCTCACCGGCGCGCACATCAAAGGACACATCATCAACAATGGCCCGGTCGAGGGTGTCGTAGACGCTCAACTGATTCACACGAAGTACCGGCTCGCCCACTTCAAGCGATGGCTTGTCCACAACGAGCGACACCTCGCGTCCCACCATCAGGGAAGCCAACTCAACTTCTGATGTTTGCGGTGATACCGACTCGGCCACCACACGACCACGCCGGATGACGGTAATGACGTCAGCGGCTTCGCGGACCTCACGCAACTTGTGGGTGATCAGCACAATGGTCTTGCCCGCATCGCGTAGGCCGCGCACGATCGACAACAACTCATCAGTTTCTTGCGGGGTTAGCACTGCCGTGGGTTCATCCAAAATGACGCACTGTGCCTCGCGGGTCAGAGCCTTCACGATTTCTACCCGCTGCTGAATGCCGACCGGGAGGTCTTCCACCACGGCATTTGGGTCGACTGCTAACCGGTATTCGGCCGACACACGCTCGACCGCGCGCGCAGCATCAGCTGTTTTGAGAAATCCAAACGGACCCACACTCTCCGCACCAAGTTCAACATTCTCCGCCACCGTAAACACCGGCACCAGCATGAAGTGCTGATGCACCATGCCGATGCCCGCAGCGATGGCACCGGCTGGGCTGTGAAACACCAGGGGTTCACCATCGACCACGATCTGGCCCGCATCGGGTTGCAAGAGCCCATAGAGAACGTTCATGAGGGTGGATTTCCCGGCCCCATTTTCCCCGAGAAGCGCATGGATTTGGCCAGGCTCGAAGGTCACCGAGATGTCGTCGTTGGCGACCAGATCACCGAAGCGCTTCGTGATCCCACGCAGTTGCAATTGCACGACTTCACTGCCTCCACATCGCGGTCACGGCGTTACCCCCAGACACCTCTGACACGTCTAGATGAGGCCGGGAAAAGCATCACGCCCGGGCAGGGAGCCTATCGGCCACCCACCCGGGCGCGCGCGTGAATCTGAATATCTATCGAACACTCAAGTTGGTTGAGTTGTTGCTGCGAACAATTACGGGGTAACGGTGATCGTGCCCGAGACGATGTCTGCGGTGACCTGCTCGACCTCTGCCTTGAGTTCAGCCGGAACGGCAGCGTCGAACTCGTTATAAGGAGCGATCTTGGTACCACCGTTGGCCAACGTGCCGACGTACAGCTCATTGGAGAAGGTTCCGTCGACAACAGCGCCGATGGAGGCCTTGACCGAGGCGTCAATACCCTTCATGACGCTGGTCAAGAACACATCGCAGTACTGCGAAGCGCTGATGCAGCCATCGGTATCAACCCAGATAATGGAAACGCCGTCATTGGCCTGGGCTTCAGCGGCTGAACCAAGGCCCACGGGGCCGGCAACCGGGAAGATGATGTCAGCACCCTGCTGGATGAAGTTCTTGGCGATCTGCTTCCCCTGGTTCTGGTCATCAAAGCCACCAGCGTAGGTGCCCTTCTCCGGATCCGTGGGATCCCAGCCCAGCACATCAACATCAGTGCCCTTGGCCTCGTTGTAGTACTGAACACCCTGGTAGAAGCCGCTCATGAACGAGGTGACCGACGGAATCGGAATGCCACCGTAGGTGCCCACGGTGCCCGTCTCCGTCATGCCTGCAGCTAGATAACCCGCCACGAAGGACGACTGCTCGGTCGCGTAGACCAGGCCCTGCAGGTTCTCTGGCGGGGCTTCGTAGGCGTAGTCGACGATTGAGAAATCAACCGACGGGTTGGCCGTGGCAGCTGCCTCAGTGGCATCGCCGAGCAAGAAGCCCACCGTGATGACCAGGGAGCAGTCCTGCTGGATGGCCTGGTTGATATTGGGCTGGTAGTCCGCATCCGAACCGCTTTCAAGTGCCAGCGTCTCGATACCGTACTCGGCCTTGGCTGCCTCGAGGCCCAGGAATGCGGTCTCGTTGAAGGAGCGATCATCGAAGCCACCAGCGTCAGAAATCATGCATGCCTTCACCGGTGGCAGGACCGGCGAGGGAGCTGCGGTGGTGTCGGTCGGCGACGGGGCTGCGGTGGTTGCGCCGCCGTCGTCAGGGGTACTGCCACAGGCAGCGAGTACTAGGGAAACGGCGCCGATACCGGCCAGGACGCCAAGAGACTTGCGCACACGAACCTCCAGATAAGTTAACTTGTAAACGGACACGGGCGAATGCCCCCATCCTGTCGATGATTGGTCAGCAGAGGAAGGATTGTGGCCAAACAGTTACCGACCAGTGAGTTGCCCACCGAAAACGCAACAACCCGTGACCCTACCCAGAAGATGTCATCTAGAAGACATCGGTAGGGGTGTATTGGCCCCAGACATCGCGCAGCGCATCGCTGACCTCGCCCACCGTTGCGCGCAGCGCAAGGGCTTCACGCATCGGGTAGAGCAGGTTTCCATCGCTGCGTGCCACCTGGCGAATTGTGTCTAGTGCAAGGTCGACTGCCGCACCGTCTCGTTCTGCCCGCAGTCGTTGTAGCCGCCTGACCTGTTCGGCTTCGATCGCCGGATCCACGCGCAGCGGCTCGTAATCATCATCTTCCGCGTGAACAAATCGATTAACCCCCACCACTATCCGGTCGCCCGCATCAATCTCATTGATGATTTGGTACGCCGATTTTTCAATTTCTGATTTTTGAAATCCGGCCTCTATCGCCGCGACGGAACCGCCGTAGCCCTCGACCTGGGCCATCAGCGCCAACGCGGCCGCCTCCACATCGTCGGTGAGGCTTTCCACGGCATAGGACCCGGCAAAGGGGTCCACGGTCGCGGTGACATCGGATTCATATGCCAGGACCTGCTGGGTGCGTAGGGCCAGTCGTGCTGCCTTTTCGGTGGGCAGCGCGATCGCTTCGTCGAATGAGTTCGTATGCAGGGATTGGGTGCCCCCCAACACCGCACCTAGAGCCTGAATGGCCACCCGCACCAAATTGACCTCAGGCTGCTGCGCAGTGAGTTGCACTCCGGCAGTCTGGGTGTGAAAACGCAACATGAGCGACTTGGGGTTTTTCGCCCCGAACTCATCGCGCATGATGCGAGCCCACATCCGTCGGGCAGCGCGGAATTTCGCTATCTCTTCCAGCAGAGTCGTTCGCGCCACAAAGAAGAAAGCCAACCGCGGCGCGAATTCATCGATGTCCTGGCCGGAAGCCACGGCAGCACGCACGTATTCCACGCCGTTGGACAGCGTGAAAGCAATCTCCTGCGCGGGAGTGGCTCCGGCTTCGGCCATGTGATAGCCAGAAATTGAGATCGTGTTCCAACGTGGAATTTCTGCTCGGCAATAGTTGAAAATGTCGGTGATGAGCCGCAGTGACTCCGTTGGCGGATAAATGTAGGTGCCCCGAGCGATGTACTCCTTGAGCACATCATTTTGGATCGTGCCATTGAGTTGGGCACTGCTTACGCCCTGTTCCTCAGCTACCAACTGATACAGCAGGAGCAGCACCGCCGCGGGGGAATTGATGGTCATTGACGTGGAGACTTCATCGAGAGGAATTTGGTCGAATAACACCCGCATGTCGTCAATGGAATCGATGGCCACGCCCACCTTGCCGACCTCACCGCGGGCCAGTGGGTGATCAGAGTCATAACCCATCTGGGTGGGGAGATCGAAGGCAACGGAAAGACCGGTGGTGCCCGCCTCCAGTAGTTGCCGGTACCGCCCATTGGATTCAGCTGCGGTCCCGAACCCCGCGTACTGGCGCATCGTCCAGGGTCGCCCGGTGTACATGGACGGGTACACACCACGCGTGTAGGGGTACTCACCGGGAATCCCGATCTGGGTCTGCGGATCCCACGTCTTAAGATCCGCCGGACCGTAGAGCGGATGAAAGGGCAGTCCGGACTCGGTGATCGCTGCTGGGGACGCGGATGTGGAATCAGGGCCGGGTAATGTCGCCATGGAGGTCAGATTAGGGCGTATGTCACATTCGAGCGACCTACCCCTGCCCCCACGGGCAGATTCAGGTTTTCCTCGTTACGATGACGTCAATCCATCAACGATTGGGAGGCCACCTTGGCCATCGCCCCCGTGGGCACTTTGTATCGCGGCCGTGAAGGCATGTGGTCCTGGGTTGCCCATCGCATCACCGGGATCTCGGTATTCTTCTTTCTTTATGTCCATGTCATGGATACCGCCCTGGTCCGCGTTTCACCCGAGGCCTACGACCTGGTGATTGCCACGTACAAAACCCCCATCGTTGCGCTCCTCGAGGTGGGTCTTGTGGGTGCCGTGCTCTACCACGCACTCAACGGCCTCCGCATTATCGCGGTGGATTTTTGGGCGCAGGGGCCCCGTTATCAACGGCAGATGCTCTGGGGAATCGTGGGGCTTTGGCTCCTGGTGATGGTGCCCGGTGCTTACTTCATGATGATGCACACTGCTGAGGCACTGTTTGGGAGCACGCCATGAGCCTTGCTAATTCCCGTCGTCCTTCACTTGCTGCACCGGGGTCGAAACGAGGCGAACAGCGGAGTAACTTTGAGTTGTACTCCTGGCTGTTCATGCGCATCTCCGGCATCGTTTTGGTTTTCCTCGTGCTTGGGCACCTGTTCATCATGAACATTCTCGATGGCGGCGTTCAGCGCATCAACTTTGCTTTCGTCGCCGGTCGCTGGGCGAGTCCCTTCTGGCAAATCTGGGACCTCACCATGCTGTGGCTGGCCATGCTGCACGGCACCAACGGCCTGCGCACCATTATCAACGACTACGCCGAACGCGACCAGACTCGCTTTTGGATGAAGATGCTGCTTTACGTTTCTAGTGGTTTCATCATCCTGCTGGGCACTTTGGTCCTGTTCACGTTCGACCCCAATATTGGCTGACTCGACTCAGAAGGCGGATGTTCATGCAGACCCATCGATACGACGTGGTGATTGTGGGCGCTGGCGGCGCAGGAATGCGCGCGGCAATTGAGTCCACAAAACGAGCCCGCACCGCTGTGTTGACCAAGCTGTATCCGACGCGTTCCCACACCGGGGCTGCTCAGGGCGGTATGTGCGCGGCCCTAGCCAACGTCGAGGAGGACAACTGGGAATGGCACACCTTTGACACCATTAAGGGTGGCGACTACCTCGTCGATCAAGATGCCGCTGAGGTTATGTGCCGCGAGGCCATTGATGCGGTGTTGGACTTGGAGCGCATGGGTCTTCCCTTCAACCGCACCGAAGAGGGCCGCATCGACCAGCGGCGCTTCGGCGGACACACGCGCAACCACGGCGAGGCCGCTGTGCGCCGGGCTTGCTATGCCGCTGACCGCACCGGTCACATGATCTTGCAGACCCTGTATCAAAACTGTGTCAAAGAGGGCGTGGAGTTCTACAACGAGTTCTACGTTTTGGACCTCCTCATGACCGAGGTAGATGGTGAACGGCGCACGTCCGGGGTGGTGGCCTATGAACTGGCCACCGGTGAAATCCACCTGTTCCAGGCCAAGTCGGTCATTTTCGCCAGCGGCGGTTACGGCAAAGTCTGGAAGACAACCTCTAATGCCCATACCCTCACCGGTGACGGCATGGGCATCGTGTGGCGTCGCAACCTGCCGCTAGAAGACATGGAGTTCTACCAGTTCCACCCGACCGGCCTGGCCGGCCTTGGTGTCCTTCTCACCGAGGGCGCACGTGGCGAAGGTGGAATGTTGCGCAATGCCACCGGTGAGCGATTCATGGAACGGGTGGCACCCACCATCAAGGACCTCGCGCCCCGCGACATGGTGGCCCGCGCGATGGTCGCCGAGGTACGCGAAGGTCGCGGCGCCGGACCGAACAAGGATTACGTGTACCTCGATCTCACCCACCTCCCTAAGGAACAGATCGAATCCAAACTGCCCGACATTACCGAGTTTGCCCGCACCTACCTGGGCGTGGACCCGGTGACCGAGCTCGTACCCGTGTTCCCCACCGCTCACTACGCCATGGGCGGTATTCCCACCGACGTGAACACGCGGGTGCTGTCCGATAACGACACGGTTGTTCCGGGTCTTTACGCTGCCGGTGAATGCGCCTGTGTCTCAGTTCATGGCGCCAACCGCCTCGGTACCAACTCTTTGCTGGACATCAACGTCTTTGGTCGTCGCGCTGGCATCGCCGCCGCTGACTATGCCGTTGAGCACGACTACCTTGATCTGCCGGTGGATCCCCAGGGCCAGACCATGGCTTTGGTGGAGGGCATCCGCTCAGCTACCGGCGGGGAGCGGGTCGGCGCCATTCGACGCGACATGCAAGAAACGATGGACATGAATGCTCAGGTCTACCGCACCGAGGCCACGTTGAAGCAGGCACTGACCGATGTATCTGAACTCAAGCGTCGCTTCGCCCACATCTCCATTCAAGACAAGGGCGCCCGGTTCAACACCGATCTCCTCGAAGCCATCGAGTTGGGCTTCCTACTAGATCTGGCCGAGGTCACCGTGATCAGCGCCCTGGAGCGTAAGGAATCCCGCGGCGGTCACGCTCGGGAGGACTACCCCACCCGCGACGATGTGAACTTCATGCGGCACACCATGGCCTACCGCACCGAGGGTAGCGATGGTGAGACTACGGTGCGGTTGGACTACAAGCCGGTCGTGACCAC